>NZ_CP139301.1:1693682-2032419 GCF_034092395.1 Prochlorococcus sp. MIT 1307 | reverse complement strand
TAAGACATTCCGAGCTCGTGTCAAAACTATCAATCTCCCAAAAAGGAACCATATTCAGTTCCCCCCTTTAACAAGCTTCAAATCAAACAAAAAATTAAGTCCAAAAATGACATTGGAAACTGCTTCCAACAAAAGACCTATTCTCATCCTGATGACAAAATTGGCTGTAGAAGGCCATTGCAAAACCAGACTTGCTGCGAATATTGGCCCGAAAAATGCGGCCCGTATACAAGGTGAATTGACAAAACACACGATTGCTGTAGCCCAATCCCTTGCAAAAAGATGGCTAGTCGAAGTCCATCTTGCCATTTCTGGTATCTCCTCAAAGGAAGGGCAAAAATGGGGATTAAATCAAGGCTTAAAAAATGTGTTCCATCAAGGTGAAGGAGACCTTGGACTACGCATGAAAAGGCAAATATTGCAATCACATAAAAAACTAACTACAAAAAATAGTATTAATCGAACGACTCTCCTGATAGGAACTGACCTGCCAACCCTTTGCCAACTTGATCTAATCAAAGCTATAAAAGAATTAGAAAGCAATGAAATGGTTCTAGGGCCAGCTTTAGATGGAGGGTATTGGTTACTAGGGCTTTCAGAACAATTAGTTAATCCTTTAGTTAGCTGGCCTTTCGATTCAATAGCATGGGGGACAAATCAAGTCCTCAGACAAACCATTTCAAAAGCCAAAGAAAAAGATATTAGATATGCATTATTACGTGAACAAAATGATGTTGACCACCTAAACGATCTTTCTCCATGGCAAGGCTAAGTACGTCACAGACACTAAGCATTGTTATTCCTAGTTTTAATGAAGCAAGTAATCTTCCTCTATTACTTGCTGATCTAAACCTTTGGCCACATCCACTTGAAATTTGTATTTGTGATGCCTGCAGTTCAGACTTAACAGAGCTGGTTGCAAAACTAGGAGGCGCTAAATTAATACAAATTTTAGAAGCAAATCGAGGTCTCCAGCTTCATTACGGTGCAACCAATACTAGTGGCGAGTGGATTTTATTTCTACATGCTGACTGTCGAATACCAGGGACTTGGCCAGAAGCCTTGTCCAAAATAATAAATCGTAGATCTTCAAAAGACATAGCATGGTTCTTTGATTTTAAAGTCCAAAGTGAAAAGGTAGAATTGAAACTACTAGAAATAGCTGTATCTATTAGAAGTAATTTCCTAAAGAAACCATATGGTGATCAAGGATTATTAATAAAAAGATCATTATATAAAGAAATGGGTGGATATAAACCACTTTCTTTAATGGAAGATCTTGAGTTCATAGAGCGTATAACAAAAAAGATCAAAATCAAACGAATAGGACTCCCACTATATTGCGATAGTCGTCGTTGGGATAAAAATAATTTTATAGTTAAAGCCTTTGAGAATGCAAAACTTAGACGTCGATGGAGGAGAGGAGAAAGTTCTAAAAAGCTTGCATGTGAATACTACAAAAAGAACACTAAAGTTCGTCAATAATTTCTAATAAAGCTAGATTCAAACTGAACATATAGATTGTCAACTTCTATCAGCAGTAAAAGAAGAGTTCCCTACTAACAACATTCCTCTATAAAGAATTAATTGGCATACCAAAATGCACATCGATGTCCTTTTGGCTCAAGGAGCCAACCTTGACTCTTATAAAAAGCAACTACACCAGGGTCTGCAAAGAGTGTAATCCTTCTGATTCCAATATCCCTAAGAGATCTATTTACATAATCCATAAGTAGTTTCCCTAATCCAAACCCCTGATAAATAGGGTGCACTGCAACATCCCATACAGTAGCTTCAAGAACTCCATCTCCTGTGCACCTGGCAAAGCCAATTAATCTTGGGAAGCTTTGATCATGTCTCCAGAGTCCTACTTTCAGCAAGCTATTATCAAGTGCAATTTGAACTTTTCGCATTGGTCTTTGGCTCCATCCAACAGAGCGCAACAACTGTTCAAGTTCAACCAAATCAAAAGGCCTTGCTTGACTAAAAACAAGAGCCATCTGCTCATTAGGGGATGGGCAATTGCAGGCCCCATCCCCATAAGCCTCTTGAAGCTCCTCCGTTGTTAGAGAATATGAGCCAATCAATGCAGTGCGACCATCTGTCCCAACTCTTTCTAAATAATAATTCAGTGTGGTCCTTCTTTAAAGTTTAGCCAAACCCTGTTCTTGTAATTCTGCTAATTGTGAATAAAGACCTCCAAGCTTCCTAAGCCCTTCATGGGTTCCTTCTTCTATCAATCTTCCCCTTCTCAAAACTAGAATTCGATCTGCCGATTCAACAGTTGCAAGCCTATGAGCAATCACCAAGGCAGTTCTTTTCTTAAGCAATCGATCTAAATCTCGCTGCAAAGTAGCTTCTGTTGAAGGATCCATAAATGCAGTTGCTTCATCCATGATTAAAACTCTTGGGTTACGAATAGCGACTCTTACAACAGATAAAAGCTGACGTTCGCCTGAGGACAGATTTCCACCACGTTCTCTTAGTTCGGTATTCAAACCTCTTGGCAGCTTATTTAATAAAGTTTCTAATCCAAGATCTTTGCATATCTCTATCAAGCGATCATCATCTATATCTTTATCTAAACGAAGGTTATCTGCAACATTGCCACTAAATAAAAATGTATCCTGAAGTACTACACCTACTTGCTTGCGAAGATAGGAGATAGGTATCCGCCTAAGATCCTTACCATCAATCAAAATCCTACCACTTTGAGGTTCATACAACCTGCAAAGCAATCTGATTAATGTAGTCTTTCCTGATCCAGTGGGTCCAACAAGAGCAACATTTTCACCTGGTGCAATCCTAAATGTTAAATCTTGAATAATTGGCTCATCAGGCCTATAAGAAAAATTAACCTTATCAAAGATTACCTCTCCTAATTGAGATCTTTCTTCATTAATTACACTATTAGGATTTAACAAGAGGTTCTTTTGATCAAAAATTTCTATTCTCTCTTCTAATAACTCACCAATTCTTTCAACTGCAGTTAAACCTCCTTGAATTTGAGTAAATCTTTCTGCTAATTGTCTAAGTGGGTCGAATAATCTTTGGGAATAAAGTATGAAAGTAGTTAAAGTTCCTAGCCCCATTGCTCCCGAAGTTACCATCCATCCACCTAAGGCAAGAACAAGGGCTACTGCGGCAAGTGAAACCCACTCAATGAAAGCAGAAATACTACTGTCATAAAAGATTGTTCCATTTATAGCTTGTCGGTAAAACATTCCTGTCTTATTAAATTTTTGTCCATTAATAAATTCTCTGCGAAAAATCTGGACTACTTCTAGTCCCTGTAGATTCTCCTGAAAATCTGCATTCAACTGAGACAATTCTTCTCTTACTTTGTAGTTAGCTTTTCGATAACGTTTCTGAAGCCAAAGTATAAAATATGTGACTGGTACTTGGGTGAATAAGAGTAATATGCCAAGCCTAAAGTCAATAAGAAGCATTGTCACCGCAATAACCAAAAGGCTTACAACATCAGCCAAGACACCAACCGCCCCACTCCCAAATACTTCAGCCAAAGCATCAACATCACTAGTTAATCGCGTTAGCAATTTCCCAACAGGCATTCTGTCGTGGAAACGTAATGACAAATCCATTGCATGTGAAAATAATTCGTCACGTATTCGAGCTGTAAGTCTTTGCCCAACTGCCTGAATGTTGTATGTCTGATAACCCTGTAAAACCAAACGAAAGAGAACCGAAATCAACAAAATGCCTATCAAAAGTCTTATCGCAACTCTTAGAGGTAAGTCATTAAGAAAGGAGAGTGTTGCCTCACCCCTGAGGACACTTATTGCCTGTCCTACTAAAAGGGGTTGAATAGCTCCTGCGACAGCAACAGGAACAAGAATTAAAAAGATTATTAATAACCTCTTCCTATCTTGGCGTAGATAACGTCCTAATCGTTTTATCCGCTGGAAATCATTTGATCCCATCAGCCTAGAAACTCGGGTAGCTGTTGCTGAGAGCGAATTGCTTCAAGAATTGATTGAAGCTCACCACGATCTAACCGCAAGGAAAGTGGGTTCCCAACCAAGCGAGCCGTTGAATAGAAAAGATCTTCAATTGCTACAAGTCCGTTATCACGAAGAGTACGTCCAGAAGCGACCAAATCAACAATGGCTTCTGCCATACCAGTGATTGGTCCAAGTTCTACCGAGCCAGTGAGGTGAACAAGTTCAACAGGAAGATCTAGATCGTCAAAATACGACCTCGAACAATGTGTAAATTTACTCGCAACCCTGCAATGAGGAGGTAGATCAGCAGCTCTTTTATAACCACTGTTTTTTTTCACAGCTACAGACATATGGCAGCCACCAAAACCAAGATCAACTAAATGGGCTATTGGCATTTGCTTCTCTCTCAAAACGTCATAGCCCACTACTCCCAACTGAGCCTGACCATAGGCAACATAGACAGGGACATCTCCATTGCGGACAAGTAATGCTTTAGCACGACCGCAACGAGAAGGAATCATTAATTGACGATTCCCAGATTCTAAAACTGTCGAAAAGTCCAGTCCTGCTTTAGCAAAACTGGACACTGAGTCCTTGAGCAAAGCTCCCTTAGCTAGCGCAACTGTGATCATGGATTAATTCATCAACTTGGACTTTAACGATCTGCCATCCCTAGAAAGCTATGTACAACGAAAAAAACTGCTACTCAATACATGGACTTCCTGTTTTGCAAGACAATATTGTTTGGATATTGGTTAGAGCGAATGAAGCTTTAGTAGTCGATCCATCAGTGGCAAAGCCAGTTGAAGAATGGCTTCATAGGAAAAACTTAAACCTAATAGGAATTCTTCAAACCCATCATCACGAAGATCATATTGGAGGAACAGAAGGACTTCTTAATTCTTGGCCTAACGCAGAAATTGTTGCATCCAAGACAGATCTAAAACGAATACCGTTCCAAACCAAGTCAGTTGTTGATATGGATGAGTTACTTATCATGGGATGTCATGTAAAGGTTTTAGAAGTTGCTGGACATACCAGCACTCATTTGGCTTACTTCATACAATCGCAAAAAGATGTTTCCTCAAACCCTTTGCTTTTTTGTGGAGATACACTTTTTAGTGCAGGGTGCGGTCGTATTTTTGAAGGAACGATAGAACAGTTATATAAATCAATTCAACTCCTTAATGAATTGCCAAAAGAAACTAAGGTTTATTGCGCACATGAATACACAGAGTCAAACCTTCGGTGGGCATTAACAATCAAGCCTAATGATAAGTCGATCAATTCCAGACTAATTGAGGTAGAAAAAAGAAGGAGTAAAGGGTTGTTAAGTCTTCCAAGTAGTCTAGAAGAAGAACGCAAAATAAATCTATTTATTCGTGCAAAAAATATAGAAGAATTTGCCAATTTACGCCTCAAAAAGGATAGCTGGAGAGGCTAATAGAAAAAGAACGGTGTTAAAAATAGCTTTATTTTACTTCTAGTTTCAAATCAATCTCAAAGTCTTTAAATGAAGCTAAAGATAGAACCTTCAAGAGAAATTCTCTTCATTTAAGTTATAGGCTATTAAAAGTAACATCTTTCTTGCAATAGCTCATTTGAACCGCCATGAATTCTTTTACTTCAAAGGCCATCTACACAAATTCAGCACCAGCCCCTGTAGGGCCTTATAGCCAAGCAGTTTTAGCAAATGGGTGGCTTTACTGTTCAGGACAAATCCCATTAGACCATTCGAGTGGTCTCCTTGTAGGAGAAGGAGATATCAAGGCTGAAACTCATCAAGTGTTGAGCAATTTAAAGGCTGTTTTACGTGCCGCTGGTTCAACTCCATCTCAAGTGGTAAGAACAACAATCTATCTAATTGATCTAAATGATTTCGAAGCTGTTAACGCAATTTATGCAGAAGCCTTTACAGAAGGTACAAGCCCAGCAAGAGCTTGCGTTCAAGTAGCTGCTCTCCCGAAAGGCGCGCGCATAGAAATTGATTGCATCGCATATTTAGGGACAAAGGAGGGTTGAGGTCCCAAAAATCACAAGTTCATTTCACAAATCGACGTCAAAAAACAAAAAGCCTGATGAAAATCATGTAGACCTACTGCAACCGCTGAAAGAACCTAGTTAGTTCAAGCTAAAAAATCTTGGGATTTCAATCCGATTCTTTATTTTAAAATTGAGCAAAACCCACTTTCATAAAAGCCACTTTGCTATGTGGCCCGATGATTGTCTAAATTAAGTCTCTAACAGAGACTTATCATGCCTGCGGCGAAGCTGACCATAGGGGAACTCGAAGCTGGCTATCCGCTCTATTGCAAGGCACTAAGGCGACTTCTGCAAGAAGGTCGCAGTGCGAAGGAAATAGAGCGTACTGTATGTTGGAGCCACCTAGAGACCTTAAACAGATGTCTTCCAGGGAGATATAAAGCGCCTTCATATCTAATGGTTTTGATAAAACGCGACCTTGAGCAACCTAAAGATGAAAGAGGTTCTAGTTTATAAGTCCTTAGAAGATCTGAAGATTATTTTTTGTTTGTATCCATTAAATCGTGCCCCTCTATCTCACCTTGAAAAACTCTACTGGCCAAAATATCTGATGCCTCGATAGTCATAAGGTCTTCTTTACTTAACCTCTCACCCTTTCTAGAGAAAAGACGATTTGCTTGTCTTAAACGGATTCGATCAAGAGCATTGCGAATTGACCTGGCATTTGCAAAGAAAGGAAGATTTCGACGCCTTTCAATATAATCTTCAAAAGTTATTAATGCTTCTTTGCTAAAAGAATAATTTTGTTCAACTAAAAACAAATCAGCTATTTCCATTAATTCTTCATTGGTGTAATCAGGGAAATCAATATGATGGGCAACTCTTGAATAAAGACCGGGGTTAGAGCGATAAAATATTTCCATTTGATCTTTATATCCAGCAAAGATCACTAAAAATCCATCTCTTTGCCCTTCCATATCCTGCAAAAGAATTTCTATAGCTTCAGCCCCATAATCTCTTTCATTGCCTGGCTTATAGAGGTAGTAGGCCTCGTCAATAAAAAGAACCCCCCCCTGGGCCCTTTTGATCATTTCTTTTGTTTTAGGGGCTGTGTGTCCAACATATTGACCAACAAGATCATCTCTAGTCACAGTTACAACATGTCCTTTCCGCAAATAACCAAGCCTATGCAATATCTGAGAGATTCTCTTGGCAACAGTGGTCTTACCTGTACCCGGTCGACCAGTAAAAGACATATGAAGAACTGGTTTTTTAGTTGCAAGCTCTAAATTCTGCCTGGCTCGTTCAACCAACAACAACGCAGCAATTTCCTTTATACGAGTCTTAACTGGCTTCAACCCAACCAATTCAAGATCTAACTGATCAAGAACCTCGGAAACCCCCGACTCGACATACTCATTAGAGAGATCAATCGAGGATTTCATCTATTTCAGAAGCAAATTTAAATTCAACATCAGTCATTTGTGCATCTTGCTCTTCACTTTCAGGGCGCAGGGTGATATTGACATAAGTGCTTCCAAAACTTATATCTGGGAAGATTTTTTTTGATTCACTAAGTGCTCCAAGGGACTCCAAGAAGTCTCTTGTTGCTTCATAGCTTTCAAACTCAAATCGCCTCTCAAGACGAATAGGGTGATTCCTTTGCTTCCATTTAATCATTACAAAAAAAGTTATTCATAATTGTTAAACCTAGATCAATTAGAAACAACTGTTCAACTTAAAGATTGAAAAACAATTAAAGAGAGGAAATCAACTAGTAGCGACGTTTAGCACCACTCGCTACTAAAGCCGGCTCAACCTCTATATGAGGGCGAGCAATTATATGAGCCGCTACTAGTCCATCTCCAACTCGCTCGCAAGCATCGGCTCCTGCACGAACAGAAGCATTGACCGCACCTGTTTCTCCACGAACCATCACAGTGACATAACCACCGCCAACATATTCTCTTGAAACCAGATTCACTTCAGCTGCTTTTGTCATCGCATCTGCCGCTTCAATAGCAGGAACCATTCCACGCGTTTCAATCATTCCAAGAGCTATCCCTTTCTTCAAAATAGAGGCATCTCTTGAAGACGTTTTAGAGGCTCCACCTCGTCCATTGGAACTATTGCTTGAATCAGATGAAGGCCCTCCTTTGGAGACAACAGGGCTGCTTTTCTTAACAGAAGAGTTTCTATTAGTTTTGGTACCTTTACCAGAACTTTTTGAGGTAGACCTTGTTGGTGTAACAGGAGACACATCAACTGTTTGTTTAGAAGCCTTAGATGATTGTGAAGCTGAAGAATTAGTCATAAGAGTTATCGATAAATTTAAAAGAGATAGTCATATCAAAAGGAAAGGCAACTATCCATCTGGTGGCCAGAAGTCAATAATTCCTCCTATCGTTAGATCAGTTTGAATACTGGGATCAGGGCATGCAAATCGAGCTGCAGATCCACTTGCAGTAAAGACCCAATTCCCTTCACGAGCACCAACTGGATCTACTGCTACTAGATTTTTCCCACTATTATTTCTAAGAATCCGAAGATTCATATGCCCTAGGCCTCCAACTCTTTGCGTGCAAACCATTCGACCCATAACTTGCATAATTTCCATTAACCAGATCCTCCTTGAGAAGTTTTCGGGGCTTCTGGATCCCAATGATCAATAATCCCTACAATTGTCAAATCACTAGGGTAAGACTTGCTACCAGCTGCCTCTCTAGCTGCAGAGCTTCCCACACAAATAACCCAATCATCAGGCTTGCATCCAACAGCATCTACAGCTACTTTCTTGGAGCTACCGTCTAATACAACCTGAAGGTGTTTGTGTTCAAACCCAGGAATCCGATTTGTTGAAACAAGCGGCTTAAGAACCTTGCAAATAAGCATGTCAGTGTTCCTCCTGAAATGAAGGATCAAGCGATGACCCTACAACTTCGGCTGATTTTTTTTGATCTCTATCTCGAATAGTAAGAAAAGTATGTAGCAGTCCATCGGCTACTAACCGTTGATAACGTGATGCAATTGCACTATCAACCCTTCGGCAATCTGCGATTGCACGTTCTCGAGCCCCAGGGACATCACCAGAATAGTCAAAACGAATCACCACAGGAATAGGGAGATCACGAGAAACATTGAGTCCCTTAAAAATCTTCACGCCTACATCTAAATCAGGGGCACCTTCTTCAACAGTGTCCAGGTGGGAAAAATACGTAAGATTACGAAGGTGAACCTCTTTAAAACCTATACCAACACCAATAAAGCGTTCGGCATGACCCGCATCAGGGTATGAGCCACCATAAAGTTGACGAACATAGTCGATTTGAGAAATGTTGTTTGCAATTAAACGCGTAACAAAAGAAACCATCCCTGGATCTGCAGTAGAAGCAACAGCCTGCACTTGTCTTGCAATCTCTTGGATAGCCTGATCGGCTGACATTGATTTTGTTTGCTGATATATATCTAGTGCTGAAATCCACTTATCAAGAGGAATTTCACTTCCAGAAGAAGGAACATGTATACGTATGGCATCTGTATCTGTATCCAGGCCAATCAAAAGAAGATCTACTGAGGCGCCACAACAAAAGCTTTTTTCAACGGCCTTACGAAAATCAAGCAATCTCGCATGGCCGGCTGCTGCAGCGAGAGAATCATTGCTTCCATGAGCAGCACAACCTTGATGCGATGGATCTATAGAACTAAAATGGTAGATAACAACTTTTAGATAACGAGTTGGAACTTCTGGAGGGTTAGGAAGTCCTGCTCGATAACGATTATGTTCTGTCTTTACCCATCGGTTAACAGTGTTCTCAACATCAAAAAGAGCTCCTGCATGAGAACGACGACGCACAGCACTAAACGGTATTCTTAATGCATAGGCAATAGAGTGAGCTAAGCGTCCATCAGCACAAGGAGTTATATCTAATAGGTGAAAGCCACATTCAGAAATAAAAGATTCAAAAGTTTTAGCTTGATCAGATGATTCTGAACCTTTCAAAGGGTCTGTATCAAAAAACTGATCACTTGTTTGCTGATGAGATTGAAAAACACACCAAGCGAACAAAGCTCGCATATCAAGAGGACGGACCCAGGCCTTTTCAAGAAAATGATCAGGAAGCTTAAAACCTAATTCTGATCGACTTAACTTTTGCGCCCGATTTGCAAAATCCTGTTCATGTTGAATCTCCGATAACTTTTTTAAGAAAGGGACAATTCGATCAAATTTTTCTTTGATCTCAATCTCATAAGCTTGGAGATGCTTGTTGGAAAGTTCATCTGTAAGAGCGTGAGATCCAGAGTCCCTAAGAGGAGTACATTTCGGAGAGGCCTCTGGCTCTAGGGCTAGGGTTTGCACTGCCATACTTCGCTTGCTTGGGGCAGTAGGGCCCCGACGTAAGCGTTCCACATTTTTGGCCAAGCTGCGATAGGCCATCAGTTTCTTAGCCTCTAGCTCCACCAGAGAAGGTCACCAACTGGCCTTCTTGAGTATTGCCACTAGATCCAGTCACAAGGAAGTCTGGTTTAGCCAGTTCTTCATTCCGCTTTTTGTCAAAAGCAGGCATGGCACTCATTGGTCCAGGTCGAGAAGGATTGCGTCTGTGAGCAGATGCACCTTCTGTACCAGTGACATGTTCGCCACGGGCCCAATCATCACCTGTAATGTTTAAACCTGCTGATTGTCCTTCTCCAGTTATACGAGATGAGATACGAGAGTCTTCTTCTTTTTTTACTACTTCTTCAACAGGGACAGAGCTGAATTGACGAGGTTTACTATCAAAACGAAACTGTTCTGTGCCAGTGACTTTCTCGGGAGCCATATCAAATGGACCTGTAATCCTTGAGCCATTTTCATAGCTGGTCCCTGTTACCCCAGAAATCTGTTCCCTCTGAACCTGAGCAGCTCTGGCAGGTGACTGAACAGTGAATTGGCGTCCTGGGCCTGAGGTTGGTGCATTTTGATAACCATGACTACCTAATGGAGCGTTAGAACCACAAGCCTGAACAAGATGATCGCCACCAACATAAGGAGTACCTGTCAAAGTCTCACAAGCTCCTTTCTCGGTCCCAGTCATTACTCCACCTAACCCTGGTTGTTGGCCTGTCAAAAGAGAACCAGGAGTTCCAGCTCTCTTAGGAGTACGTTGGAGAACAGCTTCAACTGAAGAAGCGTCACACCATTTGTCAGATTGTTCTACACCAGCGTAAGGGGTTCCAGTTACAGCCTTACAAGTACCAGGCTCATCTCCAGTAACAAGAGTTGAGCGACCAGTCATAGTTCCGCTAACAGCTTTTGATTTATTAGTCAGGCTTAAGCCAACTTTTGCTGCCTCGGGAGCTGGTTTCCCACCGCAAAAGACTTGATATTGTTGAGAACCTATATACTCATCACCTGTTACTCGCTTACAACTACCAGCTTCATTACCAGTAACTGATTCAGCACGCGTAACATTTGTACCAGTTACTCCAGCTCCACGAAGAGTATTAAAAGAACCAACCTTTTCAGCAGGTCTACCTTCAGGTAGTGGGTCAGAACCAAGATACTGATCCCCAGTTAATCCTTTTTGAGACCCAGCCTCATCACCTGTAACATTCGCAGCACGACCAATCAAAGTGCCGCTTACCTTCTTGCCATCTAAGGTAAGACTTTTGCCAACTTTACGAGGAGAAGATTTAACTCCTCCACAATATTCATTGGATTGATTAGCGGAAATATATTCTGTTCCAGTCAAAGCTTTGCATGTACCTGGTTCGTTTCCAGTGACTTTTTCAGAGCGACCTACTTCATTTCCGGTCACTACATTGCCATGAGTTGTATTAGTCACTGCCACCTTCAAAGGTTGACCTAGAGGTGGTGGATTTTGACAGAAGGTCTCAAAAACCTCTGAGCCCATATATTGAGTACCAGTAACTGAACGGCATGTGCTCGCCTCATTACCAGTAGTCTTAGATGATCTATTTGCTTGAGTACCAGTAACTACCTGTCCAGAATTAGTTTCACTAGCACCAACTTTCCAGTGCGCATCTTCAGCAGAAGCAAATTGCTTGGAGCCATTTCGATTAGGGCCACAGGGTCGACTAGCTCCTGAACGTTTAGAGCCACTAGCACCACTTTTACTTCTCAATTCACGTACTCTCTGTGAAAGCTCTCTGCTAGTCAATTCAGGATCACCCTGGCGAGCTACAGAGGCTGCAGATGTTGGTTGCTGGCCAGCAGTCTTACCATGCTTAGACTGTGCTTCCCTGCGAGCTAACACAAGTGCTCTACTGGAGTTTTGTATAGCACGTCGTTTTGTAGTTTGACGTCTCCCAGGATTCCTAGCAGTCAAGTCTGAATTTCGATTAGTAGTTGTTAAATGATTTACAGAACTAGTTGAATCAGAGTCTCGCTCTTTACATTCATCACAGCAGTATTTTATTGAAGTTTCTGTACTTACTTGGCCAGGGTTCTTTTTAACATCTACTCGCGTTCGGTCTTTACTTTTATCTGCTGTCTTCCCACGGCGAGACAACTCTTCTCTACGAGCTAAAACCAATTCTCTACTTGGTTGACTTACTCGCTTGATATTTCTACCAGGAGAAGAAGTTGAGAGAGAGAAGGACTCACTGGAACCAGCTCTCACTCCAACAGATGCAGCGCTATCTTTTCTGGGTTTAATTACCTGGGCATCAGTCCTGGTAGCACGAGAATCCGCAGCTGAACGGACTCTATTGTCTGTAGAGCTGTTTAATGCAACAGCCTTCTTCCCGCTTTGACTAAGAGCCTTGCGGCGCTCAAGCACTAGCTCTCGGCTGGATTGTTTTGCCATGTCTACCAGATAGGAACGTCGTAAATCAAGAAGAAATCAATCTTCCCAAAGGATAATTAAATAGCCTCGAATAATTCTTCGAGGCTACAAACCAGATCGCTATTAGCGACCTTCGAAAACAACGAAGCAAGTCCCTTGACTTTGGGTATAAGCGTCGTAACCAACCATGCGAACATGGTGATCGGGATATGCACGATGGCAAGCCTCTAGCTCACTGACAACCATATTCAAATCCTTTTCACCGAAGAATGGCAACTTCCAATAAGACCAGTAGGTCTGCATAGAACCACTAGGGTGAACATGCTCAATTACAGGGCTCCAACCCTGAGCAATGATGTAGGCAATTTGGTCATAAATTTCGTCCTGGGTCATCGGCGGTAGGAAGCCGAATGTTTCCAGGGTGGCGACTGTTTGATAGTCACCAACTGTGCTCTGGAAGGGCATAGTAAACCTTGGATTAGGAATGTTTAAGAGCCGATACGATTAATCGACTACTGAGATTTAGGAAAGGAAAGAGAGGAGGCAAGAAGCCTCCTAAATTTCGCTATTACTGAACGTCAAGCTTGTCAACTGTGTCGAACTCGAACTTGATCTCCTTCCAGGTCTCAAGTGCAATAGCCAACTCAGGACTGTGCTTTGCGGCTTCCATAAGGATGTCGCGACTCTCTTTTTCGATCTCTCGACCTGCATTTCTCGCTTTAACGCATGCTTCAAGCGCTACACGGTTAGCAGCTGCACCAGCAGCAGATCCCCATGGATGCCCATGAGTACCACCACCAAACTGTAGGCATGAATCATCGCCAAAAATTGCTAGCAATGCTGGCATGTGCCAAACGTGTATACCGCCAGAGGCGACAGCAAACACACCGGGCATTGAACCCCAATCTTGATCGAAGAAGTTCCCGCGAGTACGATCCTCAGGAACAAATGATTCACGAAGGTTGTCAATATAACCAAGAGTGGTTTGGCGATCACCTTCTAGCTTGCCAACTACGGTTCCGGTATGAAGTTGGTCACCACCAGATAGACGTAGGCACTTTGCAAGGACACGGAAGTGAATACCATGCTTTGGATGGCGGTCAATCACAGCATGCATTGCACGGTGAATGTGCAACAACATTCCGTTCTTTCTACACCAATTAGCCAAGCCAGTATTGGCAGTAAATCCACCAGTGATGTAGTCATGCATGATGATTGGCATGTCAAGTTCTTTCGCGAACTCAGCACGCTCATACATCTCTTCTGGTGTTGTGGCTGTGCAATTTAAGTAATGGCCTTTAACTTCACCAGTCTCCTGTTGAGCAAGCTTTACAGCCTCAGCAACAAACTCAAAACGCTCTCTCCAACGTTGGAAAGGTTGTGAGTTTATGTTCTCATCGTCCTTGGTTAAATCAAGGCCTCCTCTAAGACACTCATAAACAACTCGACCATAGTTCTTACCCGAAAGGCCAAGCTTTGGCTTAATTGTGCAACCCAAGAGGGGACGACCATATTTATTCAGGCGGTCTCGTTCAACAACGATTCCGTTTGGAGGCCCACCACATGTCTTAATGAAGGCCATCGGGAAGCGAATATCTTCCAAGCGAAGATGGCGAAGAGCCTTAAAGCCAAAAACGTTACCAACTAAAGATGTAAGAACGTTTGTTATTGAGCCCTCCTCAAAAAGATCGAGAGGGTAAGCGATGAATGCATAAAAGGATTCCTTGTCACCAGGGACATCTTCTATGCGGTAACAACGACCCTTATAGAACTCAAGATCAGTTAATAACTCTGACCAAACTGTCGACCAAGTACCTGTAGAAGATTCGGCCGCAACTGCTGCTGCAACTTCCTCTCTGGGGACTCCTTCCTGGCCAGTGCACTTAAAACAGGCCAAAAGGTCGGTATCTAGGGGCACATAGTCCGGAGTCCAGTAGGTATCTCTGTACTCCTTGACCCCAGCGTCATACTTCTTGCTCATAAGAAAACTCCTTTAAATCGGTTTAGAAGATTGAGATGTTGCGATCCTTCTCAAAAGATCGTCGTCAGGTCTCAGTCCTTTTGACCAAGGAAGGCACCGTTACCAAGAGCTGGCTCAACTTCACGATGAGGACGAGCAATGATGTGTGCAGCAACAAGACCATCACCAACACGCTCACATGCGTCAGCTCCTGCACGAACAGCTGCGTTAACAGCACCAGTTTCTCCACGAACCAAAACAGTTACGTAACCACCTCCGACAAATTCACGACCAATAAGGCGCACTTCAGCTGCCTTGGTCATAGCATCAGCCGCTTCAATTGCTGGCACGAGGCCTCGTGTCTCGATCATGCCGAGGGCGATGCCCATTGTTTCGCTAGCCATAGCCTGCCTAAAAATAAAGGGATGGAATGTTCGCTATGGACAATGCTTTGAAGACCACGCTTACGTCAAGCAAATTTGACTAAATACCCGATTACCTTCTTTTCTATCTTTTATAAGCTCTGCTTATCACCCTGTCCATGACAGTTAAAAACAGCTGTGGTTATTTTGATGAGGGCTTCAGCACATTGAGTTGAAGTCTGCGCGGAAGGTAAGTATTTTCTACCACCGAGACAGGTCCCTAGCTATTGCTTAGGGGTGGAATGTTCAACCCTCCCTGTCTCAAATAAATCTAAAAAACATAATTTGGAAAGATCTCTGACCTTGCAAAATGGTGTTTATGAAAAGCGACTTATTTTGACAAGGCCTCTATTAACTATTGCTAGTGGCAACCATAAAAAAGTTGCTGAAATCGAGGCAATGCTTGGACCCTTACCTCTAACTATTCAACGCCAACCAAAGGATCTAGAAGTAGAAGAAACAGGGTCTACCTATCTTGAAAATGCCCTACTCAAAGCTAAAGCAGTAGCAAAAGTCACAAGCAGCTGGGTAATTGCTGATGACTCTGGATTGGAGGTAGATGCGCTGAATGGCCAACCAGGAATTTACTCTGCTCGATTTGCAAAGACTAATGAAAAAAAACTACAAAAAATCCTTGATGCACTTGGTAATAGCCCCTATCGAAGTGCTCGATTCCACAGTGTCATGATTTTATGTGACCCAGAAGGCAATCCGGTCAAATCAGCCGAAGGGATTTGCTGGGGAGAACTACTTAAAGAACCTGCCTATCCTGGTGGAGAGTTCGAATCACTTTTTTGGGTTAGAGAAGCTCAATGTACCTATGGAGAATTAACACAAGAGCAACTTTCAAAGCTTGGAAGTAGAGGTAAGGCAGCACGTGAAATTGCGCCTTACCTTCGCCAAGCCTTAGAAATTTCGTAACTTGATCTAATTGTTTATCTGATCAATAGCTCGCATTGCGGCAGCTGCTGCCTCTTCTACATCACCCTCTTTTCCTGCAAGAGTTAATCGGCCAAAAGCTCCTACACCCTTAACATCTACGACAGTAATATTTGAGGATTTCTCAGCTTCATTAGCCGCTATAAGCACATAACCAGCTGGCTCTGTTTCAAGAATAAACATACTCATCCCAGACTCAATCATTGAACCCCGACGATTCTGACGATTAATAAGAACTGCATGGTCCGGGGTAATTGCTCGAATTACCTCAGTCCAACTCACATCACATGGCTTCCGTCTATCAATACTGCTACCAATAGCATCCAGCACCACATCTCCGGAATGCAGGACTGTGCTTTGATCTCGATGATAAAGAGCTAATGATCCAAAAGCCCGCTCAACCACCATCTGGCCAAGTCGAACATTGCTTGCTTTAAGGGCAATATCAGTAACTCTATGAACTGCCATCCCTGGAGAAACCTCCATCCAAAGACATGCATCTCCAGGAATAGGTAAAAATCCCTGACTCACCGTCCCCATATAGGCAGCTAACTGAGGCTGAAGAGAGTCAAGGAAAATATATGTTCTTAACTCAATTTGTTGTACATGACTTGCCTGCCGGGCAACACGCGCTGTCTCTGAATCAGTAGTAATTACGCAGCTTGCACCAGAAGACTGAGGCTGCACCTCAGTCCCAGTAATGAGCGAGCTCCTTCCAAGTCGCCGCTCACGATTCTCCAAGCTGGCGAATCCGTTCATGGCGCGGATAATACTGGACGAAATGACGATCTAGAAAAAAAAAAGAACTTGCGGGCTGAATAAGAGCCGATAACTTCGAGTAAATCTACGAATTAAGAGAATGTCTACTCCTCAAGAAAATGTATCCAATTCAAGCACTTTGCCTGCTGAGCTAAAAGCAGAGCAGACCTTGGGTTTAATAGGTCTAGGCCTAATGCAAAAAATGTCCCGTGAGGGCATCTCAGGGTGGGACTGGTCAACCGAAGGGACTGGAGAAAAAGCTGATCTTGTTTCGCTTCGTCAACGACTTGAATTAACAGCACTGGCTATAGAAACTGGTGCTCCCTTAAGCACTTCTGAAGTAACTCAACTATTAGGCTCACGGCCAGGCTCATCAAAAACAGAGAGGGGTGGCCTTATAGCAAGACGGATCAGTCGAAATGTTTGGAAACTAAATAAAGCTGAAAGAAACAATTCTCATTGGCGGAACTAGTCGGCAGTATTAATCAGGGTTTCATGACACATATACAATCCAAATATTCTAAAGATCTAACCCATAATTAATGTGTGACCTAATTGCGTAATAATTTTTTCTTGCTTAGGCACTTCAAGTCCAACAGCTGAAATGATTGACTATAACTAGTATCTACAAGTTCAACAAACATAATTTACACAAGTAATTCCAAGTTTTAATACAGGTTCAAACCTTAAATTCTGACCAGTAAAAGAGCCAAAACACCTCTCTTAGAATTACTACGAAAGTGCAACAAATAATTTCCAATTCCAAAGAGTTTCCGTTGCTAATGACCATTTGCCAATAATCCGGGCAGTTTTAATAAAGATTTGAGAGAAAAGCATGGGCGGCGCAACGCTGCTTAAAGAAACTGGCCCTCGCGAAGTCTTCTGCGGGCTTACATCAATTGTTTGGCTCCATCGGCGAATGCCTGATGCCTTTTTCCTTGTTGTTGGGTCACGAACTTGTGCCCATCTAATTCAAAGTGCAGCTGGAGTAATGATTTTTGCGGAGCCACGTTTTGGCACTGCCATTCTTGAAGAAAGAGATCTAGCTGGCCTTGCTGACGCTCACGATGAATTAGATCGAGTCGTAAAAGAGTTGTTAGAAAGAAGGCCCGAAATTCGTACCCTCTTTCTTGTGGGTTCTTGCCCTAGTGAAGTCATTAAAATTGATCTAGCCAGAGTTGCTGAAAGACTTAATTCTCTTTTTCAGGGTCGAGTAAGAGTATTGAACTATTCGGGCAGTGGAATTGAAACAACCTTTACCCAAGGTGAAGATGGAGCCCTAAAAGCTCTTGTTCCATTAATGCCTGAGAGTCAAGAAAATCAACTGCTTTTAGTCGGCACCCTTGCAAACCCTGTAGAAGACAGACTAATTAAACTTTTCAACCGTCTAGGAATTGAAAAAGTTGCAAGCCTTCCACCGAGGGAATCAGTAGATCTGCCCTCCGTTGGGGCTAATACAAAAGTACTTCTCACTCAGCCGTATCTTACTGAAACAGCAAGAGTCCTTAGAGACAGAGGGGCCGAAATACTGCAGGCACCATTCCCTTTAGGTATAGAAGGTAGTCGTCTATGGATGGAAGCAGCAGCAAAAGCTTTCAAAATTGAAGCATCCTTAGTTCAATCAATATTGGAACCATTGATCATTCGCTCCCGCAAGGCACTAGAGACATATAAAGCAAAACTTTCAGGTAAACGCCTTTTTCTATTACCTGAATCGCAATTAGAAATTCCTCTAGCACGTTTTCTTCATAGAGAATGCGGCATGGAACTCGTTGAAATAGGAACCCCTTATCTCAACAGGGAGCTAATGCAACCTGAATTAGAGCTGCTACCTCCAAATACAGTTGTCATGGAAGGACAGCATGTCGAAAAGCAGCTAGACAGAGTGAGGCAAAAATCCCCAGATTTAGTGGTTTGTGGAATGGGATTAGCAAATCCCTTAGAAGCAGAAGGTATCTCCACAAAGTGGTCTATCGAGCTTGTCTTCAGCCCAATTCATGGAATTGATCAAGCTGCAGACCTTGCAGAACTTTTCTTCAGACCTCTCCATCGACGAAATCTCCTTAATCAAAAAATCCTTACTCACGCTTGATCAATGGAACTTACCCTCTGGACATATGAAGGTCCTCCTCACATAGGAGCCATGAGAATTGCATCTTCGATGGAAGGTGTGCATTACGTTTTACATGCTCCACAAGGAGACACTTACGCAGATCTACTTTTCACTATGATCGAACGACGGGGGCGAAGGCCTCCAGTCACCTACACCACTTTTCAAGCCAGAGATCTCGGCGGGGATACTGCGGAACTAGTCAAAGGTCATATCCGCGAAGCTGTTGAACGCTTTGAACCAGAAGCTCTTCTGGTTGGCGAAAGTTGCACAGCCGAACTCATTCAAGACCAGCCAGGTTCTCTTGCAGCAGGAATGGGGTTCGACCTTCCCATAATCAGTCTTGAGCTTCCTGCTTATAGCAAAAAAGAAAATTGGGGTGCCTCTGAGACTTTTTATCAACTTGTCAGAGGACTCCTTAGCAAGCAAACGCCAGAGAATAAAAATCATGATGCCCAAGCATGGAAAAAGGAAGGGCGGCGACCAAAGGTAAATCTCTTAGGCCCCTCCCTTCTTGGATTTCGCTGTCGTGACGATGTTCTTGAAATCCAAAAGCTCCTTGGTGAGAATGGCATCGATATCAATGTCATCGCACCTCTAGGTTCTTCCCCAGCCGATCTCATAAGACTGCCAAAAGCCGATATAAATGTCTGCCTTTATCCAGAAATCGCAGAGCCAATCTGTCTCTGGCTTGAACGTAATTTTGGCATGCCTTTCAGCAAAACTGTTCCTATTGGTGTGGGAGCAACAAATGACTTTTTACTCGAACTACATGAGCTGTTAGGGATGCCGCCTTCGAACCCTGGCAAACAGGAAAATCAATCAAGACTCACTTGGTACTCACAATCAGTAGATTCCAACTACCTCACAGGGAAAAGAGTCTTTATTTTCGGTGATGGTACGCATGCTCTTGCAGCAGCACGAATCGCCAACGAAGAGCTTGGATTTGAAGTCGTAGGGCTCGGGACCTACAGCCGAGAAATGGCACGTTCAGTTCGTGCTGCGGCCAAAGATCTGGGGATAGAAGCGCTAATTAGCAATGATTATCTAAAAGTAGAAGAAGCGATGGCAAGTGTTTCGCCGGAGCTTGTTCTTGGCACTCAAATGGAGAGGCATAGTGCCAAACGATTAGGAATTCCTTGTGCTGTAATTAGCACCCCAATGCATGTACAGGATGTGCCTGCCCGCTATAGCCCACAAATGGGTTGGGAAGGTGCAAACGTGATTTTCGACAGCTGGGTTCATCCATTAATGATGGGGCTAGAAGAGCATTTGATTGGAATGTTCCGCCATGATTTTGAATTTGTTGATGGACATCAGAGCCATCTAGGGCACTTAGGAGGGCACACTGAGAACAAAGAAAAAGACTCTTCACTAGACACAACGGAAGCTTTGATATCAGAAGAAAGTCCTATTTGGACTACAGAAGGGAAAGAAGAGCTTTCAAAGATCCCCTTCTTTGTTAGAGGAAAAATTAGAAATAAAACTGAAAAGTATGCTCGCCAAATAGGGTGCAGAAAAATTGATAGCGAAACTCTATATGACGCAAAAGCACACTTCAAAGCATAAAAATTTCATACCAACAAAATACAGGAGGCAGAACACTTGACTAAGTATTAATTCCTACCCTCTCCTGCTATTTTTTGTCCTTTTGCTCGAAAAATGGATCAAAAAGTAGCTACATGTTTCGAATTTCACAAACAAACAGCGCCAATACTTTTTTCTCTCTTAAATGGAATTAGTGGCCATTGATAAAGGAAGCTTAATGACAACAACTTTGGCTCGTCATGCCGACGGGGAAGGCAGTGTACAGGTCCAACAAGATCCCTCGGCAAAGATACAGGAAGGGGCACTAGTAATTGCCGTCTATGGGAAAGGCGGCATTGGGAAATCAACAACTTCATCCAACCTCTCTGCAGCATTCTCAAAGCTTGGGAAGAAGGTACTTCAAATCGGTTGTGACCCTAAACATGACAGTACTTTCACCCTTACTCACAAGATGGTGCCAACTGTTATTGATATCCTTGAGGAAGTTGACTTCCATAGTGAAGAACTGAGACCCGAGGACTTCATGTTCCAAGGTTTCAATGGAGTCATGTGCGTAGAAAGTGGTGGCCCTCCCGCAGGCACAGGCTGTGGGGGGTACGTAACAGGACAGACCGTAAAACTTCTCAAAGAACATCATCTTTTAGAAGACACTGATGTTGTGATCTTTGATGTCCTCGGAGATGTAGTGTGTGGCGGTTTTGCGGCCCCCCTACAACATGCAAATTATTGCTTAATTGTCACAGCGAACGATTTTGACTCAATCTTTGCCATGAATCGAATAGTTGCTGCAATTCAAGCCAAGGCAAAGAACTACAAAGTACGGCTAGGGGGGGTTGTCGCAAACCGTTCCGCGGATACTGATCAAATAGACAAGTTCAATGAGCGTACTGGATTGAAAACCATGGCTCATTTTCGAGATGTAGACGCTATTCGACGGTCCCGACTAAAAAAATGCACAATCTTCGAAATGGAACCTACTGAGGATGTTTTAGCTGTTCAAAACGAATATCTTTCATTAGCAAAGAAACTATCGAATTCAGTTGAACCATTAGAAGCTGATCCTTTAAAAGATAGGGAAATATTTGATCTACTTGGATTTGACTAAGCTAGTGAAAGCGTACACGAAAACAAAAATCTCTTACTCTTACTTCAATCCAACTATTTCCATTGTCAGTTCCCAAACTCGGCGCGAGGTTTTTGGATCAGTCACTCTCTCAGAAAGCTCCTGAGAGAACTGTTGTCTATTCTTTCTCTGACGGTTCCCCCAACTCCAATGAACACCAGAAAGACCAAACTCAGGGTCAGAAACCACCTGAGCGACTCTTTCACCAGCTAGTTCCTGGCTAACAAAACCTCCTGTAATCAATTTCTGGAACCAAGGGAACAGCCACTGAAAAAGCTTAGGAGTGTTCCTAAACAGCTTTGTATTTGCAACACAGCCTGGATATAGAGAACTAAACAAAATCGGCGAGTCTTTAAACCTTCGGTCTAATTCCTGCGTAGTAATCATATTGCAAAGTTTGCTGTCCTTATAGGCCTTCCCAGGTTTGAATCGCTTTCCATTAGCCATAGAAATAGGATCTCTAAAGCCTTGCTCAAGGCCTGACAGATCCCCCAGGTCAGCAGGTGCTGGAATAGGTATCTTTCCTCCTAATTCCTTATAATTAGCAGTCACCGTGCCTAACATCACCATCCGAGGAGGCTCAATCCCCCAAGATCTGCCAACCCAAACTGGACGGCGAGAATTACTCAGATTCTCTAAAAGAAGTTGAATTAATAAAAAATGCCCAAAATGATTCGTAGCCATAGATATCTCATAACCCTGAGCTGATCTCTGAGGTTTAGAAAGTCTTGGCAAATAAACAGCTGCATTGCATACCAACGCATCCAAAGGCTCATCAAGATATTTAAGAAGATTCTTCACCCCTTCTTTTACGCTCTCCAAATCACCTAAATCCATCAACAAATGCTTTAACTGACGAGATCTACCCGAAGGGAGACCAAGCTTTACAGCTGCTGCCTCCGCTCGAAGAGGACTTCTATTTGCAGTGATAACTCTCCAGCCTCTATCAACTAGAGCTTTAGTTGCATACAAGCCCACTCCAGAAGTGGTTCCTGTGATAAGTACTGTACCTGGGGCAGCTTGGGAAGAAGCCATTGCTAAGCATTAGTCCAGTGATTTTTAAGTCAAGTATTGGTCAAAACCAAGTTATCGTCTCAATTAGACATGGAATTCAGCGCCAGATAACTCTAATTCGATCTGGTGCTATCCATTGATGATTCTCATCCATTATTCGCTGATCACCTCCAATAGTAAAAAAACGATCAAAACGATTCTGATGCTCAACAAGCTTAACGGATTCAACATTCAGAACAGAATTGAGCTCTGTATATCTCCCCATCCTCTGATGAGAAGCAATACCTAATTTGATTAGACTTGTAGTACCTATAAACAGAAGACCTAATTTCATTATTAAGGCGATAAAGCTATATACCAAATCTCTATGTTGTTCCTGCAACTGAATATTCGATGCCAAAGTCGCAGCATCAATCCTCTCTTTTTTTGAAAAGACAGGCTTTATGTTTCTTTTTCGAGACGCACGCTGACGACTCTGGTTGTTAGACCTGGACTTTGCCAGGAGAGTGGCCAAGGGAATTCGTTACGAGCATTACCCGCTTTTATCGCAAAGAACCTCTCCTGCCAAGCCCTATGAAGTCTTATCAGGCCTTGGCAAGGCTAATTCCAAGACGAAGAGCAAGCACTCCAGAATGAATCACAATTACTAAGCAGAGGCCTGCAAGATCAAGAGTAGGAGTGAGCTCCATGTGTGGTCAACTACAAGTGTTTGTTTATTCTCAACTCAAATGGGGCTAAATGGCCACCATTTGCAAAAGGCTGTCACACCCGAAGAAAGGCCTAAATAAAAATGCCTTGAAATTAGGAGCATTAGGTCAAGCAGTGCAAACCTTGATTAACCAAATAAACTCAACAAAAAACTTCCTTAGATATAAATCCAATAACACTCATGGAGCTCGCTTTTACAAGCTCAAATTTTATATAAAGCCACCCTAAAGGTCTTAATAATATTCAACAGGAGGGAAGAGCATGTGGTTTTAAAACAGGTGTAAATCTATGGATTAAGCCTTATTAATAATATCCCGCTAAAAAGGACTAATATAGTTTAGTAAAGAAAAGCAATTAAAAAGGTCTAACAATTCTTTAATTCACTACAGCCTGAGTTCAAACTTGAACCAAAGCATCTCCAAGAAAGGTCACTACTTCCCAATAATGCATATGTCGGGACCGAATCAAATGGCTACAGACATGATGCTTTTGGAAAAAGTCAAATTGAATTCAGATATTTCAATAGCACTTCGTTTTTACCAATGGAAAGGGTTATGCTTGTCTGTCGGAAAAAACCAAAAGAAACTACCAAGTAATTGGATAGATCTTGCCAAACGAAAGGAAATCAAAATAATAAGGCGCCCATCAGGAGGCAATGCAGTATTGCATTCTGGAGGTCTTACATATGCACTTATTTGGCGATCACCACCCAGAAGAAAACGTGAAGCTTATTATCTAGCTAGTCAATGGTTAATTAAAGGGTTTGCAGACCTAGGCCTTCCTCTAATATTTGGAAATCAATCAGCTAATCCTTCAGAAAAAAATTGTTTTTCCACCTCAACTCTCGCTGACCTTATTGACCCTCTTGGTAATAAACGTATAGGTAGTGCGCAAGTTTGGCAGAAGGGAAGTCTTCTTCAACACGGAGAAATACTTCTCGATCCACCAGCGAAGCTTTGGATGGAAATATTCAAGACTAAAGCACCAAAACCTGCTTCTATTTCTATTCCAAAGATAAGCTTAGTAGAAACACTGTATAAAGCTTGTAGATCTTGTTGGCCAGAAGTTAGCTGGCAAGATAAAAAACTTACAAAAAAAGAATATGAAAAAATTACAATTAACTCAATGAAATATGCCCTTAATATTAATCAACCCGATCTATCAATTAATCCTGCCGAAAGCATTGCTTCTACAGCTTCAGGAAGAGCTAATCCAAGTGGGTAATTATTTTGAGTGCGAGCAACCTCCAAGAAGTTCTTAGGGACCTTTAATCCCAAATATTTAAGTACTGCTGCCCCAACGTCTACTCTGTCCAAGGTTCCTGATGGTAGGCCCGCAGGGTTAAAGACAAGAAGTCTTCCCTCAACTGATTTTTCCAACGCGATAACTGCCCGCCAAAGCGGGTCTTTGTCTCCTACAGCAGGTAGATCATTTAAAGGTTTCGTGTAATCAGCCAAAGAATGTTGCTCCCAATACTGCACAGGCAAATCCTTTAGAGCCTCATCATTAACGTAGCCAACCCACCGACCCAGGCGACATACCAAAACCCATTCAGGCAGAGAGTTCTCATCAGGTGATGATAAGCGCAACTGACTCAACTTGCTTAACGAATTATCTTCTTCCATAACACGAAATCTCCGCCCACTTGCAGAACCAACATTTAGATCGGTTAAAGCTTTCTGCAAAGTAAGCATCTGATTCTGTGATCTTGATGTTGCAAAGCCAAACCAACCAAGGATTACTAGCCAAAGTCCTCCAAATCCTCCGCCTTGAAAACAAAGCAAAGTTCCTATGAAAATTGCCAACAAAGAAAGGCCATTACCAGTTGCAGTAGCAACTTGCAGCCCCTTACGCTGACTTCCTGTTAATTGCCATACAAGAGCTTTTAAAATCACGCCGCCGTCCAAAGGCAGTCCTGGCAATAAATTAAAAAGTGCCAAAACCAGATTTAAAGAGCCAAGTTGTCCAAAAAGATTGGCAAGAATTGGACTAAAATCATTAGCAGATTTGACTGATAGAAAAAAAACTATTGCGAGAAAAAAACTTACTAGCGGGCCCGCTATGGCAACACGCAAAGAGCCCATCGCAGTTGAGCATTCTCTTTCAACACGAGCAACTCCACCCAGCAAAAAAAGAGTAATGCTTCTAACCTTTACCCCTTCATGTAATGCCACAAATGAATGGCCCAGTTCATGAAGCAGAACAGATACAAACAGAAGCAGGGACGTTATCAATCCCAGCCCCCAACTAAACCAAAATGGCAAAGGTCCTTCTATTGCAGTTGAAATCTGTCCTTGTGCAGTCCAAGCAAAAAGAATCAAGATAACAAACCAACTCGGATGAACCCTCAGAGGGATTCCTCTAATCCTCAATAACTCCCAGCCTTCCAAATTTCTACCTCCATATGGCTTGGCGCCAGACCAATGGTTAACTAATCCTAGAAAAGACACTCTCTAATGACCTTCAAAATGGGGTCTCAAACATCCACCGCAATCAAAATTTGTGGAATCACTCAACTAAATCAAGCCAAAGCTATTGCAGCACTTGGGGTGGATGCAATCGGAGTTATAGGTGTAAAAGGGTCTCCTCGTTTTGTTTCCGAAGAAAAAAGAAGGAACCTATTTGAACAACTTAAGAAGTCATCTCAAAATTTGAAACGTGTCTGGGTCATAGCTGATATGCAAGATGCTCAGATTGAACTTGCTCTGAAGGGATTGGGAGTACCTTCTGTTGTCCAATTGCATGGAAAAGAATCTCCTGAGCGCTGTGAGAAGTTTCGCCAGAGATTTCCCAACATTGAATGGTGGAAAGCTATTCGTATCCAAACACCAATAGATATTTCACAGGTACATAAATTTGAAGGGTCTGCAGATGCACTTCTTCTAGACGCATGGAGTGCCAATGAGCTGGGCGGTACAGGAAGCAGGCTTCCCATTGAATGGCTACAAGACGTCAAATTTGGACTCCCATGGTGGCTTGCTGGTGGCATCTGTGCCGAATGGATACCAAAAATCTTTAGTCATCAAGTAAAGCCTTTCGGAATAGATGCATCAAGTCGCCTAGAGACTTCTCCAGGGATTAAAAATCTTGAATTAGTTAATGCTCTAATAAAAACGATCAGGCAAGTAGAAAGATAAAAGATAATCTCGCAAAGAATCTATCGACACAATATTCAACTTAGACTAATTGAAAAGTCTACTTCAAGTAATTTCCTTCTCTGGTTAAGATTTTTACCTTGAAAGAGCTGTCTCTTGTTGTCTTACAAGCTCAAAAAACTCCTGCTTCAAACTAGAGTCATGACGGAAATCACCTCTTACAACTGAATTAACCATGCTGCAATGTGACTCTTTTACACCTCGAAGTTTCATACAGTAATGATCAGCTTTAATGATAATACCCAAACCTTGAGGTTCACAAAGACGCTCTATCTCATCGGCTAAAATCATTACCGCCTCTTCTTGAATGTGAGGCCTTGAAAAGACCCAATCGGCGACTCTCGCAAATTTAGATAAGCCAATTACACGAGTACCTGGTTTTATTCCAATCCAACAGTGCCCCATAATTGGCACAAAGTGATGCGAACAGGCTGAACGAACAGTTATAGGTCCAACTGTATAGATCTCATCTAATTTCTTGACATTGGGAAAGCTCGTAACCTTGGGTTGCTTATGATATCTTCCTTTAAAAACCTCAGATATATACATTCGTGCAACTCTGCTTGCTGTTTCTTCTGTATTATGGTCATTATCTATATCAATCACCAAGCTCTTTAGAAGGTCTCTAAAGCGAACTGCTACTTCATTTTCAAGCTCTTTAAGCTCGCCTGGTTCAATGCATTCAGAAACGTTATCATTAGCGAAGTAAGAGATTCCTTTCTCAACTAATCGTGAACGAATCCTCTCAGAAACCAATTCACCATTAGGAGTACCCCCAATCTCCTGGATAACATTAGTTTCTTTTGTTACATCATCAGTTGATGAAGGAATAATAGAAGTCATAAATGCTGGTTAAAAAGCACCAGTAGCTGGCATAAGTGTTAGGTCTTCGATTACCTGTGAAGATGGTTGCTCCGCCATATAAAGAAGTGCAGATGCTGCATTTTCAACGGTAAGCATTGAATTACGGTCAAAATCACTTTGGACGGTATCAGTATCCCAAAGAGTTGAATTAACCGAACCAATGGTTAGCGTACACGCGCGTATTCCATTCATACGCTCCTCCTCAGCCAGGCATTTTGTAAAGCTAGCTAGAGCCGCCTTAGTAATGCAGTAAGCACCCCATTGAGGGAAAGCATTCCTAGCTGCATGGCTACTAACATTAATAATTAATCCACCACTAGACCTCATCAAAGGAACAACTGCTGAACATACTTGAAAGACACTAGTCACGTTCATCTGAAAAACCCATTGCCATCTCTCCAACGACATCGACAAAAGTTCACCAGTCCAAGCTACTCCAGCATTATTAATTAATACAGCTGGAGATACTCCATTCCCAACCAATTCATCTACACCTAATGCTATTGCTGCAGGATCTGAAAGATCAATTGATTTGTAGCGAATAGTGCTGACAGTAGTCTTAGTAAGTTCTTCAGTTAATAGCTGAAGATCATTATTACTACGAGCAACTAACAAAAGGTCCCAACCTGCTTTTGCAAACAATTTGGCGGCAGCTTTTCCGATACCTCTGGAAGCACCTGTGATAAGGACTGTGGACAATTAATAACTTATAAAGACTGCAAAAGATTTTAAGTGGTCAAATCTTTCTCTGTAGTGGTTTGTTCTAAAAACCGACCCATAGATCTAAATTTGCGATAACGAGCTTCACGCAACTGCTTCGTTGACAACTTCAGAAGTTCATCGAGATGCTTTTCTAAAGCTTGTTTAAGAACCTCACCTGCCTGTAGAGGTGCCCAATTATTCCCTCCAGCAGGCTCTTTTAAAACTTCATCAACAACTCCAAGAGTCAACAAGTCAGGTGCTGTTATTTTGAGTGCAGAAGCAGCCTCAGGTGCTTTTGCTGCATCTCTCCAAAGAATAGAAGCACACGCTTCAGGACTAGCAACTGTATAAACACTATGTTCAAACATCAAGAGTCTATCTGCCACTCCAATACCTAAAGCCCCGCCAGAACCACCTTCTCCAATAACTGTTGCAACTATAGGAACACGTAAGCGAAACATCTCACGCAGGTTTACAGCAATAGCTTCTCCTTGACCTTGCTCTTCGGCGAGGACTCCTGCATAAGCACCAGGGGTATCAATAAAAGAAATTATCGGTAAATGAAATCGATCTGCATGCTCCATTAATCGAAGGGCCTTGCGATAACCACCTGGAGTGGCCATCCCAAAATTCCTGGCCACATTTTCTTTGGTATCTCTGCCCTTCTGTTGACCCAATAAAAGCACGGATCTTTCACCAATTCGACCAATCCCCCCCACAAGGGCCTTATCATCACTACCATTTCGATCTCCATGTAATTCAACCCAGTCATCGCAAAACATTTGAATAAAATCCAAAGTGCTAGGGCGTTGAGGGTGTCGAGCCACTTGGATCTTTTGTGCAGGGGTAAGAGCTTGAAAAATCTCTTCTCTTCTTCTTGCCGCAAGAGTCTCTAGTTGAAGAAGTTGCTGACTAACATCTACTTCAGAATCTCTAGCAAGTTCTCGAATCTGTTCAATCTGCTTCTCGAGCTCTACAAGTGGCTTCTCGAATTCAAGTAGATAACGACGAGCCATAATGAAAAGATCGAGTAACTAAAAGCAAATATCCCTATCAGGCAGCGGCTGCCTGATAGGGATTATTGAGGTTAAGGGTTTTGAATCCATTTCTAACAGAAGCCTCCCCAATAAAATCCATCTTTTCAAGTGTGATGTTGTTACGTCCCCAACTGAAATTGGTGTGGCAATTTTCAAATTCAAGAAGCATGGCCTCTGCAAAACAGGCAAACATCTGCCTTTGAGGTTTTTCCATTTCTGCAAGCGCCATCATGTTCCAACCGATGTCATTAAAGAATTCAACAATTCCTCCCTTTAAAACATGCACACCTTCTCCTGAGACTTTTCCATCGAGATTCTTTGGGTAACCTCCATCAATCATTAAGCAAGGGTTACGTAACTTCGATGAATCAATTTCAAGTGTTCTAGGCATACTCGCTACCCAAACAACTACATCAGCCTCAGGTAGAGCATCTTTAAGACCAAGTATTCTTCCACCTCCTAGTTCATTTTGCAGTTCTAGAAGAGGTTTCTCCTGTCTCGCTACCAAAATAAGCTCAGCAACTCCTGTTCGCCTAGAAAGCCAACGACAAATCGCGCTGCCAATATCCCCAGTTGCACCTACTACTGCAACTCTAGATTTTTTGAGATCAATTCCTATTGAAGGAGCATTAATTTCTAACTGGCGACAAATCACCCAAGCAGTATGGGTGTTGCCAGTAGTGAAGCGTTCCCACTCAAGAGTGGTATTTCTAATATTTTTATGCTGAAGAAGGTTGAAATTCTCAAAAATAATTGACGTAAAACCTCCAAGAGCAGTGATATTTATTCCCTTCTTCTGGGCTAATTCCATTGCATTAAGTACTTTTCTTCGTGCTGCTTTGAACCGACCAAGCATTTCAGGAACAAAACAGGAGTCGATATAAGCCCCCTCAATTGTATTTCCAGAAGGACTTACAACTTTTACATGCTCTACCAATTGAGGGGGAGCACTACACCAAACATCTAAATCACCTTCGGCAATATGGTCATAACCCAACTCCATCGCCTTTAATCTGGCGTCCTTAAAACTTGTCGAGTGTCCGATCAATCCAAACATTGACAAAGTAAATAGGAATAACCGGATTAGAACTCTTGTCCCTAGGAGGGAAGAAAGGAGACTAACCCATCGTGATCCTAAGAAAAGAGTTGTGAGTAATAATCTTTTCTAGAAACCTATCAAAGAATAAATCCTTAACTGGTTTTTCTAGTTATACAACTGCAGAAAGAGCCATTCTTGCAATCTCCCGATTATCCAAACCAATCTCCATGAGTGAATCCTGGTAAGCAATCATGAATTCCTCCATCAACTCTTCCTTATCCATATGAAGTACAGAAGCATCTTCTGCAACTTGATCCAACATTGAACGAATAATTGGAAGGTTGATTTTATTAGCATTAATTAATTCTTCCTTACAGTTCTGCAAATTTGCTTTGAGCCATTCCTGGCCATAGTTCAAATGAAGATATTCATCTTGAACAACACCCTCTGTAATCTTCTTTGCGAAGGGGTCTGCTACTCGAATGTAAACGTGGTAAGCAGATATCGCAAAGGCTTCAATAAGTATTGCTTGTATGAGAATACAAGTAGTTAGGTTTCCCTTCTCTAAAGCTTTTTGAAAGTTGTCATGCAGAGGGGAAAAGAACTCCTTTGCAAAAGGCATGTCAGCCTGAACACCTAGGTTTTTACCGCACGCGGTAAAACCTTTCATGTGCTTTAGCTCCATTCGACCTAGTTTTTCAAGCTCTTCAGCCTGTTCTGGTATTAACGTTCCAATCGCCATGTAATTGCCATGAGCTTCCTTCTCGCCTTCTATGACAATTGCATTGATACGACTGTAGGCATCTTTATAGGCATCGGTTGTGAAGTCAGGCAATTCTCCAGAAGAGAAGTCCGGACGATCCAGCAATGCAACCTCAGATAATTCGACGGTCGCCATAGATCTATCAATAATTTGAGCAATGGGCGAGATATTACTCCCCATTCATGATAATCAGCTCCTTTGTGTTACTCCTTAAACTGAACTCAACCTTTTAATTGCTCAACTGGAGGCCATTTGCTCTCCATAAGACTGATTAAAAGACTTAACCAATGTTCAACAAGAGCTTTTTCCAATTCTTCCCCTAAAGATGAGGTGGATGCCCTGCTATCTCCAATAACACCAGACTCGCTTAAGTCCTCTGTGAGCCAGGCCCAAGGTGCAGCCCCCTCCAAACTCCAACCGCTTGGAGGAGTCGCCACAGCCTCTGAAGACAAATGTTCTCCATCCATAGGACGTTCAGGACCAACGAGTTCAGGAGCCAAGGAAAGCATCAAACTTGTCTCTCCAAGTCCTGCATGCAATCCAGCTTCACGCTCCTGGCGAGGGAGTAATTCTTTTAAAGGCTCCACCCCACTCCAAAGGAAACATGGCAGTACTGCCATAGAAGGACAATTAACCTTTAACTGCCTAGCTGCAGCTTGTAACAAGCCAATTTGACCTCCATGAGCATTGAAAAACAACAATCTTCGAAATCCCAACGATGAAGCCTGCTGACCAACCTCCATAACCAAATTCAACAAAAGCTGCGCTGAAAGTGAAAAGGTTCCAGGGAAAGCAGAGTGTTCTGGAGAGAAACCTAAGGGTTGAGAAGGCAACATCCAAATAGGGAAATCCTTAGGCAATCGATCTAAAACTTTCGTTAAAATTTTTTCAGCAAATAAATTGTCAGTAGCCAAAGGCAAGTGAGGCCCATGCTGCTCACAAGCACCAAAGGGCCAAACCAAAGTAGATCCATCCCTCTTTACCGCCTCTTCAGCCTTTGGCCAACTGAGATAATCGAAACGTCGAGGTTGAGAAGTCTTAGACATCGCGAGCTCGACTTTAAACAAATTAACTTCGCCTGTCAGAATGAGCCCCCGACGACCTCAAGGGGCCCATGGCCGGATCAGGCGTACAAGAGCCTAATAAACCCAAGAAACCTGTCAGGCAAGAAGCGGAAGCTCCTCGCAAACCTTTGCAGGTCATTCACATCAGTCGAAAAGACGAGCAGGAACGCCTTAACAAAATCTCGGACGATAAATCAAATGCAACTTCACAGACCAGTGCTGAGACAACCAAAGTTTCTCTAGGGACTGGACCAAATTATTCTGCTAAAGAGGCCACCCCATCTAATACAAAACCAATCAGTCGAAATCTGGACCTTGATGATCTCGAAGGGGTCAGCATGGCCGATTTTCTTAGTCCCCCTGATCAAGCGAGAGGTTTTAGAAATAATCAAACGTCAAAAGATTCACCATTAAATGATCTAAAAAGAAATCCAGAAACCCGAAGTGTTGATGATTTTGACTTTGATGAAGATGCTTTTTTAGCTGCATTAGATGAAAATGAGCCCATTGGCAATACAGGAGAAATAGCAAAAGGAGCTGTAATTGGGGTTGAAAGTGACGGTGTATACGTTGATATTGGAGGGAAAGCACCTGGCTTCATGCCTAAAAAAGAGTGTGGCCTTGGTGTGATAACTAGTCTCAAAGAACGTTTTCCTAAAGGTTTAGAAGTAGAAGTACTAGTAACCCGTGAACAAAATGCAGATGGAATGGTCACTATTAGCTGCAGAGCACTAGCCCTTAGAAAAAGTTGGGAAAAGGTTCGCCAACTTGAAGCTGAGGGGAAAGTTGTAAAGGTATTAATAAATGGTTTTAACAGAGGAGGAGTTACCTGCGATTTAGAAGGTCTACGTGGTTTTATTCCACGCTCTCAATTAGAAAACGGAGAAAATCATGAGTCACTTGTAGGAAAAACACTTGGTGTTGCTTTCTTAGAGGTGAATCCAGAAACAAGGAAACTTGTTCTTTCAGAGAAACGAGCTGCAATTACAGCTCGTTTCTCTGAACTTGAAATCTGGCAACTTGTAGAAGGACAAATTGCAACAATTAAACCGTATGGATATTTTGTCGACCTTGGTGGAATAAGCGGCCTATTGCATCATTCAATGGTTACGAATGGCAGCTTCAGATCATTGAGAGAAGTCTTTAGACAAGGAGACGCCGTAAAAGCCATGATTACCGAACTTGATCCCGCCAGGGGCAGAATTAGCCTCAGCACAGCACTCTTAGAAGGGCCGCCGGGCGAAATAATTACCGAAAAAGACAAAGTAATGGAAGAAGCGGTTGAAAGAGCAAATAAAGCGCGGATCGCTCTAAAAGAGAATGCTGAAAAACAGAAACAAGATCAGGAGAAAACGACTTAAAATGTCTACAGCTTCCCCAAAAGAATTACCTCTACTCCAAACATCTGATTGGGAGCTGGACTTTTACTCTCGACCAATAATTGAAACAGACGGCAAAAAACGCTGGGAACTACTCATAACGAGCTCAGAAAATCTGACAATGGCAAAACCATTTCGATGGGAAAAAAGATGTCCAGCTGGGGAAGTCAATTCAATTTGGCTTTCAGAAGCGCTTGAAGAAGCTATTGAAGATGCAAAAAAAGAAGGCTGGGGAATCCCCCTAAGACTGCGCTGCTGGCGAGCATCTATGAAAACTATGATCACAAAAGCTGCGACCAAAGTAGGAATAGAAGTCATCGCAAGTAGACGTACCTTTTCTCTTCTTGATTGGCTTGCTGAGCGTGAAAAAGATTTTTATCCAAAGCAAGAGGGCTATATCACAGGCCCTATAGCACCACCTCCTTCTCCGATACTGAATGAACCAGAACCACTCCCTGAAGCCGTAAGAGGGGATGCTTGGAGCTTCGCTTGGCTGCCTCTTGGAAGCCTTCATGAGGCAAACGAATGGCCAATTGAATTCAGTGGGCTTCTGCCAATAAAAGAAAGCTATGATCTTTCAATTCCTATCCCTGGATTACGTTTATTCAGCAAAACTCGTGCTCTTGCCTTAGCCGGATGGCTGGGTGGACTTGAACCTGTCAAATTAGTTATAGAAGGAAATCAACTCTTACTCGAAGCAGGGCAAGATGATCGCTGGTTAGTAACAGATATGACAAATGAAGCATCTAAAGAAGCAAAAGAAGTTCTTATCAGATCTAGAGAGAAGGCAGGTGGAATTCAATTCATATCAGTACAAAGCACTCCAGAAGAAAAAGTTTTCAAAGGTTTCTGGATGCTGAAAGATATAGCTGGCTACTAAATATTTATTCAACATCATTAACTAAAAACAAATTGTTGTCTAATAAACATAGTTCTGATTCAAGTAAAGACTGGCACTGGATCAAATCCAAAAAAGGAAGTTACCTACAAGCTAATTCACTTAGGGAAAATGGTATTCAGCATGGTTTCTTCACTAAAGAGTGGGGGAATCAATCGCCTAAAGAGTTAACAAAGCATCTAAATTTAGATCACAGCATTCATATAAACAAACAAATCCATGGCTGCAATGTTATAGAAGCATCAAAAGCATGCCAAATACCCTGGCCATCAGGAGATGGGATAGTTAGTGATCAAAAAAAACAAAGCATATGGATATATACTTCAGATTGCATACCTGTTCTGTATGCGGACCCTAAAAATGGTCTTGTTGCTGCAAGCCACGCAGGGTGGAGAGGGATATCCAAGGGTATCCTTTTAAAGACAATAGAAAAGCTGGAGTATTTCGGAGCTAATAGACACAATTTAATCATTGCGTTAGGCCCTGCCATTAGCAAGACTAACTACCAAGTTGGATATGATGTAGTTGAACTTATATGCCAAAGTATATACCAAGAATCATTCAACAAGCCCATTGAAGCTGAAGAAAAAATACTTAATATGTTCTATTTAGGCCTAATTGGTTTTGACTCTACTCCAAGAAAGTTTTTTCTAGATATTCGCCTATCTGCGGCTAATCAGCTATATAGAGCTGGTGTAAAACCTGAGAACCTTTCCATAAGCCCGTTTTGCACATTCTCTGACCAAAATCTTTTTAATTCATGGCGAAGAGATCAGCGCAAATTAATTCAATGGAGTTTTATCGCCAACTGATTCCAAAAGCATAATTTGATCATTCATATCATACTTCTCAACAATAATTTCGATTGATCAAGTTTATTTGCGAGGCGATTTAACGAACTAAAAACAACATCTAGTACCTATCATTAACATTTTAAACCAGCCAATCCAGCTTGATAAAGGCTTTGAGCTAAGTCAATCTTGCTTCGCAAAGGAATAATCTTGGCCAACAAAATACCATTATTTGTACCTTTTGGCATCAAGTTAACTTTTTCATTCTTTCTTAGCTTTGATCGTAAGTAATTAATTGCGGCAATTTCATCAGTCTTTTCTACTTCTACACAAGCCAACTTAACAGTATAACTTCTGTTTCTATCGCCTATTTGTAATAACGATGAGCTTCTGACCTGAAGCACTTCTGCTGCATAAAGATTTAAGGGGGAACAGAAAAAGATAAAGAATAAAAATATACAAAATAAATTCTTTATTTTCATTAAAGGGAAGTTCCACACTCCGGGCAATATCTATATTCATGCACAGTACTATTGCCACAAGCACTACAAGTTCGAGTAGCCCCCATTGCAAGTTCTGGATGAGCAGGTAATCCAACCATTTCTGCATTACTTTTCCCTGGTGGGACCATCGGATAACAATTTTCACCTCTTCGCACATGCACATCAATAATCATGGGACGAGTATCATTCAGCGCATTCTGCAATCCAGTCTTCAAATCATTTCGTTCGGTAATTAAAACTCCTCCAATACCAAAAGAGGCTGCCAAAGCAATGAAATCAGGCATACCTGGAAGCATGTCTGTTGATGAATAACGCTCTTCATAAAAACTTTCTTGCCACTGACGAACCATTCCTTGCCACTGGTTATTAACAATGACGACCTTTATAGGGAGTTGGTATTGAGCAATAGTTCCTAATTCTTGAATATTCATCAAAATACTTGCATCGCCTGCAATGCAAACAACTTTTTCTTGAGGGAGTGCAACTTGTATGCCCAGTGCAGCAGGCATTCCATACCCCATTGTTCCAAGACCTGAACTACTAGCCCACCTTCTTGGTGCATTTCTCAGATACTGAGCTGCCCACATTTGATGCTGCCCCACATCTGTAGTGATGTAGGCCTCTGGTACTAAATCTCGAATCGCCAACAAAACCTCTTGAGGGAAAATTTCTCCCTCTTTAGGCGGAAGAGTTAATGGATAAAGCTTCTTCCACTGCTCAATTCGAGCCAACCAAGAGGAAGTTTTGGGTATAACTTCTTTTTTTTCACTAAGCTCCAACAACTTTGAAAGAGCCTCGTCAACATCACCCAAAACAACAACATCTGGCCTTCGATTTTTTCCTACTTCTGCAGGGTCAATTTCAAAATGAACAACTTTTGCGCGAGGTGCAAAAGTATCTAATTTGCCAGTGACTCTGTCATCAAAGCGAGCTCCAACAGCAATCAACAAATCGCACTCAGTAACAGCAAAATTTGCATATGCCGTTCCGTGCATACCAAGCATGCCGACAGATAATGGATCACATTCATCAAAAGCTCCCTTCCCCATTAAAGTTGATGTAACAGGAATTTGGTGGCGCTTTACTAATACAGCCAAGCTTTCATGGGCCCCAGCTGAGATAACTCCCCCACCTACATAGAGAAGAGGGCGTTGAGCATTCTCGATCAGATCTAAAGCCGCAGATAAAACTAATGGGTCTGGATTATTGGGTAGCCGGAAACCAGGAGGAATAACACTTCCTGGCTGTACAGGAACATAATCAAAAAACTCTTGGCCTACATCTTTAGGTATATCTATAAGCACAGGCCCTGGACGGCCAGAAGATGCAATTAAGAAGGCCTGCGAAACAACTGAAGCTAAATCTGATGGGTCCCTCACAACCCAAGAATGTTTGACAATTGGCAACGTAACTCCAAAAATATCAATTTCTTGAAATGCATCAGTACCAATTGCAGGGCGGGGTACTTGACCAGTAACAACAACCATAGGAATTGAATCCATCTGGGCCGTTGCAATTCCTGTTACTAGATTTGTTGCACCTGGGCCTGAAGTCCCAAAACAAACACCGACCTTTCCTGTAGCCCTTGCATAACCATCGGCAGCATGAGTTCCACCCTGTTCATGACGAACAAGGATGTGTTTTAACCAACCTTCAGATTCAGCCTTATGAACAGCATCATATATAGGAAGAATAGCCCCTCCTGGATAGCCAAATATCGTATCCACACCATGTCGGCGGAGAGCATCCATAAGGGCATCTGCCCCTGAAATACGATGATGCTCCTGATTTTCTATTTCACCTACAGATTTAGGTGAAGAAGTCAGGGTCACAGCAGCGGCAATGAACGATGATATTCAAGATTAAGTCTCAAAGGCTCTATTTGCACAATTAATACCTAAACATTACATGCAGAGTTTAAGAATGAAAAAAAAGGATTGAGAGGGGAAATAAGGCAAAATTAGTTTTCAAGTTAAACTTAAGCCGCAAAGGGTGAGATTAAACTTATTCAAAAATATTTTAATTAACCCCCTAAATTTCAACTCTTCAATCTGAAAACTAACAACCAAAGCGGCCTAAGTCTCTTTAAAACTTTAGGAAGAAAGTCTAATATAATATTTTCAATGCCCAAGTTCGAGAAGATATTTAAAACCTGACAATCCATGATTTGAGAGCATAAATCTAATCAAGACTGTCTTTTTTACTCTTCTTAAATCTGAGAAGGAGCAACACAATTCACAAAGGAGTACCTAAAAAATAATAAAGAACAAAACAAGAACTCTGTAGACTTTTTTCAGACAATCTAAAGACCAAGAAAAACAGTTGAAAGTTCTACTAGCTATAGAAGCCCTATCATATGCAAAGGTCCGTTACCACCAACAACTTCCAACAAGAATTCAAGAAAAAGTATCATTGCGACTCTTCCATTCCAAACTTCTGAACTATTATTCCAGCCCCATTGCCATTTCTCTTGCGGATAAAGTTTGACACCTGCAGGCAACTCTGAAGCATCATCAAGGCTTATCTCAGGTCCTTCTAAAGATGTAATAACAAGATCCGCAAGTCCTTGGATAAATAATGGGTAAGTATCTAATGCTGGAACTCTTCGAAAATTAACAATGCCAAAGTTCTTAGCAAGATTGCGATATTCAATATCTATTTCTTGCAGAGTCTCTATATGTTCACTAACAAAACTAATAGGCACCACAACCAGCTCACGTGTCCCTTCATTAGCGAGCTTTTCCAAAATATCTTCTGTATAAGGTTGTAACCATTCTTCAGGACCAACCCTACTTTGATAAGACAAACTGGAAGGATTCCTGCTGCCCAAAACCTTTTCAAGTTCATCCATGATCAGATTCGAACAAGCTTCTATCTCTTTCTGATAAGGATCACCAGCTTCTTCTACATATATTTTGGGAACCCCATGAGCAGTAAAAAATACATGTGCATTGCCAGGCAACTCACACAAATTGACCTGTTCAGCAATTAACTCAGCCATAGAACGAACATAACCAGGATGGTCATACCAACTACGAATACAACGAAGAGATACTTTTTGGAACTCAACATCTCTATCCCGTAGTCGCCTCAACTCGCGAAAACTGGAACCACTAGTACTAATAGAAAAGTGAGGATAAAGGGGAAGTACTACTACTTGGTTGATTTCATCAGCCTTAATGTCAGCAACAGCCGATTCTGTAAAAGGATGCCAATAACGCATCGCGACATAGCTAGTCGCTTCAATCCCTCGCTGTCGTAATACGCTTTGTAATTCCCTAGCCTGTTGTTCAGTGATTCTTCGCAGAGGTGATCCACCACCTATTGAACGATATGCCTTCTGTGATTTATTACTGCGCAAGGAACTTATCCCCCAAGCAAGCGGTTTTTGAAGAACCGAGATGGGTAGTCTGATTATTTCTGGATCGGAAAAAAGGTTATATAAAAATGGCCCAACGTCCTGTATTCGTTCAGGTCCTCCAAGGTTCATTAAAAGGATGCCTACACGAGCCATTTAAGAAGAGAAATCTTTAAAGAAATTGAGGTTAAACCTTACAAACATAAAGATAGCTAAAATATAGAGTGGAATGGAACTCAATACTGAGCTTGCAAGAATTAACCATGACCTTGCGTCCAAAGGTATCAAGCTGAGAATTGAACGAAGGGAAACACTCCTAAATATAAGAGGTCCATTGCCATGCAATACATCAAAAGAATTAGTAAAAAACCAAAGAATAAGTCTGCATCTAAATGCTGACGAGGATGGACTAATAGAAGCCCAAAAAATGCTACAAATGGTTCTTTTTCAATTAAAGCACCAACAATTTAAATGGGAGCATTGGTCAAAAAAACGGTTAGCAAAAAAACCAACTGCATTAAAAAATGCTGCAACAGAAGCAGTCAAAAGCTTCAAATCAGCCTTTTTTTCAGAACCAAGCCGTAAAAATTCACATGCAGGCTCACTTACTACTTGGTCCTCCTCTTATTTGCCATATCTAAGGCGATTAGTAAATATTGAGCGGAAAACCAATTGTAATTTAAATATAGAGCTGCTCAACCAAACAATTGAAACATATTCAGAAAATAGCCGCAGTAGACAACAATGTGCAACAGCATTAGCAGCCTTAGCTAATCACTTAGATCTGGATCTACCAGAAGACTGGAGAGCGAAAGGGAATGGGTATGGACTACACAAAGCACATTTTCGTGCACTACCCAGCGATAATTCAATAAAAGCAGCATGGTTGCAAATTCCCAACCCAAAATGGCGCTTGGTTTTTGGATTAATGGCCACTTACGGACTTAGGAATCACGAAGTTTTCTTTAGCGATCTAACAGGGTTATCAAAAGATGGAGATAAAGTCCTAAGAGTTTTGCCTAACACAAAAACTGGGGAACACCAAGTTTGGCCCTTTCATCCCTCTTGGTGTAACGAGTTTGGATTAGAACAACTAGTCAATGATCCAAATAGCTTGCCTGCAATAAATACAGATCTAACTGCAACGACTCTGCAAAAAGTAGGTAGACGTGTTAGCGAACAATTTCGTCGCTACAACTTACCTCTCACTCCATACGATTTAAGACATGCTTGGGCTGTAAGAACTATTCACATAGGACTTCCAGATACAGTTGCAGCCAAAATGATGGGACATTCAGTGACTATTCACAACCGCACCTATCATCACTGGATAACTCGAAGAGATCAACAACAAGCTGTTGACAATGCATTAGCGAGAATCAATGCTTAAAGTTTCCTAGCTGAACTTTTCAAGAATAAGTAAAAAGTTTTTTGATGCTTCAGTCAATTAGTAGCAGCCTCCTAACAGATCTTATAAACAAGATATTATATTTAATCATTAAGGCCAAACTAGCTTCAAGTCCTGCCTCAGATTTTTCTCACAACATCATTAAAAAAAGACATAACAAATGAAAGACCTTGATCAACATGCAATCGAAATTGGGATGGGTGGTCATTTAGGAGAACAAATTAACGAAGACGGCTATCGAAAAAAAATGAAGAGGCGGAAGGAAGTGCAACGAAAAAGATTGGAAAAGAGGCAAGAAGAAAAAGGTTTAACCATAATCTTCTCTGGAAATGGCAAAGGGAAAACCACAGCTGCTCTCGGCATGGCGCTAAGAACTCTCGGTCACGGCAAGCGGGCCGCAATAATCCAATTCATCAAAGGAGGTTGGCAACCTGGTGAAGCCATGGCTCTAAAAATTTTCGGGGAGAGTATTAGCTGGCATGCTCTTGGAGAAGGCTTTACTTGGGAAACTCAAGATAGAGAGCGTGACAAAAAACTTGTATCAAAAGCATGGGAAATGTCTTTGCATTACTTGCAAGATGAAATACACAGCTTAGTAATTCTTGATGAAATAAATATCGCAATAAAGCTTGGTTACCTTTCACTAGAAGATGTCCTGCAAGGCCTAAATAACAAGCCACCTATGAAACACGTTGTACTAACAGGCAGAGGTGCCAAACAAGAACTAATTGATCATGCTGATCTTGTTACAGAAATGAAATTAGTTCGCCATCCTTTTAAAGAAAAAGGAATCAAAGCTCAAGCAGGAGTAGAATTCTAAAGATTTGTTTGATGTACCTTTTAATCTGCATTTAATAGTTCAGTTGCAGCAGTTAAAACCGATAATCCACTACATAGCGAAGCTCTATGGACAAATTGTTAATTCGAGCAAGAAGTGCTTTTACAGACTTTTTCTAAGGCCATAATGGTCAAAAAAGACATCAACCAGCTTTGGCTAGCGATCTGTTCTCCCATACCTTTCTGGAATGGGTGGTTAAAAAAAATTTGTAGACAATTACCAGAGAAACAAAACCTATTTATATATGTCAGAAGAAGACTTGCTACTGTCAAAAAGATATCGATAATAAATGCCCTACGCGAGAGTCCTACTTAAACTCAGCGGCGAAGCGCTGATGGGGAAAAAGCCTTACGGCATAGATCCAGCAATTGTTCAATCTATTGCCGCCGATGTTTCGAAAGTGGTGTCCAATGGCACACAATTAGCAATTGTCGTTGGAGGAGGAAACATATTTCGAGGCCTAAAGGGGTCAGCCGCTGGAATGGATAGAGCTACCGCAGATTATGTGGGCATGTTGGCCACAATAATGAATGCGATCACACTTCAAGATGGTTTAGAGCGCGCGGGAATAGCCACACGAGTACAAACAGCAATAGAGATGAAGGAAGTTGCAGAACCATATATCCGTAGGAGAGCAATTCGACACCTTGAAAAAAAAAGGGTGGTTGTCTTTGGAGGTGGTTGTGGTACTCCTTTCTTTACAACTGACACAACTGCAGCTCTAAGAGCCGCTGAAATCAATGCAGATGTAGTTTTCAAAGCCACAAAAGTGGATGGTGTTTACGACAAAGATCCTGAACGTTTCTCAGATGCAGTGCGCTACGAGAATCTCACTTATCAAGAAGTACTTCGCAGGGAAATAGCTGTTATGGACAGTACAGCTATTGCTCTCTGTAAAGATAACAATATTCCAATAGTAGTCTTTAACTTATTTGAACCCGGCAACATCAGCAAAGCTGTAGCTGGAGAATCTGTCGGGTCCCGTATTGGTAATTCCAGCTAAACAAAATATTTAGCTGGAATTAATTCTCCTAGTCTTTGCCTTTTCTCTAGCTCATGTCGAATCAAGAAGTCGAATCAAATATGCGCAAGTCTGTAGATGCAGCCCAGCGCAACTTCAATACCATCCGAACTGGTAGAGCTAATCCATCTCTATTAGACCGGATAAATGTTGAGTATTACGGTGCAGATACACCTCTAAAATCTCTAGCAACAATATCTACACCTGATTCTCAAACTATTGCGATACAGCCCTTTGATTTAGGGTCCCTAACTCTTATAGAAAAAAGTATTGCAACAAGTGATCTAGGTTTCACACCAAATAACGATGGGAAAATTATTCGAATAAATGTACCGCCTTTGACAGAAGAGAGAAGAAAAGAATTTTGCAAAATTGCTTCGAAGTATGCAGAAGAAGGCAAAGTATCACTACGAAATATTAGGCGCGAGGCAATTGAAAAAATAAAAAAACTAGAAAAAGCCGCTGAAATTTCTGAAGATCAAAGTCGAGATGAGCAGGACAAAGTACAAAAACTCACTGACAGATTTATTGCCGAAGTAGAAAAGCATCTGATTGAAAAAGAAGCTGATATTCTCAAAGTGTGAGAACTAAAGACGTTCTAATTATTGGGGCTGGGGCCGCTGGCTCTACCGCGGCCTTTCATCTGGCGAAAGCAGGTAATAATGTGACCCTGCTTGAACAGCACTCAAAGGAAAATTTAAAGCCATGTGGTGGTGGGATGGCGGCTGCAGTACAAGAGTGGTTTCCCTTTGATCTAATGCCAGTAGTTGACGAGGTAATCAATCGAGTTGACTTCACTTGGTGCCTCTCCGATCTGGTCATCGCTCCATTGCCTGGTTCCTCCCCTTTTTGGATCGTGCAAAGAGAAAAGCTTGATTCCTTTATTACTGAACAAGCAATTAATGCGGGCGCTGAACTTTTAAGGCCTTTTAAGGTAACAAATCTGCAAAAGCATGGAAACTATTGGCAAGTAACTAGCAAAGATGGCCAGCAACTAGAGGCAAAAGCTGTTGTCATAGCAGATGGCTCAAGATCTCCATGGCCAGAAATGTTTGGTCTAGGACCAAAGAAGCAACATTATGCTTTCACTACATCAGTACGGCTAGAAGGTAGAGGAAATATAGAAAAAGGTACTACCAAATTTGAATTTGGATTGGTTCATCATGGTTTCGCATGGGCCTTTCCTCTAGCAAAAGGCGTAAATGTAGGGATAGGTAGTTTCATCGGTCAACAGGCACTTAATAGTGATGCTGTGCTTGACAAGCTCCTACCAAGTCTTGGCTTTGATGCAAAGGAAGGGAACCGAAAAGATTCACTATTAAGAGTTTGGAATGGGCACAGCCCACTGAATGGAGATGGAATAGTTGTAGTAGGAGATGCCGGCTCATTATGCGACCCATTCCTTGCAGAGGGCTTAAGGCCTGCCCTCATGAGTGGGTATGAAGCAGCAAACAGCCTCAACTACTGGCTAAAAGGAGACAACAAGAACTTAAATGACTACACAAATAAAATTCAAAGAGAATGGGGTGACTCAATGGCATGGGGCAGAAGAATTTCTCAAGTCTTCTACCGATTCCCTAAGGTTGGATATCAACTCGGAATCAAAAGGCCAACTGCTCCACAGAGAATTGCAGAGATTCTTTCAGGGAAGCTGGGCTATGGCGATATCGCCACGCGGGTTATTAGAAGACTTCTCTTCAAGCGCACCTAATATCCAAAGCAACCTAATCATTTATTAGAATAAACAAATCATGGAAAAGAAAAAAGCCTGGGTTTGGTTTAAAGGAGGCTTGAACGGAGGATCATGGGTATCGGGCTTTATAGCTAGCAATGATGATCTCCAACCAGGAGTATTAATAGAAAAGGCAGATTTTGTAAGCTGCAGAGTCCCAGAATGGAGAGTCAGTTTTGATCAACCAGAACATAAAAAGAAAAGTCCTGAGATACCTAACAACCCAACATGGAAATATATTTAGAAAGTATAAAGAACTTTACGTTATCTAATCTCACTTATATTTTTCTAATTAGAAAAGCAACTGTATTAACAACACATTCCAATAAACAGAACAAGATAGATAAAATAGCTATAAAAACTAAATCATAAAAGTATTCACTTCAAGGCCAATTTCTTTCGTTATATCTTTCCTAAAGCCAAAGCAGCCCCAAGACCTGAGAATAAATCATTCTGAAGCAATCGACCATCGTGATCATTATCAAGAGCGTCAAAAACAGCATCGCTGCCTAGCCATTCTTCCCTAGTAATGCACCCATCTCCATCAAGATCATTGAGCATGAAGATCTCATGAACCACATGAGTAAAGGCAGATCCCCCTTCAAGAACAGCAAGGCGGTGAGCAAGTTGTGCTTCTAAAGTCTCAATCGCTTTACTAAAACCACGAATACCTTCATCCAACTTTTCTTTTGCCATGAGATCTTCTGCCATCAGAGAAGCAAAGCTTGTTTTATCTAAATGAACCTTATCTTCCTTAACAGATGGGTTTGCTGAATTTAGTTTTTGCTTCAAAGGCAATTCTGTTGTCTTAAGTTGGTCTAGAAGTTTTGGCGAAATTGTCAACAAGTCACACCCTGCTAATTCAATAATTTCTTCTATATTACGAAAACTAGCTCCCATTACTTCTGTCCTATATCCATGAGACTTAAAATAATTAAAAATTTTAGTAACGGAAATTACGCCAGGATCTTCATGTCCTAAATACGATTCTTTGCCTTTATTTGCTTTATACCAATCAAGTATTCTTCCCACAAATGGAGAAATAAGAGTTACCCCTGCTTCTGCACATGCCACTGCCTGAGCGAATCCAAATAACAAAGTAAGATTGCAGTGGATACCTTCTCTTTCGAGAACTTCTGCAGCTTTTATTCCTTCCCAAGTAGAAGCTATCTTAATAAGAACACGATCGTTATTAATCCCCGCTTCGTTATATAGGCCTATGATCTTTCTAGCTTTTGCAAGTGTTCCGTCTATGTCATAACTCAAGCGAGCATCTACTTCAGTTGAAACACGACCTGGAATTAGCTTCAGAATTTCTTTTCCAAAATCTACACAAATTTCATCTAGCGCCTCCTCTACCACCTCCTCTACTGCTGCAGAAGTGCCAATTCTTTTCCTGGAGGACTTAAGTGCCTCATCAATCAAATGCTGATAAGCAGGAATTTGAGCTGCTGCCAAAATCAAAGAAGGGTTGGTCGTTGCATCTCTGGGTTTAAACCTGCGAATAGCGTCAAGCTCTCCAGTATCAGCAACAACCACTGTCATAGAAGAAAGCTGTTCAAGAAGGGTGGCCATTAAAGGAATCTCTGCCATTCGCTAGTAAGTTAGCCACCTTTTGAAGGATTACACCCCTTTCTAGGAACTCAAAATGTGAGTTTTTCTAGATCTTGGCTTTTTTTTAAGTAAAAGTTTGATTTCTAGTTGCTTGGTGGAATTTTTTCCAATACCAGTAATCCTTCAATAATTTTCTTCGCAACAGGTGCCGCCACTGTGGAGCCAAAAGCATCACCTCCTTTAGGTTCATCGACAACAACTAATACGACATAACGAGGGTTGTCAGCTGGTAAATTGGCGACAAAACTACAAACCTTTAGACCACCTCCAAATTGACCGTTAACCAGCTTGTCGGCTGTACCAGTCTTGCCGCCTATTCGGTAGCCATTGATTTTTTTAAAGCCAACTACTGAGCCCGTATCTACAACAGACTCCATCCATCCACGTACAATCCTGGTCACCTCAGGTCGTAACAATGGAGCACTCTTATCAGCAGCGGTAGCTAAAGGTAAATCACCGCCTTTTAGTCCTCTTGTTATATGTGGACTCACTAAGTAACCGCCATTAGCAATAAGAGCGTGTAATTGCGCCAATTTCAAAGGGGTCAAGGAAAAACCATGGCCATAAGAAGCAACGGCAGGCTCAATTTCTTTATTCACAAACTCTTTCTTTGGCTTTAAATAACCTGCCACTGCTCCAGGCAAATCTGTCTGAGGTTTCGAATTCAAGCCCAGTCGATGTAACAACTCCCAGTAACGAGATGGATCTAAGTTTTGCATGGCCTTAACCATTCCAATGTTGCTGGAAGCTTGAAGGACTTCAGCAAAGTTCATCACACCATTAGATCCAAAATCGTAATTTCGCAAAGACCACCCACCAACATTTATTATTCCTGTGTCATTGACAGTGCCATCAGGTTGAATGACTCCTTCCTGAAGAGCCAAAGCAAGGTTAATAGGCTTAAAGGTCGACCCAGGCTCGTAAAGGTCTTGAACAGACCACTCCTTATAAAGGGCTGGAGAATATTTCCAAAAGCGATTTGGGTTATAGGAAGGAGTCGAAGCTAATGTCAAAAGCTCTCCATTCATGACATTCATTACAATTGCCACTCCCCTCGTCGCATTCCACTTGCTGATTGCATCTGTTAGAGCTTTCGCCGACAGTTCTTGAAGACGTGAATCAAGTGTCAACTGCAATTGCGCGTCATCTCTATAAAACACTCCAGGTGCCAAGTCATCTGGAAGAGGTGTGCCATCCATTGCAAGCCTCAACCTTCGAACTGGCTCTTTTCCTCTAGAAAGGGTCTTATCTAAACTTTGTTCTAAACCCGCTTGAGGAATCCGATCATCATTCAGAAACCCAACTACATTTGCGAAGAGGTCATCTTGAGGGTAAACACGTTGCAAATAGGACTCAAGTTCTAATCCACTAATACCGAGTTTCTGTATTTCAGAAGCCACTTCAGGCTCGAGTCCCTCAGCGAGTCTGATACCCGAGACTCTATTTCCTATAAGCTCAACTAATTCATTTTTCGATTTTGAGATTAAAGCAGACAACTTGTGAGCAACATCATCGGGCTTGCGAAGCAAAGAAGAGGCATCTCCAGGAAAGCGAAAATTATTAGGGTGTGCCCATAACCTAAACCGCTGAACATCAAGTGCCACCAATCGACCAGTTCGATCAACGATAGAACGTCTCGCACCAAGTGGCTGGATTCTTTGAATCTGAAAAGCTCTTGCTTTAGCTTGAAGTTCAGAAGTGCGAAATACCTGTAACCAAGCCATCCTAGACATAAGGCCTAATAGGCCTACCGCAAGAATAGCAAAAACAAACCTCAACCTAGAAGCTGAGACTAACTGAACGTCAACTGACCCTAAACGGTCACGTCTAGGTTTACGAGGCGGGCGATTCTTTGATAGCGGCATTAGTAGCCGTAATTTACAGGGTAAGAGGCAAACCTTTTTAAAAGGCTATTTCTAACTGAGTCAGACCTCTTAATCCCAGTAATTATATCTGGATTGTCTAAATAATATAATTTTGCTGCATTAGTTCTCACCATTGACAAAGGTAGTTTTGAGCGCTTCAAAAGATGCTGCTCAATCATCGCAGTAGAGGATTTTAATTTGTGCGTCAATTCTCGAGTTGTCTCGAGTTGTGTATATGCAACAGTCCACAAATGCCTCCAGTGCAATGAGAGTGCAGACATCATTAACACTGCTACAAGCACTCCCCATAGAGCTCCATCTGTAGCCCTATGAAACCCTGCAAGGACAGGATATTGCCGGGCAACCTTCTTTGGAGAGAAAGAGCCATGAATCAAACGAAGCGTGCTGGATGAACGGGCTATGGGCACAGCAAATTAAAAAGTGCATGGCGTTGTTTTACAACAACGCCAACAAAACAAGCTACTTAATTAATTAGTCAAACACCCTAAACATTTCATTGCAAGGTTTTAGTACATACATAATTTAAAAAAGATAAATTTATCCAAGAAGAAGAAGATTTATGAACGTAACTCCATTCCACAAAGAATGCATCAGCACACAAGGGAAAAGACGACCAGAGCTAAGCCTTAGCAACGCCAATCCAAGCCCTAAAACCACTAAAGGAGGAAACTCACCGACACTCAAATGAGCCAAAGCAAAAACCAAGGCACTCACAATCACTCCTCCACTACGGCCAAGTGTTTGAGCTAAAACAGGAAGAAGAGTTCCACGAAAAATCAATTCTTCAAATAGAGGTGCAAAAACAACAGTTGTCAAAAGCAGAAGAGCCAATGACAAAGGTTCTTGACTCTTTAAAACCAGCTCAAGTAATGGATTGCTGCCCCCCTGGTCCCCAACAAGAGAGTTCATTAGCCAGCTAGTAAGCAATACAAGCGGCATCACCATTAACCAACCATGTGAAGCCTGAACTAATCCATTACCAAAAGGCTTTAGCCGCCACTGCAACCAACCATTTTTCGGCAGGTCAAGGCCCTTAAGAGAGCCAAGTTGCTGACGAAGAATAAGTAAAGGAGGTATTGTCATGGCTATATAACCAAGAAATACCCTCAAAGACTCCTTAAGAGGACTGCCAATGTCCTTAGTTAAAGTTTCAGTTATTGGAGCAACTAGAGCTGGGAATAGAACCTCTCCTAATACAACAAACCCACCTGCAACAAGCAACACCATGTCAATCGGAAAAAGAGGTAGTGCAACAAGTCCTGGCCATGAAGCATTTACCCTCCTCAGCAAAAGCCACAGTTGACGTATCAAGAAGCCACTACCCAAAAGAACCGCTATTACCGGGACTCCTTGGCTAAACATCAACCTCAGGAACATTGATTTTGATATAAGGCCATCAACACAAGTCTTTTCATTCCCACCCAATGCAAAGCAAGTTAGTTGATAAAGCAATGGGTCATTCTTTATTTTTGCTAAGTCATTCAAAATGAATTGTGTATTCTTCTTGTCAGTAGAACTTTCTAATAATCTTTTTTGAATAGAGGATAAAGACTCATTTTCTGCAGTTTTCTGCAAAGTCGAACGTCTCACATCTTGCGATGGTTCAAGTAAAGCAAGAATCAATCTTTCGCGATCTTCCAGTTGATCTAAAGGAAGATCGCGTAGAATCTTTCTAAGATTACTTTTAGGTTTCTCTCCAATTAATAAAGGCTTTAGAGAATTAGGGACTGCAGGAGCTGCCAACAAAGAGATTTCTTGCTGGCGCATAGAAAGCTTTGGGACAACAGAAGGACGACTAAAGCTTTCTTGAAGCCCTTTCCCCCAAATCAATGTGGCCAACAAGAGTGAGAGAACAGCCAGCGCAACTTTTCCTGCCGAGGTGCCTTGTCTCATAAGATGTCCCACCCAATAAAAAGGCCTAGAAGAAGCAAATTCTCCTAATCAAAGAAAGCCTAGATCGACTGATTGCCAAATACGATGATTAATACCAAAACTCTTTTCCAGTGACTTTGCGCCTTTTACTCGTTCGTCATGGTTTGAGCAGCTTCAACCTCGAACGCCGCATTCAAGGTCGCAACGATCTTTCAACTCTTACTCCTGAAGGAAAAGAACAAGCGATCAAAACTGGGAAAGTTTTATCCAATACACCCATAAATGCTGTATATAGCTCACCTCTACAAAGAGCAGCCGACACTACAAGAAATTTACTTCAAGAATTCAAAAGCAAGCCAAAGCCAAATTTTGACCAAGGTCTACTTGAAATAGAACTTGGAACATGGAGTGGAATGACCTCAGACGAAGTAAAAGAAAATTTTCCTGAGATCTACGATACATGGCAAACTAATCCTGAAGAGCTAGTTCTAAAAACGAGTAATGGCAAGGAGTTTCAACCAATTAAAGAACTAAAAAGCCAAGCTGCAGACTTCATAAGAAGACTAATCAAAGAGCATCCACTAGAAAGCAATGATACAATTTTAATTGTTGCACATAATGCGATTTTGCGATGTATTATTCTTCAGTTATTAGGCCAGCCAAAGCAGGGATTTAGAAGACTTAAATTAGACAATGCATCCATATCTGTTTTTAATTTAAGCCCAAGCTTATTTAAGCCCTATCAAGCACAACTTGAATGCTTAAATAATACCGTTCATTTAAACTCGACTCTACATAAAAACAGTAATTATGCGCGAGTTATTCTTGTTCGTCACGGAGAAACAAATTGGAATCTTGAAGGTCGATTCCAAGGTCAAATAGACATTCCTCTTAATGACAATGGCAAAGCACAAGCAGCAGCAGCAGGTTTATTTCTGAGCATGGTGCGCTTAGAGAAAGCCTTTAGTAGTTCAATGTCTAGGCCTCAGCAAACAGCACAAGCAATCCTTAAGCATCATCCTGGTATAGAAATCGAGCTTCAAGAAGGTCTCATCGAAATAGGTCATGGACTCTGGGAAGGGAAACTCGAATCAGAAATCAGAATGAAATGGCCGGAACTTCTTGAAACCTGGAAAACTCATCCTGAAAAGGTCCAGATGCCAGAAGGAGAAACTATCCAAGACGTTTGGGCTCGAGCAGAAAATTCCTGGGAAAAGATCTGTTCAAGCCTTACCTCCGCGCAAACGGCCCTAGTAGTCGCCCATGATGCAGTCAACAAAACTATTCTTTGTAAATTGCTAGGACTCAGCCCAGCAGATATTTGGATGATCAAGCAAGGCAATGGTGCCATCACCGTAGTCGACATCCCAACCGAACCAACTCAACCTAATGTCGTTACTTGTCTCAATCTGACATCTCATCTAGGCGGGGTATTTGACTGCACAACATCAGGAGCACTTTAAAGTCATGCCTGAATCACATCTATTGGATCCAGTTCAAGTCCTTTACGGATCTCATAAAAAATCAACTAAAGACGCAGTTTTAATTAGTAATGGTCTAATAAAAGCTTTCGGAGAAAAAGCACGAGAACAAGGCAATCAAGATGGTGCTATAGCAAAATCTTTACCTAACCAATTACTTGCACCTTGTCTGGTTGATCCACATTCCATTCTAGAAGAACCTTTTAATAGTCGTAGTGAGACACTGACAACTCTTCGGCATAAAGCAGCCAATGCTGGATATGGGCATTTAGCTCTCCTGCCTCGTAGTCCATCATGGAGGGATCGAGCCAATCAACTTCAAGGGTTCGACAACCCTAATAGTGACGTAATCATTCACCTCTGGGGCAGCTTCAGTAAAAGTGGTGAAGGCTCAGAGCTCGCTCCACATGCTGAATTACTAAAGAATGGTGCTATTGGTATAGCAGAAGACGACAAGATGCTTCCCGTTGGACTTCTAAAGCGAGGCCTATCACTAGGAGAAATGCGCGAATATCCGGTTCTGCTAGCCCCGAGAGATATTGAACTACAAGACAATGGTTTGGTTAGAGAAGGAGTGGAAGCATTAAGAGCAGGATGGCTACCTGATCCCTTGGCGAGCGAAACAATTCCTCTTGGTCAATTGCTTGCACTACATAAACAATATCCAAAAATCTCAATGCGACTAATGAACATATCAACTTCAGAAGGGGTATCAATAATTGCCGACAGTAAATCTAAGATTATGTCTAGTGTGTGCTGGTGGCACTTAATAAAAGATATTAGTTCGCTTTCGCACAACGAGCTTGAATGGAGAGTTGTCCCTTCACTTGGTAGACCAGAGGATCGAAAAGCTCTAATAAAGGGATTACTTGAGAGAACAATTACAGCAGTAGCCGTTAACGGAGTTCCCCTCAATGAAGAAGAGACCAAACTCCCCTCAGATAAAAGGGCACCAGGACTAAGCGGATTTCAACTGGTTCTACCTTCATTATGGCAAGAACTAGTTGTAAAATCAGGATGGGAAATAGAGCAACTATGGGAAGCTCTAAGTTTCGGTCCCTCACGAATGCTCAATCTAGATGAAGAGCAGCTTCAGGTGAATAGTCGGCGCTGGTTATTATTTGACCCAAATAAAAAATGGATAAATAAATTAGATCACCAGAAAACACCATTTTGTGCGAATGAGCCATTTCAAGGGGAAGAGATTCTCGGAAAAGTAGTGGAATGTGGTCTCAGAGGCTAAGAGAATCAAAACGGTTAAGAGGCCAGAATCTCCATATTGCCCTTCCTAAGATTTCCCTCTCCGGCAAGAAAGGTCCTCCAGGCCAATAGCGGCCATCCCAACTATTACCCCGATTATCTCCCAAAACCAAAACATGTCCCATTGGAACCCTTGCCTTTAGGGTTTTGCAATTAGGAAAGGCTTTGGTTAATTGATCACAAAAATTTGTGACATATGGCTCTACAGTCTTTCGACCATTAAGAAAAACCTCTCCTTTCAAATTAATTAAAACTTGATCACCTCCTATAGCAACAACTCTCTTGATATAAGCATCACAAGCAGGATCTCCAATCCCTGTAAGCAATGCAAATAATGGGAACGTAACTAAAGCACATTTAAAAGTTGAAGGACCTTTCCTGCTGCGCAAATGTGGATCAAAAGAGTATGGCGAGTTAAATACAACTATTTCACCTCTTCTAGGTGCGCGCCTGAAAAAAGTAAGCTTTTCAATCAATAGTCGATCATTAATTTCTAATTCTGGAAGCATTGAGCCAGAAGGTATATATCTAGCCTCTGCGATATAATTTCGGATCCCTGTGTATAAAAACACTGTAAGAAAAATTGGGCCCCAAAAGTCCCAAAAAGGATGTGATTTAGAGTCAGAAGACTTCATTACCAAAAATACTTTTTTTAAGTGGTCTGTAATTCATACGAGTAAAGCTTCCGCCCAAATTTCAGGTTTAAATCCTATCAAAATTTTATCTTCTTGAGTAATTAGAAAAGGTCTTTTAATTAACTTCCCATCTGAAAGAAGTGCTTTAATAGCTTCAGAATCACTCATAGATTGAACCACCTTTGCACCCAATGCCCGATAACTAAGGCCACTTGTATTAAAAAGACTTTTACGGCTGCCTAAATCTTTCATTGCCTTAATAAGCATCTCTTTTTCAGGTGGATTTTGAGTAATGTCTATCAAAGTATAGTTAAGGTTATTTTCTTGAAGCCATTTCAGGGCTTTCTTGCATGTTGAACAAGAAGAATAACTATAGATCTGTAATTTAGATGTCATAAGAGTTTCTCAGCAGGTTTTCAATTGAAATAAGTACATTAGGTTTTTAGTCTATTTCTTGATCATTTTTTTCAGCCACTATGCAACTCTGTAGTAATCCATCAACAGCATCAAAGTCTCGCCAACCATCTATAACAATTACTCGCCCTTCCAAGCTTTTGTAAGTACGAAAAAATTCAGCAACATCTTCAAGTTGATTAGGCGCAATTTGTCGAATGCTGCGAATGGTTTTCTGACGAGGATCTGCAACAGGTACACATAAAAGTTTTCCATCATATGCACCAGAGTCATGCATATCTAGAACACCAATAGGACGAGCCTTAATAAGACATCCCGCAAAAGTTGGCTCAGCCATGATTACCATTGCATCAAGAGGAGCACCATCTTCTGCAAGAGTATTTGGAATAAAGCCATAATCAAATGGATAGCGAACCGAGGAGTGCAATACTCGGTCAAGGGCCATTACTCCAGCCTCAGAAAAATATTCGTACTTGTTCCTACTTCCAGCTGGAATCTCAACTACGAGATTCACCAAGCCTGGGGAGGGAGAGGGTAAGAGGGAGCTTAGATCCATCACTTTCTACGGCAGTGGGGACAAATATTTCCCTGCTTGAAGGCCTTTCAGTAAGCACTGCTACTAAAGGAACTCCAACTACAGCAATCGCCATAGTCAAACCAAACAAAGGAATAGAAGTACCACTCAAAGTGTAAGGGTCTTCACCATCTATGCCTTCTATTACTCCATTTTGAGACGATTTTGATGACATCTCACCCTGGATATAAGGCTTTGAGATGGCAGTTAATTCGGAATCCATTCATAGGTGAATTGAGAAAGCCCAGCAAGAAATGACATAAAAGGGGTTTGAAGCTAGGCAACTAAAGAAAGGAGGAAACCATTTCCAAACAAGCTGCACTTAATTCTGTCATTTAATTCAGCTATGCAGCAGGACGATCTTGAAGGTCACGATGAGTCGAAAGATCAGCAGGAGAATTCTTCAAGTCCTCAATATGAGATCTAATGAAACGAAGTTCTTCAAGAATAGAAACTAATACCTGTTGAGTTGCAGTAGAAGGAGAGTTAAGCACCTCAACGGTTACTTCTTTGATTCTAAGAATATCTTTTGCGAAGCGAGCAACTTCATTGGGATGAAACAAAAGCGGGTCTTTCTGATCACTTCTATATTCAGGATTTAGCTTCCGCGGGTTAAATGTAGGGTTAAGATTACGAGGGTCTGTATTGGTATACCGATACACTGATGCCCTTGAACGATTTAAAGATCTTTGAACATCATCAACGCCAACAAGCGAGTCAGAGTTAGCTATTACGGCTTGAATATCTTTACTTAGTTCAGGCACTGAAGAAGAACCAATAGAATTAGGATCTACATGCCCACTGAACATAATCTCCTCTCAGGAAGCCATCGGTTCATGAGAAATTAGCAGAGCAAACTCAACCTCAACAGAGCAGTTCACAGGAATGTGACAATCCTCACATTGGTTATTTATACCGGGTGTTAGTTTCTTTTCTTCTATGCAATAAGAACTATGCGCGTCTCCCGCCTAATGCTGGTGACGCTAAGAGACGTTCCAGCCGAAGCAGAAATAACTTCACACCAACTGCTTCTAAGAGGAGGCTTCATTCGTCGTATTACAGCAGGGGTGTATGCCTACATGCCTCTGCTATGGAGAGTCCTGAGCAAAATCACAAAAATTGTTCAACAAGAAATGGACTCTGCAGGTTGCCTTCAAACACTTTTGCCTCAATTACATCCTGCTGAATTATGGGAAAAGAGTGGCAGATGGACCAGTTATACAGCTGGAGAAGGTATTATGTTCCATCTAGAAGATCGTCAAGGAAGAAAACTCGGGCTCGGCCCTACTCATGAAGAAATAATAACAAAAATCGCAGGAGATCTACTTAACTCATACAAACAATTACCAGTAAGTCTTTATCAGATCCAAACAAAATTTAGAGATGAGATTCGTCCAAGATTTGGCTTAATGCGTAGCCGAGAATTCATCATGAAAGATGCATACTCTTTTCACGCAAATGAAGAAGATCTAAGAAATACTTACAACACAATGCATAAAGCGTATAAACAAATCTTCTTAAGATGTGGTGTACAAACAGTCCCAGTAGATGCTGATAGTGGAGCGATAGGCGGTTCTGGATCTCAAGAATTCATGGTCACAGCAGAGTCAGGGGAAGACTTGATCTTATTAAGCTTAGATGGTCTTTACTCAGCGAATCAAGAAAAAGCAGTTTCAAAAGCACCAGAGGCACTCGCTTTAGCAAATAATAAGCCCAGTATTCTTGAGACTCCGAATCAAAAATCTATTGAAGATCTCTGCAAATCGAACAATCTCTTAAAATCACAAATTCTAAAAGTAATTCTAACCTTGGCTGTTTTTGAAGATGGTGAACAACAACCTATATTAATAAGTATTAGAGGAGACCAAGAGCTTAACAATGTAAAGCTAATAAATGTACTAACTAAGAAGAGAAGCAAAGGAGTTCTTGGTGTTTCACAAATCACTCCTGAGCAACTAAAGGTCCAAGGCTTAGAAGTTTGGCCCTTCGGATCTATTGGTCCTGACTTAACAGATTCTATATTGAATGGTGCGAAACAATGGAACAACAAGTTCCTTAGGATAGCGGATAAAACTGCTGCCGAACTCACAAACTTTGTGTGCGGTGCTAACACAAAAGACCAGCATCGAATTTTCATGAATTGGGAGCTCCTTGGAGGGCTACCAGAACAATTTGATCTAAGGAATGCAAAAGCCGGGGATTTATGCCTTCATGATCCAAGCCAAAAGCTTATCGAAAAAAGAGGCATTGAAGTTGGACACATCTTTCAACTTGGGCGCAAATATTCCCAAGCATTAGGAGCAAGTTTTACAAATGAAGAGGGGAAACAAGAGCCTTTCATAATGGGTTGTTATGGCATAGGTATTTCCAGGCTGGCCCAGGCTGCAGTAGAGCAAAATCACGACGAAATTGGTATTTGCTGGCCAATTGCAATTGCTCCATTCGAAGTAATTGTTGTAATAGCCAATATCAAAGACCCCTCACAAAAAGATTTAGGGGAAAAGCTTTATCAATTTTTGCAATCCAAAGGCATTGATACCTTGTTAGACGATAGAGCTGAAAGAGCTGGAGTTAAGTTCAAAGATGCAGATCTGATTGGTATCCCATGGAGAATTGTCGTAGGAAGGGATGCCGCGTCAGGAAAAGTTGAATTAGTCAAGAGATCAAATAAACAGTCCAAGTTATTAAGTAGTGACAAAGCCATGCAAAAACTATTAGAGGAGATCTTTGCAGAAAGAACCTGATATAGCTTCTCTTGCCCTATAAAGTCAAAGGACCTCGCTATTGACAAATGACTTCCGCTTTCCAGAACCTGTACAAGAGGGCGCTGGGAGCAGCTCTGGCTGTCTTGATTGGACTTTGTCTAATATTGAGTCCTCTGGTCCCAAGTGTTGAAGCCAGTGGAGCTTTAATGAGTGGCGACTACATCAGCGACACTGTCTCAGTAGCTCACAGCCTCCAAGAAACTATTGCAATTCCAAAAGATGAAGAACGTAAACCAGAAGCAGAAATTGAAGCGGTTCAGCTAATCACCGCATATATATCAAGATATAGAAACCGCTCTCAAGTAAATCAAAGCATGTCATATACAACAATGCAGACAGCTCTGAATGCAATGGCTGGACATTACAAGACTTTTCCTAATCGAGTTTTGCCTGATCAATTAAAAGAACGCCTAAACAACGAACTGGAGAAAGCAGCACAACTTGCCACAAAAGAAAGTTGAAAAATGCTCTTTAATTTCAGTCCTTTGACTCAGGGTAGGAAGATCTGCGAAGGTTGCTTGTCTTGCAGTTTGGCGGTTTCGGGCCGCATTTTCCTTGGCAAACGTTGTTGTAATAGGTGCTCAATGGGGTGACGAGGGGAAGGGCAAGATCACCGACTTACTTAGTCGCTCTGCTGATGTCGTTGTCCGTTATCAAGGCGGAGTTAATGCCGGGCATACGATTGTCGTAGATAACAAGGTACTGAAGCTTCACCTCATCCCCTCTGGGATTCTTTACCCCGACACCATTTGTTTGATTGGATCTGGAACGGTTGTAGATCCCAAAGTAATGCTCCGAGAAATTGAAATGCTTAAAGAAAATGATATTGATATTTCAGGACTTCAATTAGCATCTACTGCTCACGTAACAATGCCTTACCACCGCTTGCTAGATCAAGCAATGGAACAACAACGGGGCACAAAAAAGATAGGGACAACCGGCCGAGGTATTGGTCCAACATATGCAGACAAGGCACAAAGGAATGGAGTCAGGGTTATAGATTTGCTTGACGAGCAAAGACTGCGAGACAGACTTCTTGTTCCTCTAAATGAAAAAAATGATCTGTTAAAGAAGATCTATGGGGTTACACCTTTAGACCCCGAAGAAGTCATCAAGGAATACCTCACATTTGGCAATAGACTTTCTCAACATGTAGTTGATTGCACAAGGGCTATTCATCACGCAGCACGAAATCGCAAAAACATACTGTTTGAAGGTGCTCAAGGCACACTTTTAGACCTAGATCACGGCACCTACCCATATGTGACCTCATCAAACCCCGTTTCAGGAGGAGCCTGTATTGGAGCAGGAGTAGGGCCAACACTGATAGACAGAGTGATAGGAGTCGCAAAGGCCTACACAACAAGGGTAGGAGAAGGCCCCTTCCCGACTGAATTAGAAGGAAGCCTCAATGATCAGCTATGTGATCGAGGGGGTGAATTTGGCACAACAACAGGTCGTCGAAGACGCTGCGGCTGGTTCGACGGAGTGATTGGACGATATGCAGTTGAGGTAAACGGGCTGGATTGTCTAGCGGTAACAAAGCTCGATGTGCTCGATGAGTTAGACGAAATCAAGGTTTGCATTGCTTATGAACTAGATGGAAAAACACTCAAACACTTCCCAAGCTCATCTGAAAGCTTTGCTAAATGCAAGCCCATCTTCAAAACATTGCCTGGCTGGAATTGTTCAACTGCTGATTGTCGCCGACTGGAAGACTTACCCTCCACTGCAATGAATTACTTGCGCTTCCTAGCTGAATTAATGGAAGTCCCAATAGCTATTGTTTCATTAGGAGCGAGTAGAGACCAGACAATTGTTGTGGAAGACCCTATTCATGGTCCTAAGCGTGCCCTTTTAAATCATTAACTAGTTCAAAGAAAATTATTTTCTTTTCAACTCACCTAACACTATTCAAGAGTTTAATGTCAATGGATTCAAGGTTTAGAAATCATGATTTTGATGTGATCGGGATTGGAAATGCCATTGTTGACATACTTGTTCAAACCAAAGATTCTTTTTTAAAGGCCAAATCCCTAACAAAGGGAAGCATGGTTTTATTAGATGAAAAACAGGCAGAACAACTTTATGGATCTATTGAACATGGGCACAAAACCTCAGGCGGTTCTGCCGCAAACACACTTGCTGGACTTGCACAGCTAGGAAGCAAATCAGGATTTATTGGTCGAGTTAGAGATGACAGCCTTGGCGAAATTTTCACTCAAGACATACGTTCTGCAGGAGCCTGTTATGAAACACCGCCAGCTTTAGAAGGCCCTGCAACTGCTAGGTGTTTGATATTTGTAACTCCTGATGCCCAACGCACAATGTGTACTTATCTAGGGGCTTCAGTGTTACTTGAGCCAAAAGATTTAGATCTTTCAATGGTCAAAAAAACCAAAGTACTGTATTTGGAAGGTTATTTATGGGACAATCCAGCTGCTAAAAGAGCCTTTATTGCTGCAGCTGAAACATGCAAGAGTGCAGGGGGGAAAGTAGCCCTCTCACTTTCTGATTCTTTCTGTGTAGAAAGGCACCGAGAAAGTTTTCTGAATCTTGTAAATAACCATATCGATATTCTTTTTGCTAATGAAAGTGAAATAATTTCTCTTTACCAAGCTAAAGACTTAAAAATGGCAATAAACAATGTAAGAGATCGCTGCGAGGTAACAGCTCTTACTTGTGGAGAAAAGGGGTCAATAATTCTTTCTGAAGATAATACCTATGAAATCAATCCCTATAAAATGGGCACGCTAATAGACACTACTGGAGCCGGTGATCTATATGCAGGTGGGTTCCTTTATGGTTATACAGCTGGCCAAGATCTCATTAAATGTGGGGCGATTGGATCACTATGTGCGGGGCAAATTGTTACTCAGCTTGGATCAAGGTCGCAGGTTCCGCTTAAGAGTTTGCTAGCAGAAAACTCCTTTAGTTAGACTCATAAGCAGGCAAAGTAACTTCTTTAACCCATTCCATATAAGCATCACTAGCAGATACATGCCAATGTATTAGTTCAGGGGTTTCGTAACTATGTAAATCCGTAATCATTTCTAGGAGATTCTGCAACTGATTATTAGTTGTTTTAATTAATAGTTGAGCCTCTTTAACTTCTTCCAGTTCTCCCTCCCACATAAAATAGCTTCTTATTTCACGAAGATTCACACAAGCCGCAAGTTTTTGCCTTAACAGTTCTTTTGCCAAGCTATCAGCAATATTAGTGCTTACTTCTGTTGTGAGAACTAAAACCAATTCATCAGAAGAGTCTTCATTAACCATGGAAGTGCAAACATGAAAAGAACTTCTAAAGCCTATTTGGATATTGAGATTCGACCCATCACAGCATTAAAAGTATGAAAAACTTCTACTTTACTAACAAGTTTAGGGCGCGAAATAAGCCATAAATTTATGCCCTCCTGATGACAAATATCCTGCCAGAGTTCTTGAGTAGCCCCACCAGACTGCCTACAAATAACATCACTGATTGACCAACGCCTACAAAGAGCTCTTTCCAAATCTCCAATCTGATTACCTTGAAGCGGGCGAAAAACCGCCAGGTCATCTTCAGGAAGTAAACAATTTAAAGATTGCTTTAGACTTTCTGGAGTTGGCAGAACTCGAGCAAATACCCTTGCACCACATTGACGAGCTGCATGCACAGCCTCATGAAGGTGTCTTGCCCCAAGAGCCATCAAAATATTTTTCCCTTGCAAAGAACAATTAGAAAGCCCTGATAAATCCTTAATCAAAAACGTCCTAGATGGCGCCTCCAAAGGCCTCTCATATCGAAGCAAATTCTGACCAAATTCTCTACAGGCCTTCTCAAGATTCGAACTGATTTCCACTGCAAAAGGATGAGTTGCATCTATCACCCAATCAAATCCTTGGTGCTCATTTAAGGCTTCGTCAAGGAATCCTTTAATACCTTCAACGCCTTGAAGGGGCCCAATACAAAGAGATGTCAAAGACATCTCTGAATAAGGCCAGGAAGCTTGAATAGAAACAACACTAACGCTAACCTTCCAGCCTTGTTCAATCAAAAGAGACGCAATAGTAGGACCTTCACCGGTGCCTGCAAGTAACCAAATATGCCTCTGGCCATTCTTTTGAAATTGCATCAAGATAGCCCTCACTACAAGAACATGAAATGAACCACTGCTTGCTCGAAGTCCAAGTTAAGAAAGCTCCAACGATTCGTTATACACAAGACAACAAAACCCCTATTGCAGAAATGGAAGTGTTATTCGAAGGGCTTCGAGCGGATGACCCATCTAGCGAACTCAAGGTTGTTGGCTGGGGAAACATGGCTCAAGAGTTGCAAAATCGTGTTCAAGAAGGACAAAAGCTTGTTGTGGAAGGTCGTTTGAGAATGAATACAATCCCACGTCAAGATGGGAGCAAAGAGAAGCGTGCCGAGTTGACCCTTACTAAATTCCACAATCTTTCTGCACCAGTTGAAGAAGAAATAAACAGTACAAATTTTGCTTCCACGAGAGTGAACACATCTTCTGAGAAATCACCTGCGAACAATCCTCCAAGATCACAGGGCCTAGAATCGAAAGATGAATCAGTTAGCTGGAATAGCGCTCCGCTTGTACCAGATACAGATGACATTCCATTCTGAAGGATCCCTTATGTCAACTCTCTCCCTCGACTTGATCAGAAGCCTTGCTTACGAGTTGGCCTAGCTCCCTTTCTAATGCAGCCAAATCCAATCGAAGCTCAGGCCAGTTTCCACGATCGATCTGCTCCAATAACCAAGCTCTATCCTTATCCAACTTAGCTATTAACGCAGAAAGATTTTTCGATTTATTTTGAGCAATTGCCATTGAACATCCTCCAAAAGAACCATCCTCGAACATTGAGCGCAAAAATGACATCATGAAGGAACTAATTTCCCCAGCCAACTTAATAACTGTTTCGGGAGCTGTCCTAACAGTTGTAGGTTTGACAGCTTATTTATCAGGCGCAGCAAACCTCAGCGTCCCAACACTCTTTTACGGGTTCCCAATCTTCTTGGGGGGACTCGCGCTAAAGACAACAGAATTACGGCCAACAAAAAAAATCAGTCCTAAGTCTCAACTCTCAAAAGTCGAAAGAAAAGAGTCTCCAGAACTTGCAAAAGTTGTGAAAGATGTAACTAGATGGCGCTATGGACAACATGCTCATCTTGAGTCTTCTCTAATTGCCCTAAAACTATGGGACCAAGAAAATCCACCACAACTATTGGAAATAGAAGAATTAGAAACTACAAAGGGCCTGGGAATTCGTTTAAGGTTTAACATCGCAGGGGTGCCTTTTGATCGCTGGCAAGAAAAACAAGAGCGCCTAGGAAGATTTTTTGCTAAAGATATGCAAGCAGAATTAATTTCACCACAAGAAGGTCAAATTGATTTAATGATTGTTCCAAAACAAAGCGAAGTTGAACAAACAACTCAGCATGGGACTAACGGACAGTGACATAACAGTGATTAATCCTTTCTTGGACGCTAATCAAGTAACCAAATTAGAAGATGAATCACTGAGAGTTTCTGTACTCAGTGAAGCTCTGCCATATATCCAAAGATTTGCTGGGCGCAGAATTGTCATCAAATATGGCGGTGCGGCAATGGCTCACAAGGCCTTACAAACGGCCGTTTTTAGAGATATCGCTCTTTTGGCAAGCGTAGGAGTGCAACCTGTTGTAGTCCATGGCGGAGGTCCTGAAATCAACCAATGGCTTCAAAGGCTTGATATTGCTGCTGAATTTCGTGACGGACTAAGAGTGACAGATGCAGAAACAATGGATGTTGTTGAAATGGTGCTTGTTGGAAGAGTTAATAAGCAAATTGTTAGCGGAATAAACCAGCTTGGAGCACAAGCAGTTGGCCTAAGTGGAATAGACGGCGGTTTAATAAAAGCTCGCCCATGGGGGGATGGGAGCCATGGCCTGGTAGGAGATGTTGCAAGTGTGAATCCAGATGTTCTGGAGCCACTACTTTCAAAAGGCTACGTCCCAGTTATATCAAGCGTTGCTGCAACACAAAATGGTCGTTCTCACAATATCAATGCAGATACAGTAGCGGGTGAACTTGCAGCGTCCCTGGAAGCAGAAAAACTAATCCTTTTAACTGACACCCCTGGCATTCTGAGAGACAAAAATGACTCTTCATCACTAATAAAACAAATAAGTTTGATGGAAGCACGTCAACTAATCAATGACGACATAGTTAATGGTGGAATGACCCCTAAAACTGAATGCTGTATAAGAGCTTTAGCGCAAGGAGTGGCTGCTGCTCATATCATCGATGGGCGAGTTCCTCATGCCCTTCTACTGGAAATCTTTACCAACTCTGGGATAGGAACAATGTTTTTAGGAAGTAGCTGAGATATGGACTCAGCCCTAGCATTTGCTGAGGCTGCCTTAGAGCGAGGTGACTACAGTCAATGCCTAATTGCACTAGAGGAATTAGCTCAAAAACAACCTCTAAATAGTCAGGAGGGTCCGAAGATAAGGATGCTAATGATTACAGCGTTGATGGGGAAAGGAGACAATGAAAAAGCCATATCTATGTGTCGTGAATTAACCCATTGTAAAGATAATGAACTACGCCAAATGTCTAAACAATTATTAGAGGTTCTAGAATCACCAAGCTTAGGGAGACCAGCCAACTGGTCAATTCAACTGCCAACTTTAGATTTAACGACTCAAACAAAAGGTAACTATTATTCAACTAACAAAAAATCAAACGATTCAGAAACTTCTCCTCTCCCTCCAACCGGAGAGACAAGTGGACTGGACTTTGGCTTCTCAATTTTAACTCTATTTGTAATTGCTGCATTAACTATTCTGTTAAGTGGGTGTGTAGAAATAACCACCAAAGTAGATATTTCTGGCCCCGATAGAATAAAACTGGGATGGGAAATTAAAAGTAATACAAAACAACTTTTACCATGGCAGCTTGAATTCGAGAATGCCCTAAAGGAAAGACATTCCAAAGGGGAAGTTGTAAGTTTCCGAGAAGGAGGTCAAAAAATCAGAACTCCTATATTGAGATCTGAAGAAGCAAGTCTTATACTCCAAGAAACATTCTCAACTGCTGCTAAATCAGCAGGGTTTGAAATAACTCCGCCAATTCTGTCCTTAAAAGAAAAAAATTGGTTTATAGGAGTCCAGCAGGAATTTAAATTAGTGGTGAATTTAGAGGATTTACCCGAAATTCCTGGATTAAAGCTATTGGTAAATATTCATTCTATTGACAAAGCAAAGCTAATCGGTAGCCCCTCATTACCAATATTGGAAGGTGATCATGTCAAATGGCCAATGAAGCAAGGCGAGGTAAACACACTTAAATTTCGCCAATGGCGATGGAATCACCTTGGTCTAGGAACGATCTTTGTAACCATGCTGCTTGGGTTAAACCTAGTCCTTCAAAGAATTCGATTAAATATGGGTTTTGGTTTCCCTGAACTACCCCCATAAAAAGTGATTTAGTTCACTAAATCAAAGTTGTAGTGGATCTGGATCTATAGCAAGAGAAACTCCTCTAGGAAGTCCATCCCATAATTCGGTTCCTTTTGGTAGAGGCAAAGGACTTGACTCAGGGCCATGCAACAAAATCTGCCACCGACTTTTGCCAGCAACCTTGGCAACTAAAGCAGGAGCAGGGCCAACTACATTCCAACTATTTGAATCACATAGTGGTCTTATCTGCTCGGCCAATGCAGAGGCTGCAGTAGCAGTGGCCAATGCTGATTCTCCCGAAAATCTAAGCAGACAAGCTCTACTAAAAGGTACCAAGCCTGCCTCCATCCTTAGTTTTAATTCCTTTTTTAAAAACTCCTCATAGCGACCATCCACCAAATGCATGATCACGGGATGCTCTGGGCAATAAGTTTGTATTAAAACCTTTCCAGGGCGTTCACCTCGACCAGCACGACCTGCAAGTTGCATAAAAAGCTGAAGGCTCTGTTCTCCTGCTAACAAATCAGGGCGATGTAACAACCCATCTGCAGCCAATACAGCTGCAAGAGTAACTCGAGGTAGGTCTATCCCTTTAGCAAGCATTTGAGTACCTATGAGTACATCTGCCTCACCAGAAGCGAATTTCTCAAGCAAATGTCGATGTCCATCTCTTCCTCCTGTGGTATCTCTATCAAAACGTAAAAATTTAACTCCCTCTAATTCCTGAGCCAGATGATCTATCACTCTCTGTGTTCCTGCACCGAAAGGTTTAAAAGCACTGGAACCACAGTTACTACAAAAGGGTTCAACAGCTGAGCGATGATCACACCAATGACAACGCAACCACTGATGATCGTTCCCTCCTCTGTGAACTGTTAGAGCTACATCGCAATGAGGACACTGCACTACTTCCCCACAACTTCTACAACTCAAGAAGCTGCTGTACCCTCGCCTTGGAACTAACACAATTGCCTGTTCCCGAGCTTCTGGCAATAGCGAAAGATGCTCCATCAGAGAGCGACTAATAAGTCGGCGATGACCTGCGGCCAACTCTTGCCGCATATCAACAACATGAACAGTTGGTAAAGGCTTATCAGAAATACGCCTATTTAATCGAGCAAGCGCTATGGGCCCATTAGGGACAAGGTTTTTCCAAGTAGATAACGATGGCGTTGCACTACCTAAAACAACTTTTGCCCGAGTGTTTTTTGCTCGACTCAAAGCCATCTCTCTGGCGTGATAACAAGGCATTGGCGATTCCTGTTTATACGAACTGTCATGCTCTTCATCAAGCACAATTAAACCCAATGGAGAAAGTGGGAGGAAAACAGCTGATCGAGTCCCTACAACTACAAGTGGATTTTGAGATCTCAAAATCTTGCGCCATGTCTTAACGCGCTCTTTTTCAGAGCAACCGCTGTGATATTCCAATACATGAGAACCAAAACGCCTTTTAAATCGATCAACCAATTGTGGTATCAATCCAATTTCAGGGGCAAGGATCAAACAATTTCTACCCTCTAACAATTCCTTTGCGACAATTTGCAAATAAACCTCTGTCTTCCCTGAACCAGTAATTCCCCATAACAACAAAGCATTTCCCAATGGCTGTTCATCAAAAATCTTTATCGCCTCTGCTTGCTCTTCAGTTAAAGGTTGAGGAGCCTCTAACTCAGCATTTAGACAAGGATCCAACAAATTAGAAATAACTTCAGCCTGATCAATCAGCTGACGCTTCTCTCTAGTCGCTACTTCTGTAGCTATCAAACTGCTAATCACCCCCAAAGAGAAGCCTTCAGAATGAAGCTCCTTTTGCCAGGCCCCTCCCCCTGCAATTCGAAGGAAGTTTTCTAAGTCTTTTTGACGAGCAGTAAGATCCCTCCCCTTAGGAGTTTTATGGGTAAGCAAGACCCACCAAAAACTTTTAGCCCCTTCATTTATCAACTTTCTTTGCCCCAACCAACCTGGAGGCAAAGCAGCTTTCAGCATTCGAAAAGCACTAATGTGACAATTATCGGCCATCTCTTCTAACCAGTCTTGCCATTGAGAGTCAACAGCAGCCTGCTGAACAAGCGCATCTACTGCTGCTAAAGCATTAGTTCCATATTGCAGCTGGCATTCCTTTTCCTTTGAGGCAAATCGTCTTGCAACTACAAGACCATTCATAGACCTACCTCTTAAACGGACCCGCACAAGATCGCCAAATCCAAGGCCAAATTGATGAATGTCTTGATAGGTAAAGCAACGACCTTCCTTCCCCACATCCAACCACACATCTACTTCCGCAGATTGTGGCTGATAATCATTACTTGCCGAGGTCACAAGTTTTTTTTAAAATTAGATTGTTGGACAGCCCTAAGGCTGTTGTCGGAACAGAGCAGAGTTCCGTCCAGTGGGAAGACAAGAAGCAACTACCACTTTTGGAATGCCCCATTAGAAGGTATGCCGGTCTGAGAAAGCCCCTGACAGCACTGCTCCAATCCACATTTACATCTTTGTCAGTTTCCACATCTAAAACCATCACACCTCTTATCTAATCAGATAAATACGATCAACAAACTCTCCTGAGGATTTTTGATCACTGGATTATCTCGATTTCTCAAGATTCCCTGTGCTTCGTTTTTAGGTGTTATTGCCATCACGGCATCGCATTTTGCAACATATTGCATTTCGATTAGCCGATCACCCTTGTTAGTTCGCGTGTCCTGAAATGAGCCAAGCCGCCACAAAATCCAAATCCACTCCTGCCAGCCAAGCATTAACTCTTCCAACCACGGAAGGAAAAGAAAAGAAAAAAGCTCCAAAAGCAAAACCACAGCAAAAAAAGAAGGCCGCTTCTCCTGCATCTAAAAAGAATCAAAAATCAAAAAATAAACCTGTTATTTCTACAACCCAATCATTAGATGCAGCAGCTGATCAGTTATTAGCTGAAGCTGAAATCTCGTCAGAAGAAATTAAAAACTCAGATTTTTCCACTACAACTTCTTCATTATCAATAAGCGAACAAGAGGCACGAGCACGAGCATTAGCAAGCATCAAGATCGGTCCAAAAGGAGTTTATACAGAAGATTCAATTAGAGTTTATCTCCAAGAAATCGGACGGATAAGACTCCTCAGACCTGATGAAGAAATTGAATTGGCTAGAAAAATCGCAGATCTTCTCCAGCTAGAAGAGCTTGCAGCACAATTCGAAAGCGAAAACGATCACTATCCAACAACTAAAGAATGGGCAGCACTTGTAGAAATGCCCCTAATCAGATTTCGTCGAAGGTTAATGCTTGGACGAAGAGCAAAAGAAAAAATGGTTCAATCCAACCTCCGCCTGGTTGTTTCTATTGCAAAGAAATATATGAATAGAGGACTCTCTTTCCAAGATCTAATTCAAGAAGGAAGCCTAGGACTTATTAGAGCTGCTGAAAAATTTGATCATGAAAAGGGATACAAATTCTCTACTTATGCAACCTGGTGGATTCGCCAAGCTATCACTAGAGCAATTGCCGATCAAAGTCGCACTATTCGACTACCTGTGCACTTATATGAAACCATCTCGCGAATTAAGAAAACGACCAAAGTCCTAAGTCAAGAATTTGGTAGAAAGCCCACAGAAGAAGAAATCGCAGAAAGTATGGAGATGACAATTGAAAAATTGCGTTTTATAGCTAAGAGTGCTCAATTGCCAATTTCACTTGAAACACCGATTGGGAAGGAAGAAGATTCTCGCCTGGGAGATTTTATCGAGGCTGACATTGAGAATCCCGAGCAAGACGTTGCAAAAAATCTTCTCAGAGAGGATTTAGAAGGTGTTCTAGCCACTCTCAGTCCAAGAGAACGAGATGTTCTTCGTCTTCGATATGGACTGGATGATGGGCGGATGAAAACACTAGAAGAAATCGGCCAAATTTTTGATGTAACACGTGAACGAATCCGTCAAATTGAAGCCAAAGCTCTAAGAAAGCTTCGTCATCCAAATCGAAATGGGGTTTTAAAAGAATATATAAAATAAAGTAGTGTTAATAAACTCAATGATTCATCGAGCAAGAAAAAGTAGTTTTTAACTATAAAAATAAAGGTAAAAAAGTAGAAGTAATCTCAGCTATTAGTTTCAACCAATGGCCGGCTTGAAAAAGCCCTACGACCATCGATCTAATAACGGATTGTCAGCGTGAGTGATTTTCGGAAGGTCGAATGTTTAATGTGAATAGGTGCAAAGAATTTCCATCAATGACCCTCGACCAACTGCGCATCGCCTCTCGCCGAAGCCAGCTGGCCATGGTCCAGACAAATTGGGTTAAGCAAGAGCTGGGAAAAAGGCACCCTGACCTGGTCATCTCTGTAGAAGCTATGGCCACTCAAGGTGACAAAATTCTCGATGTAGCACTAGCCAAAATTGGAGATAAAGGTCTTTTCACAAAAGAACTTGAAGCACAAATGCTTGTTGGACGAGCAGAGATAGCTGTTCATTCTCTAAAAGATCTCCCAACCAATCTTCCTGAGGGCTTAATGCTTGGATGCATTACAGAAAGAGAGGATCCAGCAGATGCGCTAGCAGTCAACAAGAAAAATGCTGATTATCAATTGGATACACTTCCTGCTGGGTCAGTCGTAGGGACCAGTTCGCTTCGCCGACTTGCACAGCTGCGACACAAATATCCAGAACTAATATTTAAAGATGTCAGAGGTAATGTCATCACCCGTCTCGAAAAACTAGATTCCGGTGAATATGACTGTCTGATTCTTGCAGCCGCAGGACTAAGCAGACTTGGATTTGAAAATCGAATCCACCAAATTATTCCCAGTGAGATTTCTCTTCATGCAGTTGGCCAGGGAGCACTGGGAATCGAATGCGTAGAAGGCAACCCTGAGGTACTAAATGTAATTAAAAGCCTTGAGCACAAACCAACCTCCCTAAGATGCCTAGCTGAGCGATCCTTTCTAAGAGAACTAGAAGGAGGGTGCCAAGTGCCTATCGGAGTAAACAGCAAAATTGAGTCTGAAGAATTAATTTTGACAGGAATGGTTGCCAGCTTGGATGGGCAAAGATTAATTCGTGATGAGAAACGGGGCTCAATAAATAACCCTGACTCAATTGGAATAGATCTTGCAAATTCGCTGAAGAAGCAAGGGGCTGGTGAAATTCTTCAAGAGATATTTGAAGCTGTAAGGCCAGAAGCTTAAGGGTTGAGCTATTAATCCAATTCGAACCGCCTTAAAGCTCAGAATTGAGCTCAATATCACTTTGAATTTCAAATAAGTACGGAGGTATTATTTATAGTAAGCAAGTTAGCTGTGATTAATTGACTAATTTCGGAGCTATGTCTGAAAGGTAGCGAGCCTCACACTCTTTCACAATTTCAACTGCTTTCTCAACACAAAAAAAGCCATTAACTCTACAGGTACCTGGCTTCTTGAGGTCCTTATAGTGCTCCCAATAATATTTAGTTTCGCTTAACCAATGCTCTCCTAACTGCTCAAAACTTTTTATATGGTCCATCCGTTTATCATCTGCAAGAACAGCAATTACTTTGTCATCTACTTCTCCTCCGTCATCAAAAGTCATTATTCCTATTATTCTTGCTTCAACAATCGACCCTGGAATTAGCGGTTCTGTTACTCCAACGATTTCAATATCTAGAGGATCGCCATCTTCATCCCAAGTTCTAGGAATACATCCGTAAGCAAATGGGTAAGCCAGAGTGGAATATCCCACTCGATCAAGCTTGAGGTGACCTGTTTCAGTAATCAACTCATACTTGTTGATTGTATGGGAATTGAGCTCAACAATGGTGTTAAGGCGCAGAAGAGTTTCATCCGCAAATGCAGGCAAAACATGTAATAAATTTGGCATGCTCCTACTCGGGGACTGTTCGATGTTGGCCATAAATCAATAGAAATCCCAGCTGACCATCCTAGAAGCTGTTATTCAATTTCTCTAGTTTGTTCTGGAGATACTTTAGGAAAGCAGAACTTGAAAGAGAGGAGCCCGTGACGTGCTCCACCAAAGTTTCTGTGTTCATTTTTCGCCCGTGTAAATGCACCTCCTGCCTAAGCCAATCAAGCAACTTGGACTCGTCGGCATTGCGAATACAAACATCTATAGGTTCGTCTTCTGTCATTCCGGTGTCACGAAGTGACTCATTCATCGATTCTGCCAACTGAGCACTAACCAAATGACCCAACAAGTAAGAAGGGAAATAGCCGAATTGCCCCTCACTCCAATGAACGTCTTGCAAACAACCCTCAGTATCATTTTGGGGAAGAATTCCAAGCAAGTCCTGATATCTCCTATTCCATTCAAGTGGCAAGGCTTCTACCTCTAGACCATCCTCCAGTAAAGCAATTTCAAGATCTGTACGAATAAGAATATGCAAGCCATAGCTCAATTCATCAGCTTCTACCCGGTTACAACCAGGTGTCAATGGATTCATTGCTTGCCAAAGGTCAACTCCACATTTCAATGGAGCACCCTCTTTAGCAAAGTGTGGCCAAAATCTCTCTGCGAAAGAACTACTTCGAGCAACTCTATTCTCCCAAAAAAGTGACTGACTTTCATGAACAGCCATAGATGTTGCTTGCCCTAAAGGCCATGCAAACCACTGATGAGACTGCGTGGGCAAGCCTTGTTCATATAAGGAATGTCCCCACTCATGCGCAGTGGCCAAAAAACATGAGAGAGGTTGTCCTTCCACGACACGAGTCGTCAATCGAAAATCTTTGGGCCCAAGAGTGATTGAAAATGGATGTGGGGACATCGCAACACCCGTAATATTGGAATCTCTACCCCACTCCTTAAGTAATTGATTACAGAGAACTTTCTGAGATTTTGGTTCGAGATCCCAACTAGGATTCCTTGGTCTTTTCCAGGATTTAATATCATTAAGCAACGCAGGTAGGGCATATCTCAAAGGGTCAAATAATTCCTTTAAGCGAGAGATAGACAAATCAGGTTCAAATGGTTGAGCCAATGTCTCCCAACAACTTCTAGCCTCTGAAAGCTGTCTTGCTTGTTCTTGTCTAAGCTCAATAAGATTACTTAATGCGGGAGCAAAGCAATTGAAATTAGAACTCTCTTTAGCTTGCTTCCAAAGGTTGTAGCCGTTTGCTTGTGCAGTTGCAAGCAGGCTGACTAAATCAGGATCAAGACGCTTCTGACGAATAAGATCCTGCTCTAACAACTCTATATTTCTAGCTCGGTCCGCAATCTCTGTCTGATTCAAATCTCCAGAAAAACGAATCTGATTAAACTCAAGCTTTGCTTCGGCAATAAGTTCTTCATAATGCTTACTACTTTGTCTTGCATGCAAATGCCTTGCTAAAAGACTTAGTTGCTCGGCTCTCCATGAAGCCGAATCTTTTGGCATAGTAGTGTTTTGGTCCCAGTAAAGGGTTCTCTGAATAGAGCCCAAAAGCTGAGTCTCATGTAAATAATCTCCAAGTCGATGCCAAGCAAGTGCAGGCAAAGCTGGATCCCTCACAGAAATAACCATATAAAGAAGCTAGCTGTAAGTCCTTAACTTGTTGACGAGATATCTTTTTTTGCCAATCAAGTAAAAAATTGACCTCTATATTTCTTGGAAAAAAAGCTTTTTTATTTGACAGGGTAAAGAGAGCATCACATGGAGAGTGTCTAAAAAAGCACGTCCCTTCTAGATCCATCGATTAAAATCGAACTCTCAAGGTCGCCTGAGAAAAGGGAATTTTACAGATATAGTTTGGCCTCCGAGCAACTTCTTTTAACTCTTAGATCAGAAATAACTACCTCTTGATCTCTACTCAACTGATTAAGTTCCCATCAACATTTTTTATTGTCCTTGACATCTAATTTCACGTAGCAAAGAGAAGTCATACAATGAAGGTTAAGATATTAAATACAAGGTAACTTTGAGAACTGGAGTTCGAACATAAAAAAAATCCCTCTAAAAAATAGGCTCTCTCAATAGAACGGCATTTATCAACTCATCTCAAAACCCTTCCACCTAAATGCTTATTTGATGCTATCAGAATACGAATAATTCATAAAGACCTTCATATATCAGTAATCTAATCTGTGTTGGCAAATGAAAGCAGCCTAAATATAATCAATGGGAATTTATGGTCTGTAAGTGAAACAGATCCTCTCTGAGCTTTCAATCGAAACCCCTGGCGAAGGGTTTATAGATATAACTTCTGAAATCAACAAGTGGATAATTAAAAATAAATTCCACCAAGGTATCTTGGTTTTATTTACAAAGCATACAAGCTGCAGCCTCACGATCAATGAAAATGCTGATCCAAGAGTATTAGAAGATCTTTCATCTTTTATGAAGGCACTTGTACCTGAAGAAGGCGTCAGAAAGCCCAATCATCAAGGACAATTCACTTTATATAGACATAATGAAGAGGGTGTCGACGATATGCCAGCACACATACGAACAACACTTACTTGTAGTTCATTGAGTCTTAGTATCAATGAAAAAAAGCTTGTGCTAGGTACTTGGCAGGCCATCTACCTTTGGGAGCATCGCTATTCAAGGCATTCAAGAAAGTTATATTTACATGCAATCGGAGAAGTTGAAGAAGACAAAGCTACCTTTTTCGCTGAAAGTAACGCTACGCTAACTGCGAGAACTAATGCATCGAAGCCTAACGAAGTTGTTCGTAAAAGACACAATTCTGAGGTTATGAATAAAGACAAAGATAGCACCAACACTAACTTTGACTTATTAAATCATCGCATTCAGGATCCAACAAACAAAGCTGATTCCATCACACCAGAAGGAATGCAATGAAAGAAAAGCTATTAAACAAAAAAGAACTCGCTTCACTTCAACAACAACTTCCAAAATGGGAGTTTCAGCAATCTCGACTCAAAAGAGAGTGGCGTTTCTTAAATTTTATAGAAGCCTTTGGGTTTATAACGAAAGTAGCAATGCTTTCCGAAGCAATGAATCATCACCCAGAGTGGACTAACGTCTACTCAAAAGTGACAATTGAATTAACTACTCATGATGCAGGAGGAATAACTCAACTCGATATTCGACTAGCCAAGGCAATCAATATGCTTGACACAAAATGATTGAAGGGGAAAGAAAATAGCTAACACCTACAAAAGGCCTTGCTCTAAAAAACCTAATCCACATCAAGCCATGAGTGAATCAATCGCCACCACTTCAGTAAATTCCTCTAATAATGATGAAGGAACAAAGGACTCTCTTGGGATACCCGTAACAATTCTCACAGGGTTCCTCGGTGCGGGAAAAACAACATTGCTAAATCACATTTTAACTAATCAAAAAGGGTTAAAAACTGCGGTTCTAGTCAATGAGTTTGGAGAAATTGGTATCGACAATGACCTGATTGTTGCGACCGGTGAGGAAATGGTTGAGCTAAGCAACGGATGCATCTGTTGTTCGATTAATGGTGAATTACTAGAAGCAGTTCAGCGAGTCCTAAAAAAACCTAACTCGATTGATTATTTAGTAGTTGAAACAACAGGTCTTGCAGACCCTCTCCCAGTGGCGATGACATTTCTTGGCAGCGAACTACGAGATCTAACGCGACTTGATTCAATTATCACTCTTATCGATGCTGAAAATTTCAACCTCAAACTTCTCGATAGCGAAGTGGCTCGAGCTCAGGTTATTTATGGAGACATCCTTCTTCTAAATAAATGTGATCTGGTTATAGAGAGTCGCCTATTAGAGATAGAAGCACAGCTTAGAGAGACAAAAAAAGATGCAAGGATTTTGCGCTCTATTAAGGGTGAAATTTCATTACCTCTACTTATGAGTGTTGGTCTTTTTGAAACCGATCAGATAAAAATCAGCCCAACTCAACAACACCAAGACCACAGCGATTGTGACCACGAACATGGACATTGCCAGCATTCACACAATCATGATGAATCACAACATCAGCTAACTCACAACTCTGACCATTTAGAAATCGAAGGATTCACATCCTTGGCTTTTGAAAGTAATGATCCATTCTCCTTACGAAAATTCCAAAATTTCCTAGACAACCAACTTCCTTCGGGCGTATTCCGAGCGAAAGGGATTTTATGGTTCAACGAAAGCGAACGAAGACATATTTTCCATCTTGCAGGTAAACGATTCTCTATTGATGACACAGATTGGAAAAGCGAAAGGAAGAATCAACTTGTCTTAATTGGTCGCCAACTTGACCATTCCACACTTAGGAGTCAGCTACACGCTTGCGTGACTCGTGATGATGGGAAAGGTTTTGCTAAATGAAATCAGGAATCTCACTGAAAAAAAGCCAAAAAGTTTTGAATCCTTCCAAAGGGCACTCAGGTAGAACAATACTTAGTGCTATTGCAGTAATTGTTTGTTTTATTGCCTTGTGGCCTTTAATTGGACTACTAGGAGAAGGTTTCAACGGCTTAAAAAACGGTTCCATCGGCCTTGGGGTAGACGGGCCTAGACAAATCATGGGGACATTATTCTTACTTGTTTTCACTGGGCTAGTTGGAGCTCTTGTTGGCACCACAAATGGTTGGTTACTAGCTAATTGCCGTTTTCCTGGTAGGAAATTGCTCAGGATTGCTCAACTGTTGCCGCTTGCAACTCCAGCATATCTACTTTCAGCAACACTTATAGACCTGGGAAGTATTCATTCCATAAGGATTTATGGAATGAATTGGGGGATTTTAGTTATGGCACTTACAACTTACCCATATGTATTCCTACTAAGCACAGAGAGTTTTACAAAATGTGGGAGGAGACAACTAGAAGCATGTAGAAGTCTAGGCGTCGGTCCATGGGACAGTTTCAGACGTATAGCGCTACCAATGGCATTACCTGCCATTGGCGCGGGAGTGGCACTGATCAGCATGGAAGTAATTAATGAGCTAGGTGCTGTACAACTTCTAAATATTCCAAGCATTTCTGCTGGCATAGTTGAGAACTGGGTAACGAATGGCAATCCAACTGGAGCAATAGCTCTAGCAATTATCGGGCTCTTAATAGTCATGATTCTTGTCGCCTATGAACGCAGCCTCAGAAGTAGAAGTCGCCGTTGGACAGAAGGAGTTGCGGGAGGAGAAGCACCTTGTTGGAAGCTCAAAGGACTCAGAGCAATGCTTGCTCAAAGCATTGCAATTGGTCCGCCAGCCTTCACTCTTGGTGTCCCAATTGCTTGGATCGCAGTCAATTTTGATCAATTGGGGAGAGGGCTCGATGGAGAACTTCTTCTCCTCACAGTACGAAGTCTTGGGCTTGGATTTGCCGCAGCCAGTCTTGCTGTTTTAGCAGCTTTACTACTGTCAGTTGCTAAAAGATGGAATACAAGTAAGTGGATGAAAAGTCTTACTTTTCTAGCAGGTATAGGGTATGCCATTCCAGGGGCTGTACTTGCTTTAAGCCTTTTTCCCTTTGCAGGCCCACCCTGGAGATTCGCTCCTTTAATTTTATTATTATGGGGGTATAGTGATAGATTTTTAGCCGTTGCAAAAGGAGGGCTTGACGCGGCTTTTGAACGCATTTCACCAACCCTTGATGAAGCTGCTATGGGACTTGGATGTAAATGGCAAAAAGTTCTTAAAGATGTTCATTTACCCCTACTCAAAGGGCCTTTAGGTGTTGGAGGTTTACTGGTTTTTGTAGACACCTTGAAAGAGTTGCCTCTTAGTTTTACTTTAAGGCCTTTTGATTTTGATACCCTTTCAGTGCGAATCTTTCAATATGCCAGTGATGAAAGGATGCCTGAAGCAATAGTGCCTTCTCTTATAATACTTTCACTAGGACTGATAGCTTCGTTAGCATTAATTCCAGGATTAGATAGTAGTACTAATATAGAAGAAGAGCGATCACATTAAAAATCAATATTTGTAAAATTAAAGATTTAATTCTTATGACTAATTAATTATATTTGAAGCTATAATTTTACTCCTTAGGAGAACACCAAAGCCAGCAAATAAGTCTGCAATTGTAGCTGTAAGTCTATAACAAAGTAGTGTAGCTAAAAGTGGAGCTTCTGGAACGTAAGTACCCACTCTGATAAGTAAGGCTGCCTCAAAAACACCTACACCTCCAGGTGCGGCAGGCACAACCAAACCAATAGTCCAAGCCAAAGCAAAAGCAGCCATCCATTCCATGAAAGGAATGGCCGACTCAAGGGAAAAAGCATTTAAGCAACACCAAAATCCCAGAAATCTAAAAAGGACAAAAAGGATCTCAGCAATTAAAGCTTTGAAAGGATAATTACTTCTCTGAAGACTAATATTATTAATGCCACTCCCAAAATGAATTTCAGAATAAATTTGCTCTAACTGATTAGCCTTTAGTCTTTCTAGCCTTCTAAGTAGAGGATCTCTAAAACGTTTAATAAAACATAGTGCTGGGATAATACACAAGCCTTCCAATCCTGATTGAAAACCTCCTAATGGGACCCAAAGCAATGCAGCCGCTGCCATCAGCAATGGCTCAAGCAACACTGAAGCCAGTGCTTGCCCTGAGCCCATCTGAGACCTTAGGGCCCTAAGTCTTTCAACAAAATGCCATATACCACCAGGTAAATACTTCAACAAGTTGCTGCTAAGGAAAAGTGGTATTAGCTCAATTTTATTTGAATCATAGTCCAGCCAAGACAATAATAATCTCCAAGCAATTGCGTTAACTATTAAGCTTAGAAGGCTGACTCCAATACCAAAAGATATCCAACTAAATGTAATTGTATCGAGAGGAATCTTGTTGAAATTTTCACTATTTCTAAAAAGCGAATATCCAACAAAAGTTAAACTAGTTATTGTTATCCATAAGCGAAAACCACCTGGGGGAGATACCTTAGCTAAAAATAGTTTTAAACGGCGCAAATTAACGTTCAATATATTAAATATCATGACCAGTCCTCGCTAGGAACAAAATCCTCGTATGTGCGAATCACCTGACTACGTACATCTTCAAGAGACTTTCCAGTTTCAAGGCTTATGCGAACTATCTCATCATGCTCAGGCTTAATTGTTAAGCATCCATCTGGGCGTCGAACCTGCTTTACTTCTATTTTCCCGAAAGCTGTTAAACATGTGCCTCTTCGACGAGATAAAACCCACCTGCCACCTAAGTTCTCCCTAAGACCAATAGTCGTACTTTTTAAAAACCAAACTAAACGCACTGCATCAATATCATTTGATGTAACTATTGCTTTAATGCATACCCCTTGACGACCTTTCTTCATTTGAACAGGTTGACTAACAACATCAATAGCTCCAGCTTTTCGCAGCTCATTAATCAGGTGAGCTATATCCTCAGGGCTAGCATCATCAATCCAAGCTTCTTGAAAAAATAAAGTTTGCCAAGTAAGTCCGTTACTTTCACTTAAAATGCGAGGACGTTCTATTTGGTCTAATAAATAAGCTCTCAACAAATTAGGTCTATCAAAATTCCTTTTACCTAAACCAATGCCAACCGCCTCTATCTCAAATGAGTTTGGCTGACAATATCTATCGGCCAATACAACCATCAAAGCAAGACCAGTAGGCGTTGTTAACTCCCCCTTGGGATACTCCTCACCAGTAACGAGTTTTATTTGATTAGTTTTTGCTAGTTCTACAACTACTGGGACAGGCACAGGCAAGAGTCCATGCGAGGTACTTACCGATCCAGAACCAGTAGGGAGAGGCGAACAACAAATTTCTAAAGGGTTCAAATATTCAACTGCAGCACATATGGACACCACCTCAATAAGAGCATCTAAAGATCCAACCTCATGCAAGTGAATATCCTCCAAAGCTGTTCCATGCACTGACGCCTCAGCTGCACCTAGTGTCATAAAGACATTTAAAACCTTATTTTTGAGTGGATTTGACCAAGAGGCCTGTTCGACTATTTCGATTATTTTCTTCAAACGTGTAGAAGAAGGCGCTACAGGCAATCCTTCTACACAAGTTCTTAATCCTCTAATCCCAAAACTACGAGCTTCTTGAATACCTAAAGAAAAGGTTTTACCCAAACCAATTGATAACAGAGGTTCCTCAATAACCCTCTTGGGAATTCCAATATCTAAAAGTGCTGACAAGAGCATATCTCCAGCAATACCTGTAGGACAATCAATAAAAAGCGATTTCATTACTACTTGCTTCTAAAAGTAAAGTTGGTACAGGCTAAATAGAAACGATATTTAATTAACACTATTCTGCTTAATTTAAAAAGGCCAGTTTTGAAAAGCATTTTGAGACTAACTACTAAACAAATGGAAAAAGTTGCCATAGTTCAAGACTAAATCTAAAGTCTCATTATCACTGAATTGGTTTACGGGGTCCTTTTCGAACAATTGCTTTTTTCTCTCCTCGCTTTTTACCTCCTCGTGTAGGCATAGGAGCAATAATCTTATGATCTTCCAAGCAAAGTTGACTTCCATGCCTTCTTACATCTAAATTAACAAAATTACGAAGACAATTTAGAGGAATACTACCTTTTAAGTTTAGCTTAAAAGGTAAAGGACGACTTCCATTAGGTCTTGATCTTTGACGCACCTTTATAACTAAATCACCTGACTCAGGCTTAGTATAGATTAATTCTCCTCTAATAGAAAAATAGTCATCACCTTCCGGTAATTCATCACATATAATTTTACTAGATTTCTCTAAACTGATTGAATCATCTTTCTGAAGATTAGCTTCACAAAGTGTACTTGGTTCCCAAATTCCAGCTATCTGCAAATGAAGATGATCAGCTTCTCTACATCTTGGATAGACCACCCAAAGATGAGGTTTATCTAAATCAATATGGCGTCTCATCAAAGTAAGGACTCGACCAAGTACAACTGCTTCTAGCTCTAGCCCATTAGCATCTACAAGGTGTCCCCGGGTAATCTGATCTGGATCATTTGGCCTATATTTGGCTCTAACAATACCTATTGCACGGTATTGCAAGGGTTCGGTAACCGAGGAAATCGGATGGTCTCGCATCGAAGAAAGGGCGAATAGCTGGCCCGACTTTCAATCTAGCCAACCTACGCGAATTACTCAGGGTTGCATTATCAAGATCTCTGCTTTGACATCAAGAGAGAAAGAGAGTAGTTCTGTTGGTAGAACTAAGAATTTGTTTAAGAATTGTATTAAGAATTTGTTAACTGATGCGCAAAGTCGTTCTCTCTCAAAAGCGCCAAGTCATCTTTCTTTATCTAAGGCTTAAACGAAATATTTAATTTCCTTGGGAAATGGTTATTTCTGGTCATGGATTGTCTAGCTCATTAGCATCAAGTGCTTTTAAAGCATCATCAATTGCATCAGAAGGACTAGTAGCGTCTTCCATTGCAGTAGCTCGGCGTAAACGATTTATTAAATCCATTGGATTAGTTGCATCAAGTAATGCTCCGTTTTTTTCGCCCGAAAACGTGTTGTGTATTTCCCTCTCTTTAGGCAGTTGATTTTCCCCAAGAGACTCAGCCAGAGAAGGAAGCATAAAGGCCAAGCAAAAGCAGACTATTGAAAAAGCTGAGGAGGCACTTAATCGCAAGATTAAACAAGAAGAGAGAAATGCTTTTTTCATGTATGACCCTTGTATTAATTGATTTAATGGTAATGGTCTCTATAGAAGATCTTAACCAGTGCAAATTGCCACCTGGAATGTTAATTCAATTCGGACTCGTCTTACACAAGTAAAAGGTTGGTTAGAAGAAGTTAGTCCTGACTTGCTTTGTCTACAGGAAACAAAGGTAGCGGACCCCTTTTTTCCAAAAGCAGAGATAGAAGCAAGTGGCTATCAAGTTTGCTTTCATGGACAAAAGTCTTACAACGGAGTTGCACTAATAAGCCGCCACCCTTTGAAGGATATTCGGCTTGGCCTTAGTGGAGAACTGCCTTGTGACTCCAAAGCTGATTATTTTGGAGAACAAAAGCGGGTTATAAGCGCACTGGTGAATGGCATTCGAGTCGTAAATGTATATGTTCCAAATGGCTCATCGTTGAACTCTGAAAAATACACCTACAAAATTCAATGGCTTAATTGTCTTGAACGTTACCTCCAGGCTCAGTCCAAACGCGATGAACCTCTTTGCATTTTAGGAGATTTCAATATCGCACTTGAAGATAAAGACATTCACAGTCCAGAGCGACTAACAGGAGGAATAATGGCCAGCGATGCTGAAAGAGGTGCTCTTCAAAACCTCTTAGGTGAAAGGCTTCAAGATGTTTTTAGGTTATTTGAACCTGGAACACATCATTGGAGTTGGTGGGACTACCGAAGCGGAGCATGGGCTCGTGACAAAGGCTGGAGAATTGATCACATTTATCTATGCGAAGAACTGCTTAAAAACGCAAAGAGTTGCGAAATCCATAAGAAGGTACGTGGCAATGATCAACCTAGTGATCATGCACCAGTTTTAACTGACATTAGTTGGCCTCCATTAGATGAGGACGACTCTGATCAGGGTAATGACCTATTCCAATATTGAAATCAACAAAGTTTTAGTCGGTCAAACTTGTCTAAAGGAATGAAGATCAGTCATTAATCAGCGCAAATCTCCTAATCAAGCCGCCAAACTCTTCAACTCTGTGAAGATCTATTGGAATATCGTCACACAGTTAATAAAAGTTCCAATACCGAATAACCATAAAAACGGCTCTTCGAAATCAGCCCAGGTCCCTTTCTATAACTCCATTATCGAAGAATCAGACCAATATCTTTTAGCCAAAATAAACAAAGGTTTGAGAAAAGAGGTATAGAAGGTACGAAGGAAATCGAGACGAAATTGACTCTTTTAGGCCAATATGGCGAACTGTGTTTCTAAGCCCATTGGCATCGGTCCCCGTGACAAACGCCTTGAACACCAGCCTTTCACAGAACATTTTCAGCGCAGCACAGGCGCTAATGCCTGGTGGTGTTAGTTCTCCTGTTAGGGCATTCAAGTCTGTAGGAGGACAGCCAATAGTTTTTGATCGTGTCAAAGGTCCCTATGCGTGGGATGTAGATGGCAATCGATTCATCGACTATGTAGGAAGCTGGGGGCCAGCAATTTGTGGCCATGCTCATCCTGAAGTAACCGCATCACTTCAAGAAGCATTAGAGAAAGGAACAAGCTTTGGAGCCCCCTGTCAACTAGAAAATAAATTGGCAGAAATGGTTATAGATGCCGTCCCAAGTGTCGAGATGGTGCGGTTTGTTAACAGTGGAACCGAAGCATGCATGGCTGTGCTTCGCCTAATGAGGGCCTACACAGGGAGAGACAAGGTAATCAAATTTGAAGGGTGTTACCACGGCCATGCAGATATGTTTCTAGTAAAAGCAGGTTCAGGAGTCGCCACGCTGGGACTTCCGGATTCTCCTGGAGTTCCTCGCAGTACGACTGCCAATACACTGACAGCTCCATATAACGATCTCGAAGCAGTAAAGGAGCTGTTTGCAGAAAATCCAGACGCAATTTCAGGGGTAATTCTTGAGCCTGTAGTCGGTAATGCAGGTTTCATTACACCTGAACCAGGCTTTCTAGAAGGATTAAGAGAACTCACCAAAGAGAATGGGGCTCTTCTTGTCTTCGATGAAGTAATGACCGGATTCAGGATCAGCTATGGAGGAGCACAAGCAAGATTTGGAGTTACTCCTGATTTGACCACTCTGGGAAAAGTTATTGGCGGAGGCCTTCCGGTAGGAGCCTATGGAGGTAGTACTGAAATCATGTCAATGGTCGCTCCAGCAGGGCCCATGTATCAAGCTGGCACACTTAGTGGCAACCCCCTAGCCATGACCGCTGGCATTAAAACGCTTGAATTACTTCGACAAGATGGTACCTATGAAAAGCTTGAGGCAACTACTAAAAAACTATTTGAGGGCATTCTCCAATCTGCGAAAGACTCTGGAATCCCAATCACAGGAAGCAGCATAAGTGCAATGTTTGGTTTCTATCTATGCGAAGGACCCGTAAGAAATTTTGAAGAGGCAAAAGCAACAAATACTGAACTATTTGGCAAATTGCATCGTGCAATGCTGGAAAGAGGAGTCTATCTAGCTCCTAGCGCATTCGAAGCAGGCTTTACTTCACTAGCCCATTCAGAAGATGACATCAATGCAACTTTAAAAGCCTTCCAAGAAAGTTTTGCAGAAATACAAAAGTAAAAAATATCAATTAATTAATTAATTGATTAATTAATATGATCTATGTCCATTCAAAAGCAATTAAAAACGTAATGGAAGAAAAGCAATCTAAATATATCAAAGTAGGTTTAATTCTTCAGCAATGAATAGAATTCTAAGGGCATTATCCTGCTTGATAATGCCCTTAGAATTCTATTTACGACCTCCAACTATTACTGGAGTACTTCCACCCTTAGAGCCAGGAAGTGCAGGAACAACCTGGGTTTTTCCATCCCATTTATCTAAAAACAACTTAAATAAGACCTGATCATCCAAGCTCCTAGTAAGGGTTTCATATCTCTTAGCTTCTTGTTCAGCAATCTTCACTTCAGTTTGTGCTCTCAATAACTGTTGCTCAGCAATCTGTTTCTGCTCAATAGCAGCTCTATATTCTTCTGCTATTTCCAAACCTGTAAGGTCAAGAGCCTGGACCTCCACATAATCAAATTTATTAAGCTCATCAGCAACAGTTTTTTCAACTATCTCAGAAATATCACTCCAAGAGCTAGCGATAGTAACTAGCTCATATTTAGAAAAGACAGATTTAAGCGCTTTTAACAAAGAAGGTTTAATAATACGATTATAAATTTCTCTATCGTTGTAAGAAATTGTCCTAAACACACGTCCAGCTTCATTAGGCTTCAAGGCATATTTAACTGTCGCTGTAGCCGCAATCACCTGCAAGTCCTTAGTTAAGGACTCAAACTTTTCTGGTTTTACCTGAGTTTGTACATTGAATGGATAAGTTGACTGTACAAAAGGAATTTTAAAGTTTAGGCCTGGTAGACGAGCACCTCCACTGACTTTACCCAAAGTAGTTACAACGGCCACTTGACCAGCAGGAACTACAAAAAATGAACTGGTAAGCAATATGAAGCCTGCGAAAGAGAGAATGAGCAGAACAGCTGCGTTTCCACCTGGACCAGATGGAGTGATGTTGCGAAATGGAGTGGTCATAGAAATTTTTATATGTATAAATTTTATGAGTTCCTTGCTCGTCTTGTGATAATTGTCATTTGGATAAAAGAATTCACTGACAATTGAGAGGTCCAGAACCAGGAACAACCAATCAAATGATCTCTAAAGTACTGAAGAGAATCGTCTTACCAATAGTCAGGGCTATTATTAGAGTGGCAATTATCTTTATGAATTTTCTATTTATATTAATCCATTAGAGATGGTAAAGTTTTTAAATTAATTTTCCTACTAAATCCAATAAGTTTATAATCATAAGAACTCTTTTCTACTTTCTATTGAAATATCTAGGTCCTAAGCCTATCTGCTAAATCACTATCTATAATTCTCAAATTGCAGGGGTAGGTCAAGATCATCTTCTTGCTTGCGTAAAAGGGATATTGCATTCTGCAAGTCGTCCTTATTCTTTCCAGTTACTCTTATTCTGTCACCCTGTATTGAAACAGTTACTTTCTTTAGTTCATCACGAATTTTTTTACTTATCATTTTTGCCATTTCTTGTGTAAGCCCTTTTTTTAAAAGTATCCTCTGAATAACCTTGCTACCGCCTGAAGCTTCAGGCGGTTGAAAAGCAAAAATCTTTAGAGAAAGTTTTCTTTTAGTAGCCTTTTGTCTAAGAATATCCTCAACTGCCTGCAAAGTCATATCACTTGAGGAGGTAACAATTAATTCTGTTTCTTCGATCTCAATAGTTGTATTTGTATCTTTGAGATCGTATCTCTGAATTATCTCCCTTCGCAACTGATCAACAGCATTTATAAGCTCTTGACGGTCAAAATCAGAAACGACATCGAAAGAATAGTTTGCAGCCATGAGACTTATTCACACTTTAAAGCTGTACAATATGGATTATAAAAACAAGAACGCAAATATAACTCATTCAAAATTTGAATCTCAATATCCCTATATATTCCCGCTCTGTAAATATCAGGACCACTCCTTAATCCTTTAAATAGGAATAGGGTCAGTCAAAGAACATCAAGCTAACAACTTTTCCCATTTCCTCTGCACTATGACAACTTGTCAGCAGTGTCTCACTATCGTGAAAAGCAAAACATATCAACTGATCGCATCGACTTATTATTTCTTGATTACAAAGGCTGCTTGCAATAGGCAGCGGTAAATCATCATTATCAGCCTTTTCAATCAAGTGTAAAACATGAGAAAGTTGATCTCTTATTTCAAAGCTTTGTCTTTCAAGACTCTGAGGCAATAAAACAGTAAGAAGTGATGGGTCAACATCCAAAACGCCTCTTATTACAGCAGCATTAACGCCTTGAGATCCTGAAGTAATAATTGAATGTCCTTCTTGTGCCAAAGAACGAGCAATTAGCTCAACAAGATGCATTGATACAACGGGCACATGGCGACTACCAAGAAAAGCTATTCGCCTCTTCCCCTTGTCTTGCAACAAGGCCAATTCTTGAGCAAGAGTATCTACTCGATCTAAGGACGGGAGATCCAGGGAGCGACTCAAGGACAATCCCAATAAAGATTAATTAGAAACTAGCAGTGCTTAGGACTTTTTGAGAGTATTCCAAGGGTTGAAAACAGTCGATTCAAATCACAGTGTTCTTCAACCAATCGAAAAGCGTAGCTTGCTTTGACTGCTTCATGTAAACGAACATGACCAAATGCCTGCTCAATCACTTCAACAGTAGAAAGAGTGTCATGGTCGACCTTTAGCAATGGGACCTCGAGCTCTTCCGCCCTATGAATCAGCTGCAGTAATGGTTCACCAGCTCCAGTGAGAATTAAGCACTGCGTAGAAGCTTCTAAAGCTGCAAGTTGAATATCTGTCCGGTCAGCCCCTGTTACAACAGCCATATTTCTTCTCTTACGAAAAAACTCCATAGCAGAATTCACACTCATTGCTCCGATACTTAATGTCTCCACCATTAATTCAACTCTTTCAGAGCAACATAAAATTCGTGCTTCCAGTCGCCTAACTAACTCGCCGACAGTGACACTTCTAAGCAAAGGAGAACGTGGCATTACACCAAGTACTCGAAAACCAAGAGCCTCCAATGAAGGGACAAGAGAACTTTGCAGAGCTTGAACATCATCAGGGTTAACAGCATTCAAAACAATGCCAACCAAATTGTCGCCAAGCTGTTCCTTCGCCGCCAATAAGGCATCAACGCTACAACTGTCCTGCCATAAATGCACAAGTATTACTTGTGCATTTAAACCTCGCGCTAATTGCCCAAGGCTTAGACCATAAACCAATCCCTCATGAAGGCTTCCAGCCGCCTCAAGAATATTTATGCCATCAAAGGGTATATCCAATCTTTCCCGTAAAAGATCCAAGCTTGACCCTGCATTCACATCAGAATTGGCAAGACGTTGGTCAGCTGAAGCGGGAGCCAGATGGGCGAGAGAAGGAATTAGCTGTTGTTCTGATAAGCCAAGAGTTTCCCCAATAAAGCGAACATCATCATCAATGAGTGGTTTCTCACTAGAGAAGTCCTCATAATCAACTTCGAATTCAAGGCTTGTCGCCAATGGCTTCCCAAGACGAATCTCTTGATTAGCCGCCAAAAGCTGCCTTGCAATTCCCAAAACGAATGCCGATTTGCCGCTAAAAGGCTCACAAGATCCGATCATTAAGGTCCTACCCATGATCGAACTCCCAAGCATTCAAAGTAATTAATTTTAGGCTTTCCAGCAAACTTCTCAATAGCAAATGGAATTCTCTTTTAAGTGGCTATAACAACTGGCATTGAATGTTTAAGCTAAAACAAACCAGCGCTTTCTAATTTAAGAAGTCTCTTGGAAGATTATGAATCAAAAGCCTCAAAAGAATCTTGAAAGCTTCACAAATTCCACAGAGGCACCCATCAACAATCGCTGGCACCAATGCCGTGTAGGAATTACAGGAGCAAGTGGGAGCCTAGGGCAAGCTCTATCTAAAAGATTAAAAGAAAAAGGCGCTTTCGTTGTTGGACTAACTCACGGCACTATTCCTGACCCACAGGCCTCAATAACAAAACCTAATCAATGGGTAAACTGGAAATGTGGAGAAGAGAAGTCCCTTCAGCCAACACTAGCGAAACTAAATATTCTTATTTTGAATCACGGAATCAATCCAAAAGGCCTTCAAAGCACAAAAGCACTAAATGAAGCTCTTGAAGTCAATGCATTAAGTACTTGGCGCTTAATTGAACAATTTGAGAACTCCGTTGAAAATGATGAGAATGATTTAAATCCCAGAGAAATATGGATAAACACTTCAGAGGCTGAGATACAGCCGGCTCTTAGCCCTGCATACGAAGTAAGTAAAAGACTAATTGGACAACTAGTAAGTATTAAGTGGAACAATTTAAATAACAGCCAGCGTAAAGGACTAAAGATTCGCAAACTGATACTTGGTCCATTTCTATCAGAACTAAATCCAATAGGAATTATGAGTGCAAATTTTGTAGCAAATCAAGTTATTAGGCAGGTTGAACTCGGCTTATCTTTGATAATAGTCACACCAAATCCCATTACTTATATCTTCGTACCTTTAACGGAAATGATAAGGGCAATTTATTCTTTTCTTATTAGAAAAATTTACCCAAGCAAAGAAAATAATTCGATCAATATAAAAAGTTAGCCTCGATCTGTAAGTATTTCGCAACCGTCAGAGGTTACAACAATCGTATGTTCCCATTGTGCTGATAAATCTCCATCTTGAGTTACAACCGTCCAACCATCACGAAGTGTTCGACAAAACTTACTCCCATTATTGATAATCGGCTCAACAGCCAATGTCATTCCAGGTCGCAAAGTGACATTAGGCAATTCATTTGTTCTGAAATTAAAGACTGAAGGCTCTTCATGTAAATTTCTTCCTACACCATGACCTGTGTAATCTTCAACGACACTGAAGCCATTTTCTTTAACTAAATCTTCAATCGCACCTGCAATATCCAAAAGAGTGTTATTTGGCTTGATTTGACCAAGTCCAGTCATCAATGCATCTTGTGCAACTCGACTTAACTCCCTGGCAGCCTCTGAAACCTCTCCTACACAAATAGTGATGCAACTATCGCCATGATATCCATCATAAAAAGCACCTGTATCCACCTTTAGGAGATCACCAGAGTTTATTAACCGCTTAGAGCTAGGGATACCATGTACGACCTCTTCATTAATACTTGCACAAATACTTGCAGGAAAACCTTGATATCCCTTAAAGCTTGGGGTGGCTCCCATTTCTCTTATACGGCTTTCAGCATACTTATCAAGATCTCCAGTAGTCATACCTGGCTCGACCATCAAATCAATCTCTCGCAAGACAGTCGCAACAATTTTGCTCGCCTTACGCATTATTTTGACTTCTCTAGCTGATTTGATCTCTACTCCTCGTCTTTTTTGAATTCGAGGACCCTCCCCTTTTTTTGGAGAAGATGAACTAGAAGCAATTAAATCGGCAAAGAGGTTCATAAAGCCGAAATGACAAATAAAGTTTAGCTCCTGAAAATGGGCTCCTTAGAAGAAGCTTATTTTCAGAAACACTATGCTCACGCTATCAATTGTTAGATAAATCACCACAAGATTGATCTTGTTGAATCAATCCAGACATAGGCACCGTTAGCTGATGCCCTAGGTGATTTGTTCAACCTTAATTAAAGTGGTATCAACTTCAGCAATAGGTTCTGAGGTCAATTGGACAGATTGATCATGACCAAGTTCACTTGATAAAAGCCATTGATGAAGGTAGAAGATTGGCAAAAGGGAACTCTAGAAGCTCTGGACCTCTTTTGATTCCAAGGATGTTTCTCACTGGATCTAGGCTGCAGATTCAGCATTTTGCCTTCAAGAAAAAAACAAAAACTCTCCTATACAGATTAACGAGCAGTTACACTAGTTATTTGCCGATTTCACCCGGAGTTGGGATGGCAGCTGATTCGAAAGACACCTCAATTATTGAGGAACCAAATCAAGAGCCCTCTAAAGAAGAAGAAAGCACAACCTCACAAAAAAATGCTCCATCTCAAATAGGAGCAAAAAGTGAGAAATTGAGTGGTGCTGATCTAATTCGTGAGTTCGAAGCCGCACAACAAAAAAGTAAACTTCCTGAAATTTACGTAGGGGATACTGTTCGCGTAGGTGTTCGAATAAGCGAAGGGAACAAAGAACGCGTCCAGCCCTATGAGGGTGTAGTGATTGCAAAAAGACATGGTGGTCTAAATGAAACCATTACCGTGCGGAGGATTTTTCAAGGAATTGGCGTTGAAAGAGTCTTCATGCTTCATAGCCCTCAGGTCGCATCCTTAAAGGTTGAACGTCGCGGTAAAGTAAGGAGGGCGAAGCTTTTCTATCTGCGGGAACGGGTGGGCAAGGCCACTCGCGTGAAGCAGCGCTTCGACCGTTGAGGTTTTTCGACCTCGTTCAATTCAAATACCATCGTCTCTGGCGAATATCAAAGGGTATTTCTCATGCGCCGTTAGTTCAGTTGGTAGAACGCAGGTCTCCAAAACCTGATGTCGGGGGTTCGAGTCCTCCACGGCGCGTCCGATGCCCCCTTCCTGCACTTTCCTAGTTTTGAGAATGGAGTTAGATCTTCAACCTGGTGATGTCGTGAAGGTACTCGAGTCTGCCGCTCTTGGCTGGGTTCGAGCACGAGTAATCAGAGTTAAATCTGGTGGTCGAGTGGTCGTGCAAAGCGATCAAGGCCGTGAGTTCACAGCTCGAGGCAATCAGGTTCGCCTGATAGAACCTGCTGGATTTCGTCCATGAGGAACTCTTCTCTCTTCTAGCTGGACTTTGTCCTCTTCCTATATCACTCGGGGAACCCAACTCCGAGGGATATAGGAAACATGCTCTGATTACAGCTTTAACAACTTCTTAAACTTCACCATATGAACAAAATGTCTTTGAGCTTAAATGATCAAATCACAATGAAATCAAACCTTTTCGATCTAACCAAAACAAATAAGAGTCTTTTCAACCATTAATGGTTAACTGAAAATCCCAAAAAGATTACTCACTATGTTGACGAGTGGTATCGAATAGGTTGATACTTCATTCGTCGCAATAGTGTCATGGTAAACCTATTTCGGTTTAGCTCCCTATAGGGCTCAACGAAACACAGACCTGGGACCGTAGTTCAACTGGTTAGAGCACCGCCCTGTCACGGCGGAAGTTGCGGGTTCGAATCCCGTCGGTCCCGTTTCCAAGATTAAAATCATGACTGTGAGAGTAAGGCTGGCTCCTAGTCCCACAGGAACACTACATATAGGGACAGCCAGAACAGCTCTATATAACTGGCTCTTTGCTTCGCGCAAAAAAGGACAATTTCTTCTGCGAATAGAGGATACAGATAAGGAAAGGTCTAAAACTGAATATACAACCAACATCCTCGAAGGACTCGAGTGGCTTGGTATTGAATGGGAAGGTTCGCCAATTATTCAAAGTGAGCGCATACAAGAACATCGAGATGCAATTCAATCATTGCTAGATACTGGGGCGGCATATCGCTGTTATGCCACTGACGCCGAGATTGAAGCCATGCGAGAAGATCAAAGAAATCAAGGGAAAGCACCTCGTTATGACAATCGGCATCGAAACCTAAGTCCCGATCAGGAGTCAAAATTTATTTCAGAAGGTAGGGAGGCTGTTATACGTTTCAAAATCGAGGATGAAACATTTATCACATGGGATGACCTTGTACGCGGTCAAATGCGTTGGAATGCTTCAGATCTCGGTGGTGACATGGTAATTGCCCGTCGCGCCTCTGCGATGGAAATTGGAGCACCTCTTTATAACCTTGTTGTAGTGGTAGATGATGCTGCCATGGAAATTACTCATGTAATACGCGGAGAAGACCACCTAGCAAATACAGCTAAACAACTTCTTCTCTATAAAGCTCTCGGTTTAAATACCCCACAATTTGCACACACCCCATTAATCCTTAACCAAGAGGGACGAAAACTTTCCAAGCGAGATGGAGTTACTTCAATAAGCCAATTCAAAGAAATGGGTTATACAGCCGAAGCAATGGCTAACTACATGACTTTGCTGGGTTGGTCGGCACCTGAAGGTATGACTGAAAGATTCACAATCCAAGAAGCCTCAAGTGTCTTTAACTTTGATCGAGTCAATAAAGCCGGCGCCAAATTCGACTGGGATAAACTGAACTGGCTAAATTCGCAAGTCATTCATAGTTGGTCTCCTGACGTCCTCCTAGATGCATTAAAACCGCTATTAACTCAAGAAGGCTGGTTATTGCCTGAACATGAATGGTGCATTTCCCTGATGGAACTTATTGGTCCATCCCTGACTTTATTAACAGATGGTGTCAAGCAAAGTCGGCCCTTCTTTGAGAAACCAGTTCTAGAAAAAGATGCAATCAATCAGCTTGAAAAAGAAGGTGCCAAGCAAGCTCTCAAATGCCTACTAGACCATCTCAACCAAGATCCATGGGATGGAATCCAGCTTGATCAAGCTAAGGAGCTTCTTGCTAAATCAGCCAAATCCGCAAATGTAAAAAAAGGTCTAATCATGAAAAGCCTTAGGGCAGGATTACTTGGCTGCATGCAAGGTCCTGACCTAATGAGCAGTTGGAGCTTGTTAGCCCGCATCGGCAAAGACTCAGAGCGACTTACTAGCTGTATCTAGTTTATCTAGAACTTCATTTTTGGGTTCATCCGTAGCAAGTAATCCTAAAAATTTAGCTATAGGCTGTGCCGTTAGACCTTGAAGACCAACAGTCATAAGAATTGTCAGGAATACCAACCCTTGCAAGCGACCTGCTCCTAATACACCTGCTTGCTCTAATCGAATAGAGAACAGTGAGGCAACTGCAGCTGTAACTATTCCTCTTGGTGCTAGCCAGGCTAAAAATAATTTCTGCCGAAGATCTAGAGGCAACCCAATAGTCGCCAAACTTACGGCCACAGGACGTACTACCAGCATTAATACAAGTACACAGGTAACCCCCCCCCAGCCAAGCGGACTCAACTCACCCCAAGAGACGTCAGCAGCCAAAAGAGGAAACAACATAGTTATTGCTAATTGAGCAAGTTCTCTGATTAGTTGATCTAGCTCATTGGCCTGTGTTGTAGGCCTACGACCAACTACAACCCCAGCAGCCACAGATGCAGGTAAACCAGACTCTGGCAATAACCATTCACAAGTGCCATAAAGGAGGAATAAAAAGCCAAGAGTTAGCTGCAGTCTTATTCCAATAGAAGGATTGGGCTTAAGTCGCCTCAAGCATTCTGAGAGCAACCAACCAACCAACAAACCAATTCCAATGCCTCCTCCAAGGCGTGCTAACAAACCAATAGCTAATTCCCTCAAGCCATGTAAATCTCCAAGCAACAATTCCAATAGCAACAAAGCCAAAACCGCTCCAACAGGCTCGAGAACCAGACCTTCCGCCTCAAGAACATCGCCTAAAGGTGCCGCCAACCTGATCTGCTGTACAAGTGGTGTTACTACAGTTGGTCCTGTAGCCAAGACAATTGCGCTATATACAGCAGCTACAGACCAACCCAAACCAGCAAGCCAGTGAGCTGCAAGCAATCCTGCAGCAAGGGAAAAGACAAGTCTTATTAGCGATATCCTCAGAACCGTGGTTTTAAGAGTGTCACCTGGAAGTCGCAATTTGAGTCCCCCATCAAAAAGCACAAGGCTCACTAAAAGACCAACTATTGTTTCCAGACCTTGCCCTAAGTCGAGAGGCTCAACCAAACCCAATCCAGAACGACCTATAAGGAGTCCTGAAAGCAAAAGGAGTACAACACCAGGAAAACCAGTAAGAACAGCTAACAACCTTGCTCCCGCGCCTGCGAAAACGGTGAGACCCCAAAGCAGCCCTAACCGCTCAGGTGTCATAAAAAATTGGGAATTGGAATTGAACCATCACTGTAGAAAAATTTTTAGGCATAGGGACAGAAGTTTGCCCCCAATCTCATTAACGACACATTGAAAATTACCCCCATTAAAGCGTTTCTGATCCTCTTATATAACTTCAAAAAACTCCAACAGGTAGTCAACTCAAACATCTTCAACCAGTAAAACGCACAAAGAATTGCAAATTGAATAGAACCTTTATTTTCTTTAAGGTTAAAAGGCTTTTGTTCTATACCTAAACCACGAAACATTACCCAGTGGAATCTCTAGCTCAAATCAAAAGGCTTTAAGACCTCTTTCTGAGAGATATAGAGAGGGTGCCGAGGGTGTCCTTTTTTTGTAAGTCCAATTGCTAGTGGTCCTAGGGCGCAAGGGAATTGAAATAAACGATTGTTTGAATGTCTTTGAACCAAGCGCAATACATCAATTTCACGCTTTTGCAAAGTGCCCTGATTTCCCCATCCTAACCAAAGATCAAAACTAGAATCTTGAGACCATTGATAAAGAAAGCCTTCTATCTCCTGATCATTTCTTTCTCCAATTGGATCAGAACATAGTTTAAGAATCCTAGGTGAACAACTAACCCTTGCAAACAAATTAATGACTATTAATGACCCATAACCCCAAGAAAAACTGAAATTAATAAGCCGTTTGATAGTGGGGTCATCAAAATTCGAATTAGCCTTTGAAGGGTTTAAACCTATAAAAATAATCTTACTTCGCCTTTTGCTCAAAAGACGTTTTAAATGCCATCGATATAACCCACATTTACTAAAAGATGCTTCTGACTTAGAATCTAAAAATACTTTCATCAAGAAGGGCTTCAATAAAGATCTAAATTTAAATAGGTATGTTTAATTACGCATTTACAGAAAAGAATATTACGTCAAAGAATTAGTATTTACTCGAATGCTTAGTCTATCTCATTATTAATATGCAAAAAGTATCCCCTCTAAAATAAATCCAATTAAAGTTTCTAATTAATTAAAAAATTCATCGAAACCAAAAGACTCAAGCCAACCAGTAAACCAAACCATGCCATCCTGCCATTCCAAATCTCTGCTTGAGGAGTAAAGCCTCTTCGCCAAGAGTTAAGCTCTACTCGACTGACTGGGTGATCTACTTCAATGGCCTGATGGTTTTGGTGTGAATCCATAATCAATTTCCAGAATTTAAATAGAAGTGGTGTTTAGCTTCAATTTAAAAAGGAGCGTTAGCTCGATATAAGAGATCTGCTTGCTCTAAGGACCAGCGAGGAGAAACTCCCAACTGTATTGAACTTTGGCTCACCCCTGATTCTAAGCGCTTTAAAGCTGCTACGCCAATCATTGCTGCATTATCCGTGCAAAAAGCTTTTGGGGCCATATGTAACGCAACCCCATAGGAAGAGGTCGCATCAGACATCATTTTCCTTAAACGTTTGTTTGCTGCAACACCCCCAACCATTACTAAAGTTTTCAACTCTTGATTCAAAACACATCGAATACTTCTCTCAACCAATACCTCTGCAACAATATTTTCAAAACTTGCTGCAAGGTTCTCCAATGGCAACTCGCCTTGCTTTGTTTCAAGCAATTGCACTTGACGCAACATTGCTGTTTTTAGCCCACTAAATGAAAAGTCATAAGGATAGAACCCCCCTGCAGGGTTGGAGACCCTCCCTTTAGGCAAAGAATATGCCTTAGGATTTCCATACGTGGCTAATTTCTCAATCGCTGGGCCCCCTGGATAACCAAGTCCCAATAATCGAGCAACTTTGTCAAAAGCTTCCCCAGCGGCATCATCATGGCTTCTTCCTAAACGCTGATATTTACAATCATTATTTACTTTTATTAACTCTGTATGCCCACCACTGACCAATAAAACCAGATAAGGGGGGCGTGGAGGATTCTCATTTAAAAAAACAGATGCGAGATGTCCCTCCAAATGATGAATACCTAAAAAAGGCTTTTGATGAAGAGCCGAAAGGGTTCTTGCTGTTACAGAACCAATCAAAAGAGCCCCATTCAATCCAGGCGTAACAGTTGCGGCAACTGCATCAATCTCTCTCATGGATTGCCCAGAAGTAGACAAAACTTCCTCTACAAGGAAAGGAAGAGCCTCTAAATGCCTTCTAGATGCAATTTCAGGAACAACTCCTCCCCATTTGGCATGTTCCTCAATTTGAGAGGCTACAAGATTAGCAACAGTGCGAAATTGGCCACATTCTGACTTCAGCAATGCAACTGCTGTCTCGTCACAACTTGTTTCGAGGGCCAGGACTGTTTTGGATTTGGGGTTGTATCTCATCTAACTTAAGGTTGTGACATCCTGCACCTAAGTGGGCAGGTCTTAAAAGGAATCGAAACTAATGCGACGTCTCTTCGCCATTCTTATATCGGCTTTCCTTGTTGTTGGCTTTGCTCCGTTAGCAAATGCTGCAGCTGGGCCTGCTTTAAACGCAGATAGAGCTGACACTACATTCACCGAATCTGGTCTTTCTTTATGCTCTGAAAACGCCAGGTTCCAAGAGAGAGCAAGCACTGCCTCTACAGCCCAAGCAGTTGCTCGCTTTGAAAGGTATGGGCATGTCAACTGTGGCGACGATGGATTACCTCATCTAATTATCGCTCCCACAATTGATCCTTTTGGAGCGCTTTACATGAGGGGATTTGAAGGAAATGTCCTAATCCCTGCTCATATTTTCGTAGGTGTTTGCGGAATCATTGGCTGGGCAGGAAGGGAGTACCTCAAGATGGCTCGGGAGTCTGGTGACGCTGTTGACAAGGAAATTTTTATCGACTCTGCCCTACTCCAAAAAGCCCTAATCAAAGGGGCACAATGGCCATTCGCAGCTAATTCTCAGGGCCGTTCCGGAGAATTGCGCGAGAGCAACAAAAACATCACGACTTCACCAGAGTCTGATTACAGCAATGTTCCTTTTTAACTAAGTAATTTATTACCAAACTTTTAAACTCACCTCTTAAATACCTATGTCTTTCAAAGCAAAGCACAAGATCTTCAGATCAGCGCCCGTTATCGGTGCGGGCTGGATAATCGTTACAGCTGGATATCTAATTGAATTCAATCGATTCCATCCCGATTTACTATTTCACCCAATGACCTGGTAAAAAAGAATAGCTGAACGCAATTTTTTTATTACCAAAGACCCTATGAAAAGTCCAGACAAAGGGCTTTCATAGGGTCTTATTTCTTGTAAAAATTACATATTAATAATCAATATGAGAATGCCTTTAGTAACTATATAAATTGAATCTCTGGTTTTCTAACAAAAGGAAGTTAAAGCTCTCGATTAAGAGCTAAGGCCTATTTTCCCCTCTAAATCTTCAAGTGCTTTGTCTAGATCATCATTAATAACTACAGCGTCAAATTCATTTTGTGCTTTCAGTTCCTCTTTTGCTCTTAACAATCTTCGCTGAATAGCCGCTTCAGAATCAGTTGCCCTCCCTCGAATTCTTTTCTCAAGTTCGCTAAAACTTGGAGGGGCAAGAAAAATCTGTAAAGCCTCAGGGAAAGTTTTTCGAACTTGTCTAGCACCTTCCAATTCAATTTCAAGTAAAACAGACCTTCCGCTCAAAAGCTTTTTTTGTACTTCTTTGCTAGGAGTCCCATAACAATTCCCTGCAAACTCTGCCCATTCAAGAAATCCAACCTCATCCACTAGCTCCTTAAATCGATCCCTTCTTATGAAGAAATAATGTTGACCTTCTATCTCTCCTTGTCTTGGCATCCGAGTTGTAGCGGAAACCGAAAGCCAAATTTCTCGATGTCTTGAAAGCAATCGCTTAACTAAAGTCCCTTTACCGACTCCACTCGGTCCAGTGATAACAATAAGCCTGCCGATAAGAGGAGAAGGGTGCATTAGTTTCTTCTAATCAAGTCGCAGAGTAGGAAAGATTCCATCAAGAACTCAATATCCCAAAACTGAGCAAATGAACTCTGCTGCACTTCAAATAATGGATATAACCAGTTTGAAGGCTGTACTTGCAGAACTGCGACAAATAATCTTGCCCAGTCGCTTCGAGAAAGCGCAACAACCTGAACCTGGAACAATTCAGATTGGCCTAAGGACTTTAAAAGGACTTATATGGCTTGAAATAAGTTGGCAAGCAGATGCTCCAAGGCTGGTGCAAATTTCACCTCCTTCCCGAAGCGGAAGTGAAAGCACTCTTGCACAGCAAGTTCAACATGGTCTTAATCAAATTGCATTAGTTGAAATCAAACAAAAAGGCTTCGAAAGAGTAGTGGAATTTAGATTTGCCAAACGTCCTGGGAGTCCTGTTTATAGGAGTCTTATAATTGAGCTAATGGGAAGACATAGTAATCTCTTACTCTTAGATAATGAAGATAAAATAATCACTCTTGGTCGACAAGTTCGTGACCACCAATCACGTGTAAGGCCTCTAGGAACAGGAGACAATTATGTCCCACCTCCTCGTTTACAAGGTATAGAACCTAGCTCAAAAGAAACCTTTCACCGCTGGAAAGCAAGGTTATCCCTTATTCCTATGAGCCTTAAACAGGCCCTACAAGAAACTTATCAAGGAATTAGTCCTTCACTCGCCCTTCAATTGGCTGGCGAAGAGTCAAAAACAGCTCAAAGATTTCTTTCTTTATCTGTACTAAAGCTTTCTGAAGATCAATGGCATTACATTTACAACAGATGGCGCGATTGGTTAACAAAGCTAGAGAATGAAAGCCTATATCTTTATTTTGACGGTCCCACTCCTTTTAGGTTTTGGAGTGTCAAGAGTAATAACTCAAGGACATCAGAAGATATGAGCCTTTCACTAGGCAAATACTATCGAAGACTTATTCATTCAAAGATGCTGAATCAATTAATCAAAGAGTTAGAATATAAACTTAAAAGAATAAAAGCGAACGAAGAAAAACACCTTTCTGAGCAAGAAACCCTACTCTCAAGAACATCTGAAAGTAAATCATTACAAGACAAGGCAAATCTTATACTTTCTCAACCATCACCCAATAGTGAGTTAATTGTTAGAGCTCAAAAGCTATATAATAAGGCTAAGAAGATAAAACGCTCCTCCCCAATTATTAAAGAACGCATTTGTTATCACAAGAACAGATTAAAAAGCATAGAAGAAAGCTATTCATTTCTTGAAGAAATCTCTACGAGCAAATGGGAAAGTGATACAGAAAAATTCGAAAGATTGATCGAGTTAAGTGTGGAATTAGAAGACTATCAGGCATCATCAACTACTAAGAATCAATCTCGCAAGCGTAAACTTCAACGAAAAAAAACACCTCCCAGTCCGCTCTCCTTAAAAGCTCCCAGTGGGCTGGAAGTTCTAATAGGGCGAAATCATCGTCAAAACGAATGGATAAGCCTACAAAAAGCACGCTCTGGAGATATCTGGTTTCATGTACAGGAATGTCCAGGCAGTCATGTAATACTCAAAGCTTCAAATGGACTAGCAGAGGAGGCGGATATACAAATGGCTGCAGATTTAGCAGCTTTCTTTAGTCGCGCCAAGGGTAATCGACGAGTTCCTGTACTTATGGTTGCCACAGATCATTTGCAAAGAGTGCCAGGAGCAACACCAGGAACCGTTCGGCACCGCGATGGCACAGTCTGCTGGGGTGAACCCTTGAGAGGCCTGAAACATATAAATGTCTAAAACTCTCTTAGCCTGAAAGAAGCAAAGTGGCTCCTTTCCTGAACAGTCCTGATAATCATCAAGAGTCGGTCCTACCTTCTCCAAAGCCAAATGAACCTTATGGCAAGTCCTCATCCAATTTGCCATCTAATGATTTGGAAATGCCATTGGTTGATCACCTAGAAGAATTGCGGCAAAGAGTTCTTAAAAGCCTTCTTGCTGTTGTAATTGCAGCAGCAGGTAGTCTTTTATTTGTAAGGCCTATTGTTCGTCTTCTGGAAGCCCCTGCTGGTTCAATCAGGTTTTTGCAGCTATCACCTGGCGAGTTCCTATTTGTATCAATAAAAGTTGCTGGGTATACCGGACTAACAGTTGCTCTTCCATACATTCTTTACCAAGGGCTTGCCTTTGTATTGCCAGGGCTAACCCAACGAGAACGAAGATTAATAGCTCCCGCAGTCGCAGGATCTGCAATCTTATTTCTAACAGGTTTGTTTTTCTCCTTATGGGTATTAGTTCCTGCAGCACTGGGGTTTCTTGTTAGTTATGGCGCTGATGTGGTTGAGCCAATTTGGTCAATAGAACGTTACTTAGATTTTGTGCTGCTTTTAATGATTGCAACAGGCCTAGCTTTTCAGCTCCCTATTTTGCAGCTTCTTTTAGGTGCGTTAGGTCTAGTGAAATGGAAACAAATGCTTTCTGCCTGGCGCTGGGTAGTTTTAACTGCTGCAATTGCAGGGGCAGTTTTAACCCCATCCACTGATCCCATCACAATGTTGTTGTTAGCTACTGCAATAACGGTTCTATTTCTTATAGGCGTTGGGTTAGTTGCACTTATTGATCAGTTTCAATAAAAAACTTGCTTAAAAAAGAATCAGCTAACAACTGATTGATTTTTCCCTTCAAAACAAGTTTCGGAAGCATTTTCAAGAGTCTTCCTATCAACGCTGCACAAAAGGTCGAGTCAAAACAACAACTTTCCATTTTGAGGGTAGACAAAGACCTCATGAGAGCAATGCCGCACTACTTCTCAGATTATTCCTACAACAACTCTCAATAATAGGATTTTTTGCATCAAATCCATTTCTGAAGCGACTGGGGACCAATTCCTCCGACCATTAAACGATTCGTCCCCTTCTTAAGAAGTTTCTGATTCAGCAAAAGTGGCTAAAAACGAAGACTCAAAATGTGCGGGCATATAAAAAGCTCTGTTTTGCAAAGACCAAATGACCTTCACAGTCCATAATGGTTTGCATTGTGACCTCGTTGTGCATCTGTCATGACACAAATGAACGCCCAAGATGTGCCCTCTATGGGTCGAAGGCAGTTCATGAACTTGCTCACATTTGGGACCGTTACAGGAGTAGCACTGGGGGCCCTGTACCCAGTAAGCCAATATTTCACTCCTATTAGAGCTGGGGGTAGTGGTGGTGGAACTACTGCAAAGGATGAGCTTGGGAATCCAGTCACTTCTTCTGGCTGGCTTGCAAAGCACCCAGTCGGGGATCGGAGCCTTGTTCAAGGACTAAAAGGTGACCCTACCTATCTAGTAGTCGAGAAGGCTGATGCAATTAGCAACTTTGGAATCAATGCCATTTGCACTCACCTAGGTTGCGTAGTTCCATGGAACTCTGGGGCAAATAAATTCATTTGCCCTTGTCATGGAAGTCAATATGACACAAATGGGAAAGTTGTAAGAGGTCCGGCGCCACTATCTCTTGCAATCGCTCATGTTTCTGTCGAAGATGACAACGTATTGATCAGCCAATGGACCGAAACAGACTTTCGAACAGGTGATAAACCATGGTGGGGTTAATTGGCTCTATCCAATCTTCATCTAACCAAGCTTCTTAACTGATTTTTCCCCTCATGCGCCGCCTAATAACCTTTCTTCTCAGTTCATTACTTATAGGCATATCGATGCTTATAACTCCTCAAGCCAGTTGGGCTTATCCTTTCTGGGCCCAACAAAACTATGAAAACCCTCGAGAAGCAACTGGAAAGATTGTTTGTGCTAACTGCCACCTTGCAAATATGACCACGCAAGCCGAAGTCCCTCAATCGGTAAGAGCTGACAGTGTATTTACGGCAGCAGTAAAAGTGCCCTACAAAACTGGAACGCAAGAAATAGGAGCGGATGGCAGCGAAGTACCCTTACAAGTTGGAGCTGTCGTAATGCTTCCTGATGGTTTCAAGCTTGCACCACAAGATCGCTGGACTGAAAAAATCAAAGAAGAAACCAAAGGCGTTTACTTCACTCAATACAGTGAGGAAAAAGAAAATATTATTCTTGTAGGTCCTCTACCAGGGGATCAAAACAAAGAAATAATCTTTCCAATACTTTCTCCTGACCCTTCTTCAAATAGCAATATTCACTTTGGAAAATATTCCATTCATGTTGGTGGAAATAGAGGGCGAGGCCAAGTTTACCCAACTGGAGAAAAAAGTAACAACTCTGTTTTTACAGCTACTAAATCAGGAACAATAACTTCAATTGATCCTGGTGAAAATAATTCTAGAGTGATTAATATCCAAACAGATGATGGTGAGTTAGTTAGAGAAGAGATTCCTGTCGGACCAAGCTTAATAGTAGAAGTTGAAGACAAGGTTGAGTCAGGTCAATATCTAACTAATGACCCAAATGTTGGAGGTTTTGGTCAAGTTGACACCGAAGTAGTGCTACAAAGTCCTGCAAGAGTAATTGGCCTACTTGTATTCTTCATGGGAGTGACTCTGTCACAAATCATGCTAGTTTTAAAGAAAAAGCAAGTAGAGAAAGTTCAAGCTGCAGAGGGTATCTAAATAGAGAAGGGAGTTTGTTATTGCCAATTCCAAAATGAATGGGAGAGTTAATTGCTACTTTTAGATCTCCAGGGCCTGAATTCATTCAACTTGGTCCTTTTGTTGTTCGTTGGTATGGATTACTAATTGCAATAGCAGTATTAATAGGCCTAAACCTATCGTCTAAGCTTGCAAATCAACGGGGCATAAAAAAAGGTCTCATAAATGACCTAATGCCTCTACTTGTCTTGTCTTCTGTGATTGGGGCAAGAATCTATTATGTAGGGTTTGAATGGAGAAACTATAGCGGAATAAATTTTTGGGGTTCAGTAAAACTTTTAGGGATTTATGTTCCAATACCAAGTGCATTAGAGATATGGGGAGGAGGAATTGCTATTCATGGTGCATTAATTGCTGGAACTCTTTCAGTAATATTTTTTTGTCGCTTTACAGATCAACATTTTTGGAATGTACTTGATGTTCTACTACCCTCAGTAGCCCTAGGGCAAGCAATAGGGCGCTGGGGTAACTTCTTCAATAATGAAGCTTTTGGAGTCCCAACTGATCTACCATGGAAATTATTTATTCCTTACAATTTCAGACCCGAAATCTTTGCAGATCAAAAATTCTTTCATCCAACGTTTCTTTATGAATCAATTTGGAATCTTCTAGTTTGCGCTCTTTTAATAGTTTTGTTCCAACTAGACCTCAAAGGAATCACTAAACTACCATCAGGTGCATTGAGCTGTATTTATTTAATTTGCTATAGCATTGGTAGACTTTGGATAGAAGGCTTACGCACAGATCCACTTTGCTTAGGAGCTTTGCCACCTTCATGTGAAGGTGGATTACGAATAGCTCAAGTAATAAGTGTTCTTCTAATCGGGATAGGAGCAATGGGCCTTGGGTGGATTTATTACCTTAAAAAAGAAATGCCTTGGACTTCCAAATTTCAAAAGAAGAGGGCTAGATGAATCCAATCTCCATTGTGGGAGCTGGCCCAGGGGCCATCGATTTAATGACCATCAGGGCCTCAGAACGTTTAAAACAAGCCGAGGTATTGATTTGGGCAGACTCATTAATTCCACCACAGATTGCTGCTCTAGCACCTGAAAACTGCGAGCGTATAAGTACTAGCTCTTTAACTCTAGAAGAAATTCTTGCACTGCTTATCAAAAAGCACCAACAAGGGAAAAAGATTGTTCGCCTTCACGATGGAGACCCCTGTCTTTATGGAGCCCTATCAGAACAAATCTGTGGGCTGGAAGAAGCAGGCATCGATGTAGAAGTAGTCCCTGGGCTTAGTGCATATCAAGCAACAGCAGCGACTTTGAAGGCTGAACTCACCATCCCAGGTCAAATCCAAACAATAGTTCTTACCAGAGCAGGAGGTCGTACAGGTATGCCCATACGTGAACGTCTAGAGCATCTTGCATCAATAAGAGCTTCTCTTTGCCTATACCTAAGTGCAAGACATGTCAAAGAAGCTCAAAAAACACTTCTAAACTATTACCCAGCAAATACTCCCGTCGCTATTGGATATCGGGTTAGCTGGGAAGATGAGTGGCTAAAAGTGGTACCACTTAGTCAAATGGCTGCCACATCTATCAAACAGGGACTTATTAGAACCACTCTTTATGTCATAAGCCCTGCTTTAGAACAAAGCAACAACCGATCTAAACTTTATGAGCCAACACATAGTCACCTTTTTCGCTCATCTAAAAAATAAACTACTCATACGCAGACAACATTGATTGAAAAGCAAAATCTATATTTACTTCACTCAAGTCAAAGAGAGTTGAAATGGCAACAGGAAAGAGCCAAAGCATATAGACATCCATATACAAGAGAGACCCTTTACAAGGCACTTAAAATAAATATGGAGCCATTTGATTCATCTTGACGTGGAAAACATGCAAGATCCACCCAGCATTCCAAATGAACCCTTTCCAAAGTTGAATCCATTACAAAAGATCGGTGGATTGATAAAAAAAGCCAGAGAAGAAAGAAATATGTCAATTGAAGATCTTTCTGGAAGCCTTCGAATTGGGCAAGAGCAACTCATTGCATTAGAGAATGGAGAAGAAGAGCTATTACCAGAGAAAGTTTTCATAAAAGCCATGGTTAGACGAGTAGCTGAGCGCCTTCATCTAGAGCTAGGCGCACTGCTTAATGAGTTCCAGATAGACAACCTTTCTACCCCTATCACTCCTGAGATACAACAAAAAAGCTTCTTAGACTTGCAAGGCTTAAAAAACATACCAAGGTGGGCATTAATTACTGGATTAATTGGAATTACAACGTCTAGCCTTGCAATTAATTTCTTAAACAACGAAAATTCAAGTCATTCAATCAAAAAGGCGCCCAAACCCGCAAAAATATTGGCGCCAAAAACTAAGGCAATTGATTCGAGTTACCATATAGTTGAACCAGGTCAAACTCTATCCAAGATTTCTAAGTTCCATGCAATCCCCCTGAAAACTTTAATTCAAATTAATGAGCTTAATAATCCAGACAAATTAAAAGTGGGAGCAAAACTTTCATTACAAGTCAAAAAAAGAAGCGATAGTGATTAGAGGTAAAAATAGTTAGTTGGTATAAAAATATATATACTTTCAAATAAAGCAGCTAATTTATAACAACTTTCATATCTAAGCCCAAGATATCTTCAACAATGTTTGAACAATTCATAAGACTCCATTTCTCAAGACTAAGATTTTGTCCCTTCTCGGGCTGAAGTTCGAAAATAAGTTCCTTGCGATTTAATTTCACTGATATTGAATCAACTACGGGTTCAGGTCTGCGATCAATAGAGGTTGCCAATCGCAAAAGCATGGCCATTTCAGAAACGATGCGGCGATGTTCTCTTTTTGGCAATAATTGCCAAGCTTCATGGCGCTTCTTTGGAAGACTTCGACGATGGTAACGGGCAATTGCTGCCACCATCAAATGTTCAAAATGTGAATAGCCAAGTAATTCTCCATGGCGAATTAAGTACCAAGAATGTTTGTGATAGGAACTTCGATTTATGTGCTGACCGCAGGCATGCAACATTGCTGCAGCCCAAAGCAACTCGCGACCACTTCCTTTGTCATTGTGCAAAAAACCTAATCCCCCCTCATATAGGGATAGAGAATGCTTTGCCACACGCTCAGCTCGCGTGAGGTCAACCGCAAACCTGTGAGATTGGTGGAGGACTGTGCGCTCTCTAATACTGCTTTGAAATCTAAAGCGATCTTTCAAAAAGCCTTTGCGCATCATCCAATCAAAAATCAATCCTTCACGGAGGGCTCTTTCACTAAGGACCAATTCATCCATCTCCAACATGTGCATAGTTGCTTGAAGAATTAATGCTCCTGGAACAATGATCTCGGCACGTCTATCACTTAATGAAGTTAATTTGCATCTCTGCTCAGGCGTTAACTTCACAAGTCTTTCAACTAAATGATCAAGACTCTCTTGCGAAACCTTATATCCGTGTAATTTCAATGGCGGGTTATCTGCTTCGCTAGCAATTAGTGCTCCCAATGCCAATGCAGTTCCACTTGTAGCAACCATTATTGGGGTTTCTTCTGGTTGTAAGCGACGGCGAATCTTTTCTACAGCAGGCTCCAAAGAGCCTCTAATAAAAGTTTTGAGAAAGTCAAGCCTGGATGATGGAAGTGGGTCTTGCCTAACGAAATCCCTCTGCAAACGAACAGCTCCAATTCGAGTACTTGTTAAAGCTCTTGCATCACGTCCATCAGCAAGTATTAGTTCTGTCGAACCTCCGCCAATGTCAAGAAGTACATGAGGATTCTCTCCAAATGACATCCCTGACAAAACACCTAAATAAATCAACCGTGCTTCTTCGGATCCACTTATCAGATCAACCTCTAACCCAAGCTGAGCTTTAATTTGATCTAAAAAAACACGGCCATTCGGCGCCTCCCTGACCGCACTAGTTGCAGTTATCACTAATTGTTCAACCTTATAACTTTCTGCTAGGTCCTTAAAACGTTGAAGGGTTTCACTAACTCTCGCCATTGCAAGCTCAGTAAGTGAGCCTGAATCAGGGTCTCTTTCTCCAAGCCGTGTAGTTGACTTTTCCGCAAGCTCAATACTAAAAGTATGCAAAAGAGGGTCTACTGCAGCCACCAGAAGGTGAGTTGAGTTTGTACCTATATCAATCGCTCCAATATGGCAAAGCTCGGCCCCCCCAGAAGGAGATAAAGTTTCCCTTTCTTTCCCAGAAAAGAAATCAGTAGATGGCTCGAGACTTGACATGTCTTGAAAGAGCCTTAAGAGTCAATACTCTGCCATCATTTGCTACAACCTGAAAAGTACCTTCTAGGGTTTTTGCAATAGAGACATTCGTGAAAAAAAGATCATTTTCAAAACGACTAGGGCAATGGGCCCTATTACTTCGCTGGAACAAACCAAGCGGAAGACTGATTTTATTGATCCCTGCTGGCTGGTCACTATGGATGACACCTAGTGCACCCCCTCCATTAAGCCTCGTGTTATTGATAATCGCAGGTGGCTTGTGTGTAAGTGGAGCTGGTTGTATTGCTAATGATCTATGGGACAGAAAAATTGATAGGCAAGTCACTCGAACGAACAAACGTCCCTTAGCTCTTAGGACTGTTCGGATTTCAACTGCCTTAGGCCTACTTTTTGTGATGCTACTTTTTAGTTTTCTAATAGTAGTCTCCCTTCCTGCTGCCAGCTCTGCTCTCTGCTTAGGCATAGCATTAATAGCGTTACCAATAATTCTGATATATCCCTCTGCGAAAAGATGGTTGGCATTGCCTCAAGCCTTGCTGGCAATTTGCTGGGGATTTGCAGTACTAATTCCATGGGCAGCTAGCGAGTCTTCTTTATTAGGGGGGGTACCACTTCTCTCATGCTGGGGTGCCACATTGATGTGGACATTTGGCTTTGACACTGTTTATGCCATGGCTGATCGGAATGACGATAAAAATTTAGGCTTAAAAAGTAGTGTGCTAACGCTTGGGAAGAAAGCAAAAAAAATAGTTGCCATCAGTTATGCATTGACAAGTATCTTTCTCGCAATAGGGGCTCACTGGGCAGGAGTGGGGTGGAGTTTTTGGCCTTTTTGGCTAATTGCTAGCTTGGGGATGCAGCGTGAAATTCTTATTTTAAATGATTCAGTTTTATCAATATCAAAGTTTGGTAGACATTTTAAGAATCAAGTTTGGATAGGAGGGTTAATACTGTTGGCATTAATTCTTGGCCGAATTAGCTAAGAATGCTGCATCTTCATCCTGATACTTTTGTAAAGCCTCTTCAATCTGGCGATGAGGTGATCACTGTCGCAGTAAGTTCAGCATTAAATAATGATCTTGCACTATTAGATGGACTGAAAGTTCTCGAAAGCTGGGGATTAGTTTGTCGTCCCCAAGCTGTAAGCAAGCGCTACTGGGGTTACCTTGCTGGGATTGATTCTGTTCGATACCACGAACTCCATCCGAAGGAACCTGCTCCATTGTTAGCATTTGCAAGGGGAGGCTGGGGTGCCGCTCGACTACTGGAGCGACCTCAACCATGGCAACCAGGGTGGCTACTTGGGTTCTCAGATGTAACATCCCTTCTCTTATCAAGACTTTCGGCGGGCTTCGATGGAGGTATACATGGCCCATTACTTACATCACTTGCTAGCGAACCATTATGGAGCAAAGAAAGGTTGCGATCTCTACTGTTTGAGAACACAGTCCCAGACCTTTATGGAGAGTCATGGAACAAGGGGATAGCGACAGGTCCATTAGTAGTAGCCAACCTCACAGTTGCATCTCATCTACTTGGTAGTAGACATATGCCAGATCTAAAAGGATCAATTTTAGTATTAGAAGATGTTGGTGAACTGCCTTATCGTATAGATCGAATGCTTACACAATGGAGACTTACAGGCCAACTTCAAGGTCTAGCAGGACTTGCATTTGGTAACTTTTCTGAATGTGAAGCACCTGAGGGTGAGCCTTTCAATGAAACCTTCCAACTTCAAGAAGTGTTGAAGGAGCGTAGTCAAGATCTTGAAATTCCAATAATAAATAATCTGCCTGTGGGACATTGTTGTGGTAATGCAGCATTGCCACAAGGACGACTAGCAACAATTGATGGAGGGAAAGGACTACTTAAAATCTTGCCCTCCTAGAAAGAACGGCTTCAGCAATAACCAAGTCAAATGGAGTTGTAACCTTAATGTTAGAAGGCAAGGATTTCATTATTTGCACAGGCCAACCAAGGCGTTCAAAAAGGGAGGCATCATCAGTCACATTCCACCCCTTTTTCAAAGCCTCAGAATGTCCTTTAGATAAATCAAACACAGGAAACCCCTGAGGTGTCTGGGCAGCCCAAAGGCCAGAGCGTTCTGGGGTATGAGTAATAAAGCCTTCACCGTCAACACATTTAATCGTGTCTGTAAGAGGAGTTGCAGCAATCACCGCATTACCTTTCAAGACAGCTTCTGCGCAACGGTTGAAGAGTGAGGGTTCTATTAAACAGCGAGCTCCATCATGAATAAGAACATGCTTCGCTTCAGGGGGTAAAGCTGACAAGCCCAACTGCACAGATTCTTGACGAGTTTTACCACCATTAATCCACTTAATAGGCTTAGAGGAATCTTGGATCAAATTCAGGATTGCAGTCTTATCTATGGGTTGTCCAACAATCCCAATCCATTTGATTGCCTCTGCAGCAAACACTGCATCTAAGGTCCAAGCTAAAACAGGGCGGCCTGACACTGGTAATAAAAGCTTGTTGCCACTCGCGCCCATACGAGTTCCGCTTCCTGCTGCTGCAATCAAGAGATGCACAAAACACTCCTCGCCTTTAAAGAATTAAACATCCTCCTCTTAACCATCACAATGTGCAGATTATTAAGAGTTCAATGGGAGAACTCGCCAAAGTCAAAGACCTGCAAAAAGTCACTTCAAAGCATGCAAATAAAAGGGCCCATAATCAATGGACTAGATAGGTAGAAAGAAAGTTACTATTTCACCTATTCCAAAAGAGAAGGTATCTTTTAGACAAATATAAAAAGTTATACCTTTTAAAGTTTTCTAAATCCCATCAGATAGCAACCCTGTCAATTTTTGTTCAAAGCATATAAATAAGATATATCAGATATTCCTAAGCCATGGCACAGGGCTGATTCACTCAAAGTGCGGCTTCCAAATAAAAGTTAGGGGACCTTTTTAAGCCTGGGCAACCAGCAACCAGTAATCGAACTATTGAGTTCAGTCGCCTCCAGTCCTTACGATCTTGTAAAACCGCTTAAAAAAATGTTTTCTAATGATCTCCTATCCGGCCAAACAGCAATAGTGACTGGTGCAAGTCGAGGCATAGGAAGAGCTATAGCCATCCAGCTTGGGGAATCAGGAGCTGAAGTAGTGGTGAACTACTCAAATTCACCGCAAAAAGCAGAAGAGGTAGTGCAAGCTATCCGTGAAAAAGGTGGCAAAGCTTATGCAATTCAAGCCAATGTTGCAGAAGAGTCAGATGTAGAGAAGCTAACAAAAACAGTATTGGAGCAAAGTGGTCAAATTGATGTATTAGTCAACAATGCAGGTATAACTCGTGATGGACTTTTAATGAGAATGAAAACAGAAGACTGGCAAGCCGTAATTAATTTGAATTTAAATGGAGTTTTCCTTTGTACAAGAGCGGTTTCAAGGTCAATGCTTAAGCAAAAAAAAGGAAGGATTATTAACATCACCTCTGTTGTCGGTCTTATGGGAAATGCTGGACAGACTAATTACGCCTCAGCAAAAGCTGGCGTAATCGGTTTAACTCGAAGTACTGCTAGAGAGTTTGCTAGTAGAGGAATCACAGTTAATGCAGTAGCCCCAGGATTCATAGCTACTGACATGACAAAAGAACTAGAAGCAGAGCGTATTCTTAATGCCATTCCCTTAGGCACTTTTGGTACCCCTGACCAAGTAGCAGGTGCCGTTAGATTCTTAGCTTCAGATCCAGCTGCTGCTTATATAACAGGCCAGGTATTACAAGTAGATGGTGGAATGGTAATGGGGTGAAATTCTATTTATTAATTGATAGTTAAGAGTCCAGAGGTTGCCCTAATTCGTCTCTCAGACGACGAATTCGCTGCAGTAGTTTTAGGCGTCTACTCCTTGCCGTAATTGTAAGGAAGAGACGTAGAGGGAAATATACCAAAGTCATCGTTCCGGCTAATCCAGCCATCAAAACAAAAAATAATGTGGCGGAGTCATTCATATTTGGACCATAAACTAACTTCGTCTAAACGGGGGATTAAAAAATACATGAAGCATTCGGCTTTCCCCACTCCCCCCCCCCTCCCAAGGAGTGAGCTTCCTATGGGAAATTAAACCTAAGGTATTAGAAAACATGGCCAAACTTCTTAGCTTTTCAGATGAATCACGTGGGGCACTTGAAAATGGTGTCAATGCCCTAGCAGATGCTGTAAAAGTCACTATTGGTCCAAAAGGCCGTAATGTCGTTCTTGAGAAGAAATTTGGTTCTCCGGACATCGTCAATGACGGAGTCACAATTGCCAGAGAAGTTGAACTTGAAGACCCTTTCGAAAACCTTGGGGCAAAGCTTATAGAACAGGTTGCATCCAAAACAAAGGATAAAGCTGGGGATGGAACAACTACCGCAACTGTCTTAGCACAAGTGATGGTGCATGAAGGCCTTAAGAATGCGGCCGCTGGGGCAAGCCCAATAGAACTAAGGCGTGGAATGGAAAAAGCAGTAACTCAGATAGTTGAAGGCTTACAGCAACGCAGCCAATCAGTCCAGGGTAATGCCATTCTTCAAGTTGCCACTGTCAGTGCAGGAGGAGATGACGAAATAGGCCAAATGGTTGCAGAAGCAATGGAAAAAGTCAGCACTGATGGAGTTATTACTGTTGAAGAATCCAAATCTCTTGCGACCGAATTAGAAGTTACAGAAGGAATGGCTTTTGATAGGGGATACAGCTCTCCGTATTTCGTCACAGATGGAGATCGTCAAATTTGTGAATTTGAGAATGCTCTCCTCTTAATAACCGACAGAAAAATAAGTGCAATATCTGACCTCGTTCCAGTCTTGGAAAGTGTCCAAAAGAGTGGTTCACCTCTAGTCATCCTTGCTGAGGAAGTCGAAGGAGAAGCACTAGCCACTTTAGTTGTCAACAAAAATCGTGGTGTTCTTCAAGTTGCTGCAGTAAGAGCACCATCTTTTGGAGAAAGACGTAAAGCGGCACTTGCTGATATCGCTGTGCTTACAGGAGGAACATTAATTAGCGAAGACAAAGCGATGACGCTAGATAAGGTTGAATTATCAGACTTAGGAAAAGTACGAAAGATCACTATCAGCAAAGAGAACACCACAATAGTTGCAAATGAAGATACAAAAGACGCTGTTGCGGCAAGAGTAGCGTCTATAAAACGAGAACTAGAAGAAACAGAATCAGAATATGATAGAGAGAAGCTAAATGAAAGAATTGCAAAACTTGCAGGAGGAGTAGCAGTTATCAAAGTAGGTGCGCCTACTGAAACCGAGCTCAAAAACCGGAAATTGCGCATAGAAGATGCTTTAAACGCCACCCGTGCTGCAGTAGAAGAAGGTATTGTTGCTGGTGGAGGTACAACACTATTAGAACTAAGCAAGGACTTAAACAAACTTGCTGATAATCAAAGTGGTGACAAAAAGACAGGTATAAAAATAGTGCAAAAAGCCCTTTCTGCTCCAGCCAAACAAATTGCAATTAATGCTGGACAAAATGGTGATGTAGTCATCTCTGAAATTGAACGTATTGGCAAAGGATTTAATGCACTTACAGGTCAATATGAAGATATGCTTTCAGCTGGCATTATTGATGCGTCAAAGGTAGTAAGGCTTGCACTTCAAGATGCAGTCTCAATTGCTTCTCTCCTTATCACAACAGAAGTTGTTATAGCCGACAAGCCTGAGCCCCCATCCAATCCAGGAGGAGAAGGGGGAGATCCAATGGGTGGAATGGGTGGAATGGGTGGAATGGGTGGAATGGGTGGAATGGGTGGAATGGGTGGAATGGGTGGAATGGGTATGCCTGGAATGATGTAATTACACATCATTAATACTGCCTATCAAACTCAAACTGCTAAGTAGCTTTCTCTCCGCTGAGAAAGCTCTAAATTTATTTATAAATGAGATAAAGCTCTACTCTAAGAAGCTTTTGGTAATTCCTCTTTAATATCTGGCAACCATCGTCTTAGATGATTTAAAGATGGTCTAGGAGGCGGTGAAATAAATCTTGAATCATTAGAGCGAAAGTCAACTTCAGCATTAAAGATTTTTTTCTTTTCATCATCTTCAACCTTATTCAAGGCAGCCAAGCCATCACAAGGAAGCCTCTCAGTTTGTTCAGCAATATCTAATTGCGAAGGGTTCTTGGAAATTCCAGAAGAAGGCTCCGCATTTAAATTGAAACCCAAAGATTCAGAATCTGCAGGGCCTAGATCTTCAAACACTTGCTGGTCATCTAGAGATTCTTTTAAAGAGTCAACCTCCACATATGAATATTTTTCACTCTGCAAAATCTTAGGCATCGTTTGAAGTCCATAACGATGCGCCCATTGAAACTTTAAAAGAGAAAGCTTGTCCCCATCTTCTAATTGAGATGCTCTGAAGATTTGCCGCAAAAGCTCATCCTTTCTAAAGGTAAGCAATTGAGAGGGAAGGGCTTCTGTCACGGGATTAAACAAGTTTACGATTTAACAATGGACGAACCAATAGGAACAAGCCGATAGTGAGCGCCAACAAAATGCCAAGGCATCCATAACCCGTCACGTCACCATAAGGAGCTTGAAGGATTACCACATCAAGATTGAGTGGGCCTTGATATGCCGCACGAATAGGTTCTATTGCAAAGGTAAGGGGATTTATCGCAGCAAGCCAGCCCAACCAAGCAGGCATGAAAGAAATTGGAGCCAAAGCAGTACTTGCAAACAAAAGTGGAAGATTGGCCACAAATATCACTGCAATAAGTTCAATATGACCTGGCAAAGCAAAAGCCAATCCAAGGCTTAATGCGGTTACAGCAAAAACCAACAATAAAAGAGTCAATAAAACAAGAAGTAGTCCTGAAATACCTGGCCAACCATAACCAAGAAGAAAAGCAGTCCCCATTATTGCAATACTCTGAAAAAGACTTATAGAAGTTATATAAATCACCGAAGCAAAAACAATTGAACTCCGAGTAGTTAAAGGTGCAACTAAAAGGCGGTTAAGAAATCCAAATTCACGATCAAACATAACTGGCAAGCCTGCATTAAGCGCTCCACTAAAAGCTGTAAAAACAATTAGTCCAGCCCCAAGAAATCGTCCATAACTCATACCCCCAGGGAGAAGACCATCAGGTGCATTAGAGAACAAGGCCCCAAACAAAATAAGCCAAATCAATGGCTGTAGGATCCCAGCTATCAAGGTAGAAGGACGTCTGACTAATTGAATAAAAAGTCGCCTTGTTAAAGCAATTGTTTCTTGAAGTAAATAAGAAACATTAATCCCTCTCTTGAAACTTTTTTGGATAGAACTAGTGTCACTTGTCATGAGTTCTTAGAAGCAAAAAAAAATCAAAAGAGCAGAGGATATTTCTTAGACCAGACCCTAAGTAATCATCTCATAGCCTTTTTGCTTTCAAGTTTAATGTCTCTTTGACCAGCAATAGCAAGCTCTGCATCCATAAGTGTTCTCCCAGTGGCTTGCAAATAAACATCGTCCAAGCTTGGGCGACTATGCGAAAGAGCAAACACCGGAAGATCAGATTTATCTAGTTTTTCTCTCAAACGAGGAAGAACATTTTCGTCATCCACAACAAGGTTCAAAGAAAATCCTTGAGCCCGATTAACAACTACTTGACGCACCCCCTCAAGATCTACAAGTAATTTCCTGACTTTTTCAGATTCATTGTCATCACTAAATTCACGCACTCTGAGAGTTACGCGATCACCTCCGAGTTGCTTCTTAAGGCTCTCAGGCGTACCTTGAGCAATCACACGCCCTTCATCAACAATCGCCATCTGGTCAGCTAGAGCCTCAACTTCTTCAAGGTAATGACTACTTAGCAAAACTGTTGTGCCTTGTTCTTTTAGCTCTCGCAATAACTGCCAGATTGCAAAGCGGCTTTCAATATCCAGTCCGACAGTAGGCTCATCTAATACAAGTAATTGAGGTTGATGTAATAAACCTGCTGCAAGGTCAAGCCTTCTCTTCATCCCACCTGAATAACTTCCACAGCGGCGACTAAGCCAACTCTTCATATCAAGCTTTTCAACCAATAATGCAATTCGAGCGTCCCTTTCAGTGGGCTGCAGGTGATACAAGTCACCCTGTAACTGAAGCAACTCAAGGCCTGTAAGAATCTTGTCAATGGCAACCTCCTGAGCAACATATCCAATTTCACACCTGACTGACTGAGGCTCCTTCAAAGCATCAAATCCAGCCACTTTGACTTCTCCTGAGTCAGGAGCCAAAAGCGTACAAAGAATCCTTAAAGTCGTACTCTTACCAGAGCCATTCGGTCCAAGAAGGCCATAAAGAGAGCCTTTAGGAACGCAAAGGCTTAGTCCCTTAAGGGCTTGAATGTCCCCATAGAACTTAATTAAATTCTGAATTTCAATCAGATTCATCAATAGAACGGTTTAACTCCGCAAATAATTTGAAATCTAGTAAGCAAAGCTATCTTGCAGGAACAAGCTAATTTGCTTAAGTTCTTTTTTCTCATAGGACAGGCAAAGCATTTGTTACTTGACTAAGCAAAGCCATACCTTGTACATCCAGCTGTACTGCCATTGGTTGTCGGCTAATTACAAGTAAGAGACAAATACCGAACATGTAAAGAATTGACCAACGAAATAGTCCCTTTGCACTATCCAAGTCCTCTGGCGAATCCCCTAATCTGTTTATCATTTGCAAAAGTCGCCCATTAAATGGAAGCAAAAGAATGCCATATAACAAGCCTCCCTCCGGTAATGCCCAAAAACCAAAGACACTAATCAGAACAGTTGCCCATCCATACTTAGCTATAGCTTGGGCCGTGAAAGCAGGTCCCTTTACAACAGGAAGCATCGGAATACCTACAGATTTGTAGTCATCCTTCAATAAAAGTGCCAAGGCCCAAAAATGAGCTGGAGTCCAAACCATCACAAGCACAAACAACCACCAACCACTAAGGCCAACATGACCTGTTGCAGCGGCAGCACCAACCAAAGGAGGGATAGCTCCAGCGACTCCTCCAAACACAATGTTTTGCGGAGTTCGAGGTTTTAAGAAGGCGGTATAAAGAAGTACATAACTACATAGACCAAGCAGAGAAAGTCCTGCCGCCAGGCAGTTAACACCACTAACTAATAAAGCCGCAGCAGCCAAAGTACAAGAAATAGCACCAGTAAAAACAGCTATTGGCGATAACCGTCCAGAAGGCAAAGCTCTGCCACTGGTACGTTGCATTCGTCCATCAAGATCCTGCTCCCAAAGACAATTCAAAGCGCCTGCTGCTGCAGCGGCAAGAGCCCCACCACCAAGAGTGCAAGCCAACCTGGGTGAGGGGACAGGCCAACCTTCGCTTAAAGCCATTCCTCCAAGAGTTGTAGCTAAGAGCAATGGAATTAATCGTGGTTTCGCAACTTCCAGCCAAGGAGGAAGCTTTACACGTTTACGGGAGGGAACTAAATGCTCACGTCGAAGCTCAGTCTTAATAGCCTCAGGTGTTGAACTAACCATGACAGGGTTCTAAAAAAGTTTCTTTAGTCATTGCAGGCAAAATTACTTCTTTCTCTTGTGGCCTTCGAAAACTTAGGGCAGACAACAAAGCAACAAGTAAAGCGGCCAGAAGTTGATGACTCACAGTCAAAGCAGGTTGTTTAAGACCAAACTCCAGGGTAAGAAGCCCAAGGCTTACCTGCGTAATAACCAATACAAAAACTGCCAACAGGGAGGGCCACTGACTACGAGTCCACCCACCCGCCAACAATGAAATAATCACAAAAAACAGTAACCAAGCAGCAACAGTGATTGCAAAAAACCGATGTAATTCCAGCCAAAGACAGCCTTGAGCTTGAGCCAAGCATCTTTGTGCAGCCCAAGTTGTTGCCATGCGGGCACCAAGAAGAGACTGACTAATAAGAGCAATCAAGCCACCACCAGCCATAAGGCGCCACCACAATGGAGATTGCAAGCTACTAGGGAAAAGCAAGCTCTGTGTGACCCCGCTCATGGCTGCAATAAGGATTAGAGCTAAAACCAAATGGGCAGTAACCACTCCCGATGGCAATAGATTCAGAACTGTTAAAGCACCAAGACCTGCCTGCAATACAACTAAAAACAACAAGAGAGAAGATGCCCATGGAAGCCATCGGGGTAAGTGAGCTCGCCATATAAAAGTCAAAACAAGTTGAACAACTAACGCTATCCCAACCAAAAAAGCATCTAACCGGTGACACCATTCAAGAAACACCTGGATATTCATTTGACGTCCAGGAAGAAAAGTTCCAAAACAAAGAGGCCAGTCAGGACAAGCCAAGCCAGCTTCCATCACTCGAGTCGCACCGCCAAGAACGATCAGAGAAACAAGGGCAACAACAATATGAGCTGCCAGCTGACCCATACGCCACTGAATCAGATTTGAAGACGAAGAGTTCAAATAATTAGCTAACTCTCAAGCAGAAAATAGTTGTTAGTGCAAGGTAGCGATGAAATCAATCACGTCACCTTCTATGGACGACTGCAACATCAAAAGAAGCTCCTAGATCTCTCATCCCTGACAAAAGTCCAAACAAAAAGCCATTAATCCAACCAGAAGCCTTGCAATGAGAGGCCCACAATTTAACTTCACTTCTACTTAATAATTTTCAGATGCAGAAAAAGGTTGTTCTCAATAGCCTAAAAAAACAAATGGAGAGTCTTGTGCCGAAAAAATCGGCCATTTTGATAATTGTATTAGTCATCGCCCTATTACTTGGTGGCATATGGGTTGGCCAGAATGTAAATCTTCTCCCTGTAGATGCAAGCACTAATGCAAGCGTCTATGACGAGCTATTCAAAGTTCTATTCAGTATTGGAACAATACTTTTTGTCGGGATGGTTGGACTTGTCATTTACAGCCTAATTCGCTTTCGGCGAAAGCCTGGTGAACTAGGAGATGGCATTCCAATAGAAGAAAATTTACCTCTAGAAATTTTCTGGACAGCCATTCCAACCATAATCATTTTATTTGTGGGTCTATATAGCTATGACATTTACGACCGCATGGGGGGGATGCAAACAATGCAGCATGGTGTTAATGAAGAACAAAGCATGATCAAAGATGAAAGGATATGGGGAGGAATTGGAGCTGGATCAATTGAAACATCATTAAAAAGTTCAAATGGCGTTTTACCAGTCGAAGTAACTGCACTTCAGTTTGCTTTTCTATTTCATTACCCTAAAGGAGATATCATTTCAGGTGAACTTCATGTGCCTGTGGGTAAGCAAGTAAGCATGCGGTTGGAATCAAAAGATGTAATTCATGCTTTCTGGGTCCCTGAATTCCGGATTAAACAAGATGTGATACCAGGCCAACCAACAATATTAAACTTCACCCCTACTAAACCTGGAAGATATCCAATTATCTGTGCTGAACTTTGTGGGCCATACCATGGGGGTATGCGCTCAACAGTAGTAGTGGAAGAGCCAAGCACTTATCAAGAATGGTTTAACAATAACTCAAAAGAATCTATTTCAAACTTATGACACTTTCAATTCCACCTCAGGATAATAACTCCATAGAGAGTCTTCAACCAAAAGGTTGGTTGCGCTATATAAGTTTCAGTTTGGATCACAAAGTCATTGGACTTCAATATTTAGTATGTGGATTTATTTTCTATCTGATAGGTGGTGCATTAGCTAGTGCGATAAGAATTGAATTATTAAGTCCTTTGTCTGATTTTATGCCGCGTGATATCTACAACCAAGTTTTAACTCTTCATGGAACAATAATGATCTTTTTATGGATTGTGCCTGTTGTAAATGGCGCATTTGGGAATTACCTAATACCTTTCTATGTTGGAGCCCGGGACATGGCATTTCCACGGCTGAATGCTGTGGCATTTTGGCTAATCCCCCCAGCAGGACTCCTATTAATAAGTAGTTATTTCATAAATGGTGCGGCTCAATCTGGGTGGACAGCATATCCACCTCTCAGCATTACAACTCCTGCCGCAGGGCAACTCATTTGGATTCTCAGTGTCCTTCTTTTGGGAGGTAGTTCGATCTTTGGAGGGATCAATTTCATCGCAACGATCCTGAAACTAAGAAGACCTGGATTAAAGCTCATGCAACTACCAATGTACTGTTGGGCAATGCTGGGCACTAGCATCCTCGTAGTTTTATCTACTCCTGTACTTGCTGGAACACTTGTTCTTTTGAGTTTCGACATCGTCGCCCATACCGGATTTTTCAATCCAACACTTGGTGGAAATGTAGTCGTATATCAACATCTATTTTGGTTCTATTCCCACCCTGCTGTTTACATCATGGTCTTACCAGCTTTTGGCTTGGTAAGTGAAATTCTGCCAGTTCATAGCCGGAAGCCACTCTTTGGCTATACAACGATGGTTTATTCAATAATGGCAATTGTGGTTCTTGGTTTTGTGGTCTGGGCACATCACATGTTTACTAGTGGCACACCCCCTTGGATGAGACTCTTTTTTACAATCGCTACATCATTTATTGCAGTCCCAACAGGAATAAAGTTCTTTAATTGGGTGGCAACACTGTGGGGAGGGAAACTATCTATTAATTCTGCATTGCTTTTTTCTTGTGGCTTCATTATAAATTTTGTGCTTGGGGGAATCACAGGAGTAGCCCTGGCCCAAGTCCCATTCGACATTCATGTACATGACACCTACTTTGTAGTTGCCCATTTTCATTATATCGTCTATGGAGGCTCGGTTTTTGTTATATTTTCCTCTATTTATCATTGGTATCCAAAATTTACAGGAAAAATGCTCAATGAAAAGCTAGGAATACTTCACTTTATTCTTACCTTCATAGGATTCAACCTTTGTTTTGCGCCTCAACATTGGCTAGGGCTTAATGGGATGCCTCGTCGAGTTGCAGAATACGACTCACAATTCGAATTAGTAAATCAAATCAGCAGTGCTGGTGCTTTGATAATGGCTCTAAGTACATTGCCATTCCTATGGAATATTTTCCATAGTGCATTCAAAGGAGCTATAGCTGGGGACAACCCTTGGCAAGCACTAACCCCCGAATGGCTTACTAGCTCACCTCCTCCAGTAGAGAACTGGGATGGTGCTGCTCCGCTAGTCAAAAAGCCTTACGGCTATGGAATGGACAAAGAAAAGGCAACTAATGATTCCACCAGCATCACCGAACCAAAGGAGAGCCTCTAATGGAAACACTAATACAACCTGACCAAACGCCCACAATTAATGAGGAGCAAGAAGAAACACATGCAGACCATCGAATGTTTGGTCTTGCAACTTTTCTTGTAGCAGATGGAATGACATTCGCCGGTTTTTTTGCCGCTTATCTCACCTACAAAGCAGTTAATCCTCTATTACCTGATGCGATTTATGAACTTGAGCTTCCCCTTCCTACACTTAATACATTTTTACTTCTAGCTAGTAGTGCAACTTTTCATCAAGCAGGAACAGCCCTACGAAAGGAAGATGCAAAGCGATGCCAAAGATGGCTTCTTATAACAGCAAGCCTAGGGCTGGCATTTCTGGCCAGCCAAATGGTCGAATACTTCACTCTGCCCTTTGGGCTTACGGATAATGTATATGCAAGTACTTTCTATGCCCTGACAGGGTTCCATGGGCTCCATGTAACCCTTGGAGCAATAATGATTTTAATTGTCTGGTGGCAAGCCAGATCACCGAATGGACGTATAACCAGTAAAAACAGCTTCCCCTTAGAGGCAGCAGAGCTCTATTGGCACTTCGTTGACGGTATTTGGGTGATTCTATTTATCATCCTCTACCTCCTTTGATCTGGTAAATCTTGATACCTGCAAGAAAAGTTTCGAACAACTCCTTGCCACAATTGAACTTCCTCGTCAGAATTAATGTAATTAATTCTGGCAAATGCTGGTCGGAAAAGAACTACTTGACAAAGCCAGATCCCTAAGCAACCGTCCTGAGGATGAGATTGCTAGAGGATGCGGGTATGTAGGCCCAAGTGGACGGGTTCTACGAAAAAGCTTCTACAAAGCTTTAGTAGAAGCAAAGGGCTACAAGCTTCGCTCAACCAATCGTCCTGGAAGCAGATCTTCTCGTGGACGCCAAGCAGAATTCAGAACACGTGTCCATGGAAATGGAAACCTTCTAATTGGACATGCCTACACCAAGAAGCTTGGTCTTGAACCTGGACAAGAGTTCCGAATAGAAATTCGACGAGACAGTGGAGCTATCTGGCTAGTGCCGCTGGCAGAGAAGACTTAAACACTAAGTCCTCCGGGTAAAATTTTTACAATTGAATATCAATTGCCCCAAAGCGGAGGAACAGTTAACTTGTTTTTTCATATTCAAAAAGAATTTTAAAAGTTTTCATTTGAATCAAAGCTAAATACCCTCAGTAAAAAGAAACAATTACCTCCAATTCAATTCCAACCATTTCTGATTAGCCAATCTTCAGAGATTTCATCAGATGAATTTAGTTGAGAGGGACAAGACAAACCATCCCTATGATCCAACAAAGATTCAGCATATTTTGCCATTAAATCAGCTTCCAGGTTTACTAAAGAACCAATAGTTAAGTATTTAAGAGAGGTCATCTCCCACGTATGAGGGATGACAGCTATCCAAAAAACACTTCCATTTTCACTACATCCTCCCACTGTCAAACTTATTCCATCTATAGAAATACTTCCTTTCTCACATATATATTTCCCAAATTTTGGGTTTTGCCATCTCACCTCCAAGCGCCAGGACTTCCTTAGATCCTCTAAAGAAAGGACTTCACCTAAGCCATCCACATGACCACTTACCAAGTGTCCTCCTAAGCGATCACTTAACCGAAGTGCAGGCTCAAGATTCACGAATTTTCCTCGTTTCGCTTTAAACCCAAGAGTTGTACGACTTAGTGTTTCCTCGCTCACATCAGCAAAAAAACCATCCATACAAATATCAGCAACAGTTAAACAAACTCCATCTACGGCAACACTTGCACCAAGTATTAAGGGAGAAAAAGGCTTACACCCTTTAACAACTAAGCCCCCTCCTCGTTTTTCAACTTGACCGACAGACTGAATCAAACCTGTAAACATGACATTTAGGCTGCCTCTAATTTATTAAGCCATAATCGGACAAAGGGTGTTGGAGGAAAAGTGGTCGAAATGACCGTAGCGGGTCTAGCCCTCGACGCATCCAATCGCTCCCCGATAGTTTTGCTTCGAGATCCTTCTGGGCACCGTCAAGTCCCAATATGGATTGATCATGCGCAAGCGCACAATATTATGGCTGGTTTCAAACAGCCACATCCAAGCAAACCCCTCACACATGATTTGATTATCTCACTATTAAATGCAGGAAACCTTCTCTTAGAACGAATAATTATTCATGGAATACAAGACAATAGCTTCCAAGCAGTTCTCAAATTACGTTTTAACCACTCTGATGAAGGGACAAAAGAAAAGTCCAGTGACCTAATTGAAATCGAAGCTCGTTCCAGTGATGCGCTTGCTCTAGCAGTCCGCACAAAATGCAGCATCTGGATGATGGAGAAAGTTGTTGCAGAAGCATCCATACCAGTTGATGAAGAAGCCGATGAAGAAGATCAAGATGAGTTCAGACGCTTCTTGGACGATGTCAGCCCTGCAGATCTCATTAGACATCTAAAAAAAAGCGACCAAATCAATGAGCAGCCCTTCGACAAAAATGACTCCGACTCTGAGTCCCCAAAACAAAATTAAAGGAAAGCTTCGCCAATTTGGCCGTGGACCAGCTGTAAGTATTTTCACGCTTGGGACAATGCGAGCGATTGGCTCGGTTGATCAAATGTATTCAGTACTAAAGGCAGCCTCCATTGCTGGAATAAATCACATCGAAACAGCACCAGCCTATGGACCTGCTGAAAGCTTTCTTGGGAAAGCCATCAATAAGCTCAAACAAGAAAAAATTGAGCCAAAACATGGCTGGGTCATCACAAGCAAAATCTTCCCAGGACTTTCACTAGAAGAAGGTAAGAAAGAACTCAAAAGAATTTTGAAGCGACTAGACCTAAAAAGGCTTGACAATCTTGCCATTCATGGCCTGAATTTGAATAATCACCTCGAGTGGGTTTTAGAAGGAGAAGGATCAAAACTTCTTCAATGGGCAAAAGAAGAAAATCTTGTTGGGCAGGTTGGTTTTAGTTCGCATGGTTCTTTTTCTCTTATTCAAAAAGCTATCGAAAGCAACCGATTTCAATTTTGCAGCCTCCATCTCCACCTCCTTGATCCAAGAAAAATTCCTCTTGCAAAGATTGCCTTAAGAAAAGGTATGGGAGTCATGGCAATCTCACCAGCTGATAAAGGTGGAAGGTTGCAAAGTCCTAGTTCAACTCTCGTAAGGGATTGCTACCCATTTGCCCCTCTTGAATTGGCTTATAAATTTCTCTTAGAGAAGGGAATTAGCACATTAACGCTTGGAGCTTATGAGCCCAAAGACATAAACCTTGCAAGAAAAATTATCACCTCTGGGCCGTTAACTATGCTCGAAAAAAATACAATAAAAAATCTCAGGGATGAGGGAAATCGGAGACTAGGGAAAGATTTATGTGGTCAATGCGAAAAATGCCTACCGTGCCCAAATTCAGTTCCAATTCCTGAAATTCTTCGTCTTCGTAATTTGCTAATCGGACATGACTTAACAGCTTTTACAGAGGAGAGATATAACCTCATTGGTAAAGCTGGTCATTGGTGGGAAGAGCTTGACGCGAGTGCTTGCAAAAGCTGTGGGGAGTGTGTCCCCCGTTGTCCAAACAACTTAAATATTCCAAAACTTCTAGAGGAAACACATGAACGATTAGCGGCTAAACCTAGAAAAAGATTATGGGGTTGATTGAGCCCAAAGACTTTCAAGACGATTCCTCTCTGGAATTGACAAAAGAGGGAGCGACCAACATTTTTCCCAAAAAGATTCGGCTGGGAAAAGAATTTGTTGATAGTTAATTGGTATACGGTTAGTTGCCTTAAGACGTTCAGAATGAGTAATAGGAGGGATCCATCCCCTTGCAAAAAGTTTGCCAAGTAAAGGCATTTCCCAAGCAGCCTCTAACCAATCTTCAGGAAAAGGCTCTGTTGTTTGTGCAGGGCGCATTAAAACAGTCCAATTTAAAGGAGCTCCACTTTGAGGCAATGCAATATTCAATCGAGGATCTCTAGTTAAACTTCGAAAACATCTATTAAGAGGCAAAACAGCAACACGTGCTCTACCAGAAAGAACCCAATTCAAACTGTTTCTATCATCAAAGGTTAATGCCTGAGTTCTCAATTTCCTCAATGAATCAGCTTGATTAATCCTTTCAGCGAGCGAGATAACAAGGCGAGGACTGCTAGGGAGAACAACACTCCCAGCAAGTTCGGGTTCTAACAAAACACTCCAACCATCTTTACCTGAAGCCCTGGATATCCAATTCTTCCCATTTCTGAAAAGCATTACCCAAGGACTAAAGGCTACTGGCAGTATTTTTGACAAAAAGTCCTGCCCAAATCCCTGTAAAAAGAATTGGGAATGCTTATCAAGGCGAGAAAAGATTTGTTCTGAGCCAATTGCTGTAAACGCATTGTCGGACAATTCAGAAATCCAACCATCACCAATAGCCACTAAATCAGTAGTTGAATCGATTACCAACTTGGAAGGGCCTAACTCTTTCTTAGCCGTCAATTTTTTAAAGATCCAGGGTTTAGGCAACGTCTCCAACAACTCTTTCGGCAACGTCTCTGCAGCAGCTCTAAGAGTTGGCTGTGAAAATGTTCTCCCACAACCGGCTAAGCCAGTAATGCCAGCCAAAACACCTAATTGCAAAAACTCTCTCCTTCCGAGCATTTGCATCCTCATCCTTTAAATCCAAAAAAAGAAAAATTGCATTAGCTAGACCTCCTATTCAACTCCTCTAGAGATGCCTCGCAACTATCAAGAAGGTCTTTACGGCTCACACCCTGAAGTTGAGCGAGCAAGGCAAAAGCACCAGCACCAACCCCTTCTTTTACAAAGCCTCTTTCATAATCTCTAAGAGCTTGATATCGACTTCGATCAAAATGCAAACCTGCGGACACGCCCATAAGCCCTACACCATAATGATGGCCAACAATATCTAACAATCGAACAAAAGAACTCACTCTCTGATCTTCAAAAGACACTTCCTCAGTCAGCCAAGCAGTTGTCCCCAAGACAACACCTTTAACAAAATGTGACCGCAAAGATTCATTGAGTTCTGCAAGAGCTAAAGCCAATACGGCAAGCATTTGAGAACCTCCCCCTAATAAAACTGGTTGACCAGCTTGTCTAGCCCCTAACAACAGACCAACAGCAACACATTGAAAAGGATCTCCCACCGCCGCAAGCAATCTTTTAGGGGGTGGAGATGTCCCCAATTGCGCAGCTTGCAAGCCACGCTCAACAAGTTGCGTTTTTATTTTGAGAGGAGGATTGCGAACACTTCCACTAACCAAGTCTGATATTGATAGTCCCAATCCCGTAAGGACTGCCTGCGCCGTAGAGGTCCCACCAGGGACACATTCAGCAATTAGCAATGGCTTGCGCAACTTCACACCCATCGCAAAGCCTTTATCACAAAGAGATTGCACTCTTTTGAATGGCATTGCACTGCCTGTGCTCAAACAAGCAGCAGGTCCAAAGGAAGGCCTTTCAAGGCGCAGGTGCGGAAAAGGAGGCATCTGTTGCAATCCAGCTACCAATACCAACGGCTTTACATCAATAAATCTTGAAGCAACGTAACTAATCAGTGCTGGCGAAACCCCAGCAGGTAGTGGAGGTAAAGGCCAGCGGTTAGATCTCACCGGTCCATTCAATAAAAGTTCAGCATCTGCTACAGCTGTATATCGTCGAGCCGCTGAAGTAGAACCAGCAGCTGAAATACCCTCAACTTCAGCGGTATTAGTCCCAGCCAAAATCAATAATGCAGAAAAATTATTCAGGTTTTTTAACCAACTCTCAATCCAGCTATGCCTATTAATTGAGGAAGCTCCAGCTCCAAATGCCCTACACCCTGGAGGCAACCCTAAGAAGGGATCACTAATTGTATTTATCTCAAAGGGGGTCAAGGGCTACAAGGCCATTCAACAAATTTGGCGGTTCTGGTATGGGTGCTTTTAATCGAGGAAAAATCCAGAAAGCCAATGCATGCAGGGTCAATACATAGACCATCTCCTGGACAACAACCAGAGAGAAAGCAACCAAGTGAACCTGATTAAGTTCAGGAACGAATTGAAGATTAAGTAATTCCACAAAACGTTCTAGCAAAGCAGCACCAGCACGGGTAATAACTACCCAAAGGTTTTCGCCTACCAAAAGAGATAGCACGAAAACCCTCACAAAAAAGCCAATTGTCCCTATACAAACCCCACAACCCCAACTAAACCACCAACTCAAGCCATACGCCCAACTCCAACCAAGCCACAAAGCAAGCAAGCCATATGGGAAGAGAAACAAAGGTCCTCGTACTGGGCCCATAAGAACCACTAAAAGTAAGACTGAAAGGCATACACCCTCAAGACCAGAAAAAGAACCTCTTCGGACTTGAAGTAGAGCTAAAGGCAATGGCAATGCAAGCCTAAATAAAGCGCCTCCTATTGGGAGGTAATACAAAGCCACCCATATCAAAGCTGAAGTTGCTGCCAAATATGAGCCTTCCATTATCCGCAGTGCTTGAGGACGACTAATTGGCCTTAAAGGTCTAGATATCCTCTCTTTTCTAAACCTCCAAAATTTAATCAACGCTTAGACCTCCCAGGTCGCGACTGTCGAATCAAAGATTGCTGATCAATGCGTTCAATCATCTCCACTTCAAAACTCACTCCTGCTTTTCTAAGAGCCTTAGTAACTGTTTCTGCTGGTGCAGAAGGGTTGGCAGCAGAAAGCTTAATAGTTATGCGATAAGGCTGAGGGTTAAAAACTGCAGGTTTATCTTCATTCCGAAGTTGCTTTTTAATCTGAATATTTAAAGCTCCAGTATTCCTAGCTTCTTGAGCAAGACTGTTTGCAGGACGATTAGAACTTTTTTTGATTGTATTTGAAGCAGCCAATGGAGAAAAGGAATTCTGATTATTGGAGTTTAAATTTTCAACGGATTTTTTCTCTAATGGAGAATCAAAACTATTAGAAAGCTCTTCTCCTATTGGACTAGTTGAACAAGACTGAATTATCACCAAAAGGATCGGCGTAAAGAATAATCTCGAGGCTCTTAGAAATGAAGGTGTGAATTTCAAAATCGACCTCAAAATTTCCCTGGTTTGATTACCTTTACTGCACTAGCACGTAACCTACCTGATTTGGTTGTTGCGCGAGTTTGAGTAGGTTTTGATTTAGTAGAAGTCTTTGCCACTGAGTTTGATTTAGTAGAAGTTTTTGCAACTGATTTTGATTTAGTAGAAGTTTTTGCAACTGATTTTGATTTAGTAGAAGTTTTTGCAACTGATTTTGATTTAGTAGAAGTTTTTGCCTTAGTAGATCTTTTGCCAGATTTCTTACTAGCTTTCTTAGCAATTAACAACTCAACCGCTTCCTCAAGAGTTATCTCATCTGCAGCTTTACCTTCTGGAAGTGAAGCATTTACTTTGCCTTGTTTTACATAAAGACCATAAGGGCCGTCAAAAACTTGAATTTTTTCATCACTTCCTTTTGGACTCCCAAGATCCTTCAATGCAGTTCTCCCTCCTCTACCTCGTTTCGGCATTGCCAACAACTCAAGTGCTCTACTCAAATCAACAAGAAGAACATCATCTTCTCCCTTTAAAGAGCGATAGTCCTTCTCTCCCTTCCCCTTATCCCAAACAACATATGGCCCAAAACGACCTAATCCTGCTTGAACCCTTCCACCCTCTGCATGCTCACCTAATAAACGAGGTAGTTTTAGAAGACCAAGTGCATCTTCAAGCTTAAGGTCCTCAGGTTTTAACCCCTTAGGCAAAGAAGCGCGTTTTGGCTTGGGTTTCTCCTCACTAACTTGGCCCCTTTGAACATAAGGGCCGTACTGTCCAAAAAGCAGATATATTTCTTCTTCTGTTTCTGGATCCAAGCCAAGAGCTTCAGGTCCTTCAGTTTTTTGCTTGAGAATAAGCTCTACTTTCTCTTCATCTAGCTCTCCAGGGGTTAAATCCTGAGGGAGTGTTGCCTTAATCAATTCTTCTTCACCATCTTCACCTACTCGCTTTGATTCGAGATAAGCCCCAAAACGACCAATACGAACAACACAAGGAAGTCCTTCTAAGTCAATAGTTCTTGATGACCCTGGGTCAATATCACCCTCTCGCTGATGCACCTGTGTTTCTAGCCCCTCATTGCCCTTATAGAAACTCTCCAAATAAGGAACCCATTTAACCTTTCCAGTAGAGATCTCATCTAAAGTCGTCTCCATCCTGGCTGTAAAACTTGTATCTACTAAATCTGGAAAATGTTCCTCCAAAAGAGCTGTCACTGCAAATGCTGTAAAGCTTGGAATTAATGCATTTCCCTGAAGAGTGGAATATCCACGGTCAACAATCGTTCCAATAATGCTGGCGTATGTAGAGGGTCTACCAATCCCTTCTTTCTCAAGCATTTTGACCAAAGAAGCTTCACTAAAACGTGCTGGAGGCTGAGTCTGATGCCCAAGAGCTTCTACTGCCTTTGGGTTAGGAGAATCACCAACCACCAAGTTAGGAAGCAAAACCTCTTGGCCTTCTAATGCTGCTTCGGGGTCATCACTACCTTCTACATAAGCGCGAAAAAATCCTGGAAAGTCAATGCGCTTTCCAGTAGCACGAAAAGAAGCTTCCTGAACAGCAAGGTCAATTGAAAGCATTGTCAAGCGAGCCTCTGCCATCTGACTTGCCACTGTGCGTTTCCATATCAGCTCATACAAAGCAAGATCCCTACCCTCAAGACCTGCTTCATTAGGGGCCCTAAAATGCTCTCCAGCAGGTCTAATAGCTTCATGGGCTTCCTGGGCATTCCTAGACTTGGTGTTGAACTGTCTAGGGGTTTTACTTAAGTAATCCTTTCCATATCGAGAAAGAACACATTTACGAGAGGCCTCAATCGCTTGGGCAGATAAATGAACTGAATCAGTTCGCATATAAGTTATAAAACCCCGCTCGTATAAACCTTGTGCGCATCTCATCGTCTCCCTAGCTGAAAGCCTTAGCTTGCGATTTGCTTCTTGCTGAAGAGTACTTGTCGTAAAAGGAGGAACAGGTTTCCTAACAGTGGGTTTTTCTTCAACAGCCTTTACATTCCATTGCCCCATTCGAAACCTTTCGGCCAGGCTCAAAGCCTCAACTTCATTTACTAGGCGAACACTTGTTTTCGCTTTTAATTTGCCTGTCGCCTCATCAAAATCATTCCCATTAGCAATCTTTTCTCCTGCGATCTTTATAAGCCTTGCTTCAAATCTACTGCCATTTTGTTCAAGGCTAGCCTTTAGATCCCAGTAACTCCCGCTTCTAAAAGCTCTCCTCGCACGCTCGCGTTGGACCAAAAGTCTTACTGCTACGGACTGAACGCGCCCAGCTGACAAGCCCCAAGCCACCTTCTTCCAAAGGAGAGGGGAAAGTGTATAACCCACAAGGCGGTCAAGAATTCTTCTTGTCTCTTGAGCATGAACCAACTCAAGATCAAGATCTCGAGTTTCAACTAACGCCTTAGCAATCGCCTCCTTAGTGATTTCGTGAAAAACCATCCTTTTAACAGGCACTTTTGGAGCTAGCAACTGCAACAAATGCCAACTTATGCTTTCACCCTCACGATCTTCATCAGTCGCCAAAAGTAACTGAGTAGCTCCCTTTAAAGCAGACTTCAACTCTTTCACAACCTTCTTTTTATCTTTTGGAACTACATATAAAGGCTCGAAATCAGCGGTTGTATTAACACCAAGATTTGCCCATTTCTGCCCCTTCTGGGCAGCTGGAATCTCACTTGCATTGTTAGGGAGATCCCTGACATGCCCCATAGAGGCTTGTACTTGGAAGTCCTTTGGCAAGAAACTTCTAATAGTTCTTGCCTTTGTTGGACTCTCAACGATTACTAGTGTGTGCGCCATAGGCGACGAGCTTATCTGTATATCCGTTATTACTATCTATCGCACCAGCTAGCGAGCTGCATAGGGTTCCCTAACATCTAGTTCCAAATTAGTAACGCAGCTAGAGTCTTAATCAACTGGTTGAAACTGGATAAATATGCACGAAATAGGTGCACTGCTTTTGTCGATTCAGACTGTGGCCCCACCAGAAGAGCTTCTGAACCTTGCATTAAATGCAGGTGCTGTAGCACCTGAAGGAGTTGTACTTCTAACAATGTTGGGCACTTTGGTCGTTGACCTAGCAGGAGAACAAAGTGCGGCTAAATGGTCACCACCAATTTGTTATGCAGGGTTAAGTACAGCACTAGTGCTACTTGCATTGCAATGGAATGGCCCACTTGAGCCATCTTTTCTAGGTGCTTTTCTACCCGACAACCTTGCAATTGCTTTTAGAGCAGTTGTAGCTCTTTCGACGCTGATTTCTCTTCTGATTAGCTGGCGTTATGCGGAACAAAGTGGAAGTCCTGTTGGGGAATATGCAGCCATCCTTCTAGCAGCGACTCTAGGAGCAATGCTTCTATGCGGATCTACTGATCTAGTAAGTGTTTTTGTCTCACTAGAAACCCTTTCTGTAGCAAGTTATCTTCTTGCGGGTTATATGAAGCGAGATGCTCGGAGTTCAGAGGCTGCTCTTAAGTACTTGCTAGTTGGTTCTGCTGCTGCTGCTGTATTTCTCTATGGATCTTCGCTTCTTTATGGAATTAGTGGCAGTACAAGTCTTCAAACAATTGGAATTGCACTTCTAGAAAGTCCAACCCCCTTGGCTGCATTAGCTCTGGTTTTTGTTCTTGCAACGGTTGCTTTCAAAATCGCAGCAGTGCCTTTTCATCAATGGACTCCAGATGTCTATGAAGGCTCACCAACTCCTGTGGTTGCTTTCCTCTCTGTTGGGTCAAAAGCAGCAGGGTTTTGTCTCGCCGTAAGACTTCTAGTTGGTTGCTTTAGTGCTTTTGATAACCAGTGGAAATTACTTTTCACTGTTCTGGCAATTCTCAGCATGACACTAGGCAATGTTGTTGCATTAGCACAAACTTCAATGAAGAGAATGCTTGCTTATAGCTCCATTGGGCAGGCAGGTTTTGTAATGATTGGTCTTGTTTGTGGCACAGAAGATGGTTTCGCTTCAATGGTTCTTTATATGGCGGCATATCTATTTATGAATCTTGGTGCATTCGCATGCATCATCCTTTTCTCCATCAGAACTGGGAGTGATCGAATAGAAGACTATGCCGGTCTTTATCAAAAAGATCCATTAATAACTCTTGGTTTAAGTCTTTGCCTTCTTTCGCTAGGCGGGATACCGCCCATGCTTGGATTTTTTGGCAAGATTTATCTCTTTTTTGCTGGTTGGGCCGACGAGCAATATTTGCTTGTAGTTGTAGGTTTAGTCACATCAGTAATCTCAATTTATTACTACATTTCTGTCATTAAGATGATGGTAGTCAAAGAACCTCAAGAAGCCTCAGAAGTAGTTAAATCTTATCCGAGAATACAATGGGAGGTAATAGGATTACCTCCTTTAAGGGTGGCTTTAATTGCATGCATTTTTGTGACTGCTATAGGTGGTATCTTCTCAAACCCTCTATTCCAATGGGCAAATAGCACCGTTGCTGGAACCCCTCTTCTTCAAGATGCAATTGCACTAGGAGGTCAAAGAGCACTTGGATAAAGAGGCGCAATCTTATACAAAAAATGTTGCAATGCTCTCAAATGTAAGCAAGCATTATGGGAGTGGCTCACTAATAGTCAAAGCATTAGATAAACTGAATTTAGAAGTAATTAAAGGAGACTATCTTGCAGTCATGGGTGCAAGTGGTTCAGGGAAAAGTACTGCTATGAATATTTTAGGTTGCTTAGATCGTCCAACCAGCGGAAGTTATAAGCTAAATGGAACAGCAGTTGAAGAACTAGATGACGATTCCCTTGCAAATCTACGGAATCAGGAGCTTGGCTTTGTTTTTCAACAATTTCATTTATTGCCTGAAGCAACTGCTTTGGAAAATGTAATGCTTCCAATGATTTATGCAGGAATTCCTATATCAATGCGAATTCAAAGAGCGGAAGAAGCACTAATCAAAGTAGGCCTTAAAGAAAGAATGCGAAATCGTCCCAATCAACTGTCCGGTGGTCAACAACAACGAGTCGCAATTGCAAGAGCAATTATTAATCAGCCTGCATTATTATTAGCAGATGAACCAACTGGAGCACTCGATTCCAAAACCACTGAAGATGTTCTTAACCTCTTTGATGAGCTACATAAGCAAGGCATCACCCTTGTTTTAGTAACACACGAAGATAACGTTGCCGCCAGGGCTAAAAAAGTAGCTTATTTCAACGATGGAAAAGTGATTGAAATTCAAAAAAGAAATTAAATGATCAAATTCATGCCCAACGATTCCAAACTGTTTTATAAGAGCCTTTCCTGAGCCTCAAAGCCCCATTAATATCTAATCCATCAATTTCCCAAACCATTTCTGTTTCTGGGTCTTTAACCTCCTGAGCCCAAAGCAGGTTTTCAGCTTCATAACGAACAGCCTCTGCATCTTCAATCATCTCCATAGCACAATCCAAAGCAAAAAGGACTTCTGCAGCCCATAGAAATGGTTGACAATTAATTGGTCGCAGAAGCTCGACAAGCGAAATGCCACCATCTGGAACATGATTACAAACATTCAAACCTAGACCAATTCGTCCTAATCGCAATCTGTCTCCTCGATAAACAAGTCTGGGCAACAAACCAGCCAACTTTCTATCACCGACAAGTAAGTCATTAGGCCACTTGATTTGAGCAGATACACAGTATTTCTCCAATCTATGAACCATTGCAACTGCTACCGCCAATCCAAGCAATCCAGCTGATTTTTGATCTCCAATTAGAGGAAAAGCTGCACTTATCCAAACCCCGCCAGCCGGAGCTTTCCATATACGACCTCGCTGACCCATGCCATGAGTCTGTCGTGCAGCAATCAATGCGCGAGGAATTTGCCCTTTAAAAGGTTTTTCTTTAAGCCAATCCGAAAGGTCAAACTCAGTACTCGCGCATACTGGCTTCCAACGCAATTGCCAAACCTTTTTCCCTAAATACTGAGAACGCAAAAATTGCGCCACAGCCGCTCCTCCTGTAAAGGAATTAGCTGTTCGCATTCCACCATGGTCCAATTCGTGAAATAGCTTTTTCCACTTCATCCGCAGGACGAACCAATGCCAATCTCAACCAATTGGCTCCCCCAGCACCAAAGCCTGAGCCGGGTGTTATAGCGATCCCTGTCTTTTCCAAAAGGTCTGCTGCTAAATGCTCATCGTCCCAACCCTTGTCAACGGCCCAAGTAGGTAATGGCAGCCAAAGGTACATTGCCATGGATGGGGACGGAACATGCCATCCCAAATGGCTAAGTGCCCTAAGAGTTCTATCTCGACGTTCCCTATAAATTTCAACTACCTTGCCAGGACAGTCTAAACAAGAAGTAAGTGCCACTATTGCACCCTTCTGCAATGCCAAAGACTGATTAAAGTCCACAACACTTTTTAATCGCACTAAACCTGAAATAAGTTTTTTTGCCCCTATCGCAAAGGCAATTCTGAATCCTCCCAGGCACCAAGCTTTTGATAAAGAATAAAACTCAATTCCCCATTCCTTCCACCCTTCACACCTCAATAAAGAAGGTGAATCACCTTCAAGAGAAAGGTCCAAATAAGGATTGTCATGAGCAATAACGATATGATGGTTCACTCCACAGGCCATGGCATCATCTAACCAACTCTGCTCACCAACCTGAGCGGTTGGGTTATGAGGGAAACCAAAAACAATGATTTTCAATTGATCCAATTGACTATTTGAAAGCGAACCAAAATCAGGTTTCCATCCCTCATTAGCCGTTAACAACAAACGTTCTATCTGTGCATCAGCCAGAACTAAACCTCCCCGATGAGAAGGGTAAGAAGGGTCCAAAATTAAACCAGCCTCACCAGGGTTCATGACAGCAAGTGGAAGATGAGCAGTCCCTTCTTGAGAGCCCACTAACAACAAAACCTCGCTATTTGGATCAACATCAACCCCAAAACGTTTTTCAGCCCAATCTGCTACAACCTCTCTGAAAGGTTTTGTCGCGGCATGCAGGCAGTATGAAGAGCTCTCTGGCTCATATATACTTTTTTTGATAGCTTCTAAGACAATTGCCGGGGGCAAAAGGTCAGTAGACCCTAATGACAAGTCCAGTAAAGGAGAAAGGCTATTAGTAATACTCTTATTCCTATAGGATTCTTTTCTCACATCATTTCGATGAAAAATACCTGAACCCAATCTTTCCACTCGCCTGGATATTGTCATTTATAATGGCCTATTTAATGCATTATTCTAGTTAAGAACTTACTAGTTCAAAATATCTTTTTTTTACGTTCTCATGGCAAAGGGGAGACCTTAAAGCAAACAAGAAATACTTAAAAACGCAATTACTTTTTTTCATAAATATAACATCAAGTCTTGTCAATAGATCGCTTAAGCGCCTCAAGATCTGCATCTACCTCTCTAACTTTTACTACTTCAATTTCATCATTAGGTTTCTGTCTCTCTAAATCATCAACATCACCCTCAGGAAGTGCTACCGCCTCCGCACCATCTTGAAGTTTTTGCCGAAGGGCATTCAATTCATCATCTAAATCATCACTGCCTTCAAGGGCTGCAAACTTACTCTCCAAATCTGCTCCCGCCAACTCTGCAGCTGCCTGCCCCGAAGCCTCAAGAGCTTCGACCTTATCTTCCATACGCTCAAAGGCCGCCATTGCTGAATTTGTACCCATACCCCCAACGGCACTCTGCAATTGTTGCTGTGCTTCAGCAGCCTGAGCCCTGGCTTTAAGCATGTCCTTCTTGGTCTTAGCCTCTGCAATCTTCCCTTCAAGTTTTACAAGACTGCGCGTCAACATCTCGACCTGTCCTTCCTGTGCCTGGAGTTGACTAGTTAGACCATCAAATGATTCCTGGAAAGTTTTACGTCTTGTAAGTGCTTCCCTTGCCAAATCTTCCTGACCCTTTTTAAGCGCTAGCTCGGCCCGCTCATACCATGTTGATGATTGCACTTTTGCTTGATTTGCCTGACTTTTAAGCCTCTTTTGACTAGCAATTGCCATTGCAACTGCCTGGCGCAACTTAACCAAGTCCGCCTGCATATCAGCTACAGATTGATCCAGGATCTTGACAGGATCCTCTGCCTTGCTCACAAGATCATTGAGATTGGCGCGCAGCAATCGGCTCAACCTGTCAAAGAATCCCATAAAGACTTTGAATAAGACCTATAGGAGGCTAGCGAGGCCAGGAAAATACTCCACCTAGAGTGATGGGATGGCATTACCTAGCAATCAAAAGCGTAAAAAATTTGGCAAAGGAGAAATTCTCCAAGAAGCTCCTCCTGCAATGGCTTCAAGACTTTCCAGTTGCTTAGATGATATAAAAATTTCTTGGCAAAAAAAAAGAAATAATATTGCAGGACTATGGCAAGACTGGTCAAAAATTGCAGGAGAGCCTCTTGCATCCAATTGCAAGCCTCTAAGCCTCCGAAGGGGAATGTTGGTAATTGGGGCAAAACACCCCCAATGGCTGCAGGCTTTGCAATATAACCGCACACAACTTTTAGCGAGAATTCGAACTCAAGGCTATGAAGTGCGCGACTTACGTATTCAGCAATACCATCCCCGAGCAAAAAAAAACCAACTAGAAAGCGAAGACAGTATCTGGGGAAGACACCCAAGCAGAATTGATGTTCATGGCATCGCAAAATGCAGCCAATGCAGTAGCCCAGCTCCTGCTGGAGAAATGGCCCTCTGGGGCATGTGCGGCTTCTGCAGAAGAGCAATAATTTTGTCTAATGAATAATGAAAGATCTACACAAATAAATCAAACAGGAAGAAAACCCTCAGAACCAATTACTCAAGAGATAATAACATAATAAGCCGTATTAATATCCAATTTAATAAATCCAATAATTGTCAATAGAGATCTATTTTTAACCTTGAGAATTAAAACCACTCTGGCTTAGGTAATCGCCAGTTTGGTTTAACTCCACCAACAATTAATTCAATAGCCCTCCTTTCAAGAATTCGCCTATTTAATCTCCATACTTTATATATACCAAACTGGCCAAGTAAAACTGGATCCAATCCTCTCCAATGAGGTAGTTGGCTAGTTTTATTATCAATAACAACTAAGGCAGTATTGTTTCTTTTGGTTCTATCTATTAATTTACCAGACCACCCTAATCGTTTCTCGATACCTAATCTATCGGTAAGATTAACTAAGTTACGGGCAGTATTTCCTTCATATAAAATCACTTGCTTAGTATAGAAATGAATAGATGGTTTAGAAACTCCGACCATTAAAATTGATTCATCTGGCTTCTGAGATGCCAGCAATAAATTAGAAACTTGACGCAAAGGCAATTGCCTTAGTTCATCTACTAATCCAAATAATGGCAAAAGCACAACTAAATGAAACACGGCCAATGGAGCCTGCAAGGCAAGCAATCCTCCAGGCCTTGGCCTGAAAATCAAAACAATTCCAAGGCAAGCACTAAGGCTAAAACAAGTTGCAGCTCTAATAAGAATCCCACTGGAAATTAGACTTTCTGCGAAGCCAGGAATCTCAGGGTCATTTATATATTGAGTAAGTCCAAATTGATCCCAAAAAATTGAAGACCACATAAAAAATGCAATCAACAAAACCAAAATTATAGAAACCCACCAAGCAAATAAAAATACTTGTCTTCTTTTATGCTTCCTAGTGTAACTTTCGGAGAAAGCAATTAAGATTGCTGCTGCGGGTGTTGCCGGAAGCCAATAACTAGGGAGCTTTGTTCCTGCACATGTGAAAAATACCAAAATACAAAGTAACCAACAAGCCGCAAAAACCAAAAGAGAGTTCTCAGGTTGTTTTTCGGCACTTTTAACTTTCTGGCCAATTATTTTAAATGCTTTCCCCATCCCAAGGATTAGCAAAGGTGTAAAAGGAAGAGAAGCAATAATAAAAATCAACCCAAAAAACCACCATGGTTGCTGATGTGAATTAACGACTGAAGTAAACCGCTGGAAATTGTGATAACCGAAGAAACTATCCCAAAAAGGTTGCCCTTCTTTCAATAATTCCATCAAATACCAAGGCAAACTTATGCAAGCAGTAATTAATAATCCAGGTATAGGTCGTAATCGATTCCATAGCAGTGCAAAGTCCTCTTGAGTCCAAGCAAACAAAACAAGAGTCATCCCCATTAACACAATTGCTACTGGCCCCTTTGTAAGTACCGCCAATGCCAAAGCAATCCATGCATAAACCCAAGAAAACCTTGTTGGATTTACATAACGTCTCCATTGAAGAAGCATGCTCACCCCAAATGTGCAACAAAGCAATGCATCACTAACAGCAATACGGCTCCAAATCAGAACTAATGGAGAAAGAGAGAAAGCTAGTGCAGCTATTACTCCTGTTCGGCGTGGAAAAGTCTCAGCTTTCTGGGGCCACCGCATTACTGTGTCCCCTAAAAACAGCATGACCAAAACAGATGAAAGTGCTGAAGGGAATCGCGCTGCCCAAGATCCAAGAGGGTCCCAAAGCTCCTGACCTGGACTGGAATAAACCATACCCATTAGCCAATAAAGCAAAGGAGGTTTATCAAATCGAGGAATCCCATTTGCTCTAGGGGTAAGCCAATCTCCAGTTATGCTCATTGCACGGCCAGCCGCTGCAAATTTCGGAGGCGTCTCGTCAACTAATCCTGTCGAGCCAAGTTGCCAAAAACAAAGCACCAATCCCAAAAAAAGAATCAGGCAAAGTCCCCTTTGACGTTGACGGCGCAGCAAAATCACTTTCTCGTCAGAGGAGTCCAAATCAATTAGCCCTTGGGAAACTTTGTTGTAGAAATACCTTTCTTTATCCAAGACTCAACTCGTCGCGCAAATCCATCATGAGATGCTGAATTCTCGACCCAGTTCCGACATTCTTTTCGGTCAATCATTCCTACCTGTGATGCAGCTTCAGTCATAGCAACAACATCGTCAGGAGGAACTAACCAGCCAGTAAAACCAGAATTAATAAGTTCACCAGGACCACCACGGTCATAAGCAACTACAGGGACTCCGCAAGCCATTGCTTCTACAACAACATTTCCATAGGCTTCATTCCATTTTGGTGTATTCAATAAAGCTCTACAGGTGCGAAGTTGACTCTGTAATTCAGCTGTCGAAAGAAAGCCTCTCCAATCAATTGTTCCAGGGGGGAAATTTGATTCGATTTTTTTTGCATACTCCGGGTCTTCCATTACACCCCAAACCAATAATCGATCTCCCAATGCGGCTGCAACAGCAACTGCATCTTCTAAGCCTTTCTCAGGAGCAACCCTTCCTGCCCAGCCAAGTGGCCCCCCACCTAGAGGCTGAAAATCATAATGATTCAGATCAAAACCATTACCTAAAACGACAGGCTCTCCAAAAAGTTCATAGTCAGAAGCTTGGCGGTATGTATGAAAAGCAAGTCGAGAAGGATCAGATTTAGACAATTCACTAATAAGCGTTTTCATAACTTGAGAGACGGCTCCCATGCTGATCAGATGAAACAAATCTGGCTCCACTCGAGGGGTCAGCCAAATAGGCAGCCAGTCGTAACTGAAATTAAGCACTGCATCAGATTCTTTCCCAAGTTCCAGTGCTTGTTCCCACAGGCCAAGCAAAACCCCATCAGGAGGAATAACTACTGGAGCACTAACTTCCTGATGCTGCCAACTTGGTTGATCTATGCCAGGAACGTGTCTTATCTCCGCGGCAGAGCAATCAGAAGGGAGAACCGATCCCTGTGGTGCTAGCAAAGTAATCTTGTGTCCTAAAGACAAAAGTCCCTTTATCAATGAGCGCATAGTTAGCTCAACTCCACCTCCTTTCCCACTCCCTAAATAACCAATAGGAGTGCTAACTAAAACGAGCTTCAGAGATGTAGTTTTCAACCCCGCGCTCCTCCTTGCAAAACATTTGCGTCAGATGTACTTGGATGCCAAAACCGACGACGTTGACTTACCAAAACCACTGATAGCAGTACTAAAGAGACTCCAACCCATTGCAAGAGTTGAAGCCTCTCGCCCAGCCAGATCCCTCCGCTGGCGAGGGCAAAAACAGGAGTCAAAAATGCAAGCGTACTAAAAGTTGTTAGTTCTTCTTTATTGGCGAACCAAAAAAACAACCCATAAGCCAAGGCACTTCCAAACAAACTTGCATATGCCATTAACCCCCATTCAAAAATTGACCAGTCAGGTAAAAATGACCATTTACTATCAAAAAAATGGCAAGCAATCAGAGGAGCACTACCAATAATCATGTGCCAGCCAGTAACGGCTACAGGGTCACTATTCCGACAGGTGAAGCGTATTAATACTGTGCCCAAAGCCATGGCAATTGCAGCTGAAAACATCCAACCTTCTCCATGACTCCAAAGACTTGATATGGATGCAGCCTGGCCCATTAAGAACCACTGACTAAGAAGCTCAGGTGGAGCCCCAAGGCAAAGTATGCCCAGTAATCCGACCATCAACCCAACCCAGCCAATTGGATTTATTGCATCGCCAAAAAGACTGCGTGCAAGAAGAGCGACCATCAATGGTTGCGAATCAATTATTACCGAACCCAAGCCAGCACCTGTTTCCGAAAGACCTTTTGCTAGAAACAGCTGAAAAAGACTCGCATCAATAAAAGTAAACATCAAAAACCACAACAAATCTTTCGGAGCGATAACCCAACTACGCCCCAAAAAAGGAACGGCAATAAGAAGTACTAACCCAGCAGGCAAAAGCCGCAAAGAAGCAACTACCAATGGACCAGCAGAGTCAACTAATGGAGCCATCGCTGCCATTGCAGTGCCCCATAAAGCAAATGGCAAAACCATCAGCAACCAGTGCCGAATTAAAGACATAAGGTCAGCAAGCAATCTCCTTTTTAAGATCTAAGGAACAACGCAAAACTAAAATGATCTGGCCCTTGCGTCGCAAATCCAGAAAGAGAATTGCACGCATCCTTATTGAAGGACCAATTAATGGTTCTACTCGCAAACTCGTCCTCAAAGCTCTAAAGCAAATTGAGGAAAGGGAATATCCCGCCCTATTACTTCGCATAGACACCCCAGGCGGCACTGTTGGGGATAGTCAGGAAATACATGGAGCCCTTCTCAGACTCAGAGCAAAGGGTTGTCATGTTGTTGCCAGCTTTGGGAACATCTCAGCCTCTGGAGGAGTGTATGTGGGAGTCGCTGCGGAAAAAATTGTTGCTAATTCAGGGACAATCACTGGTTCAATTGGTGTGATCCTGCGAGGAAACAATCTCTCCAAGTTGTTAGAACGAATAGGTATACGTTTTGAGACAGTGAAAAGTGGAGTTTTTAAAGATATTCTCTCACCAGATCGTGCCCTTTCAAATGAGGAGCGGGATCTTCTTCAATCACTCATTGATAGTAGTTATGACCAATTTGTTGAGGCTGTTGCAAATGGTCGACAACTAACCAATAAAGAGGTCCGCGAGTTTGCTGATGGAAGGGTATTCACAGGCTCACAAGCACTGGAGCTTGGATTAATCGATGAGTTGGGTGATGAAGATCATGCTCGACGGCTAGCAGCAAAACTTGCGGGTCTAGATGAGGAAAAAACCCGCACAATTACTCTTGGCAGTCCCAAAAAACGATTAATGGGCTTACTTCCTGGGAGCTCTTTCTTTTCCAACATGATTACCTTAATTAATTTTGAGCTATCCAATAGTGGCCAAATCTTGTGGCTTTTTAAGCCCTGACCTATGGCCTTACAAAAAGAAAGCCTTCAATTAAAAGGAATAAGAGGCGCAACTACTAGTCAAAGCAATGAAGTCGAAGCAATCGACTCATCGGTGACTGAACTGGTCGAGGCACTAGTCGAGCGGAACAAACTCAAACCTGAGCAGATTGTATCCATCACATTTTCTGTAACAACTGATTTAAATGCTTGTTTCCCAGCTGCCATAGCCAGGCGACAGCCAGGTTGGGACAACGTGGCGTTACTAGATTGCCAGCAAATGTCAGTACCGGGAGATTTAAAGAATTGCATTCGAATACTTGCACACGTATTTCTGCCAATCAATCAAAAACCTCAGCACCCCTATCTAGGAGAGGCGATTTCATTGCGGCCAGATAGATCAAAACCATAACTGCCAGATATTTGGCCGGCCCAATCTTTGTCTATGGATCAAGAGAGCAAAGGAGAATATCAACATCCTCCTAAAAATTTCAAGTTTCCATCCAAACGCTGAACTTCAACAGATGGCCCTAATTCAATCAAGTGTTCGCCTACAAATGATTGTGGCAACTGGCATAAAGATAGGGATTGTTGGTGCATGTCTAGCTTTAGAAGGAATCAATCCTCCTAAAGGTTTAAGCACACCAGCAATGCTTGAATTTCGTTGGGAGCAGGATGCAAACTATAAAAAGCTTTATTACTATCAAAGTTCAGACCAAAAAAGAGCTAGGTCGACTTATTACCTAGTAATGAAACCAAAGACTAGGAAGACAGCAATACTCAAACTAACCATAAATTTCCCTGAGCATTTTGATTCAAATATCAAGCCGAAAAAATTAAGTTTATGTCGCATTAGTGTTGGTGGAATGCTTGAAAAAACAAGATGTGAGGAAAAAATACCTGCTGTCTTTGAAGTAACCAAAGGTGAGAAAACCTCTATCGATGTTTTCCCAAATCAACCCATTCCTGTTAGTAAGGAAGGGTATGCGGTTGTGATGAAAATCTTCAACCCAAGCAAAGTTGGAATGTTTCAAGTGAATGCTTTGACACAATCCCCTGGAGACATGCCTATTTCCCGTTACATAGGTAGTTGGAATCTAGATATTCGTTGAACTGATAAATTACTTACTAGGACAAAGCACTTACCGCGAAAAAGATCAATGACTAAAAGAACCCTTGGAGGCACAAGCCGAAAAAGGAAGCGGGTATCAGGATTTCGCGTTCGTATGAGAACTCATACTGGCCGCAGAGTCATTCGAAGTCGTCGCAAAAGAGGCAGAGTGCGAATCGCAGTTTAATTTGAAGCCATTCCAATATTCATTGCCCCTTCCAATCAAGGATAAGGAAATAGCAAATGGTTTTGCCTAAATCAATGCGATTACAAGGGCACAGATGTTTTGATCATCTATATAAAGAAGGCCTTCGGTATCACGAGCCCTCAATCTTGCTAAGAGTTGTCAAGGCAGAAAGTAAATTTTATAAACGCAAAGATCTAAAATTTGAATCAAAAACTTGCAGGTGCGCAATTGCTATTAGCAGCAAAGTGAGCAAAAAGGCAGTGATCAGAAACCGCCTAAGGCGCCTTATTCATCAACATCTAAGAGAAAAATTATATGGTGTAAGTGGACTTTCTAATAAATGGGCACTTTTCAGTCTCAAACCTCAATCTTCTTCCAAAGAGCCTAAGCAATTGCTTAAAGAATGCGACAGATTGCTTCTGAAAGCAGGTTTCCTTCCATGAAAAACATTCAAGAAGAAATTTATTATGAGGGCGGCCCTGCAAAAGTCGACCTAATTATCAACCTAATAGCAGGACTAACACTTGTGGGGCTTCCCTTCGCCTTTGGTGCGGTAGTTCGTGCATTATGGCTTCGTTACAAAATCACCCAGAAAAGGGTTTCAATTACAGGGGGGTGGTTCGGAAGAGATCAAAGTCAAGTTGTTTATAACCAGATCAAGGAAATTCGTTCTATTCCAAGGGGTTTTGGTTTTTATGGAGACATGGTTCTTTTTTTAAAAGATGGAGCCAAACTAGAAATGCGTTCAGTTCCTAGCTTTCGAGAGACAGAAAATTTCATCCTGAAGCAAATGAATAGTAATGTTTCCAGTACTTCTGCTAAGGATGTGCAAGGTTTCGCTGCCTAAGGGAAGCGTCCAACGAATAAGACAACTGGACATCTGATATTGCAAACTGGCATGACATTTCCCTCCACCCTGATAAAACAATCGTGATCGGGTACCTCTCTGACAATCTCCTGATACCGATCCTGGATTTCTTCTATGGATTAGTACCCAGCTACGGGCTAGCGATTGTTGCACTAACAATTGTCATAAGACTTGCACTATTCCCTTTAAGCGCTGGATCAATTCGAAGTGCTAGACGCATGCGTATTGCCCAGCCAGTAATGCAGAAACGACAAGCAGAAATCAAAAGTCGTTATGCAAACAACCCTCAAAAGCAACAAGAGGAGCTAGGGAAACTTATGGGTGAGTTCGGCAGCCCTCTTGCGGGTTGTTTACCCCTTTTAGTGCAGATGCCAATACTCTTTGCTCTATTTGCGACCTTAAGAGGATCACCCTTCGCTGATGTTCCATATTTGGTCAATATGAAAGTCCTGCCTTCAGAGCAAATTGCCACAGTTGAACCAAAGCCCTTTACGAGTGGAAGACATTCGATATTTGTAACAGAAAAAGACCATTTCCCGATTGTTGCCTCTCTACCAGGAGGAACAAAAATTGGAACAGGTGAAAAAGTACAGATCAACCTCCAAACACTTAGAGGAGAACCATATAGCAAAGTCCTATCTCGATTTGACAATGGCTCACAATTCACTCCGAATTGGAAGGTCACAAAAGGTGAGGAATTTGTAGAAGTTTCCTCTGATGGGAGCGTCAAAGGTATTTCTCCAGGAGATGCAACTGTTGAAGGGAAAATCCCAGGATTAGCAGCCAAAAGTGGCTTTCTTTTCATAAAAGCTCTAGGTCAAGTTGGTTTCTATGTTGATGGAGCAATTAATTGGGACATCGCGATTCTTGTCGGGGGCTTTGGCCTAACACTTGTTATTTCTCAGGCACTTTCAGGAAGGGGAATGCCTGTAAACCCACAACAATCAACAGCCAACAAGATCACTCCAATAATGATCACTGGCATGTTTCTCTTCTTCCCGCTGCCAGCTGGTGTATTGCTTTACATGGTGATTGCAAACATCTTCCAAGCAGTACAAACTTTCCTGCTAAGTCGTGAAGCGCTACCAGATAACCTTCAAAAGATACTTGATGATCAACTTTCAAAACCTACAACCACTGCAGTTGCTGGATCAGCGCAAGCTTTAGGAGAGCGTTTACCCTTCGAGCCCAAAAGTGGCAAATGAGTCTTGGGCTCCAACCGATTCCACTAAAGGAATTAAAAGTCCTATCAGCTCCAAAGGTTTTTAGATTCGAAGGATATCTAGATGAGCTGCCTTCTTTAACTCCTATTCGTGGAGTAATAACTGCTGAGATTCAAGGACAAATCCTGAAAATCAAAGGCGATATAAATACAATCATTAACCTTAAATGTGATAGATGTCTATTAGATTTCAATCAAATACTTAAATATGACTCATATGAAATGCTTTTAATTGAGCAAATGGACCAATTAAAAGAAGATTTCTACCAAGATGAAATTGTAGATCATATCGATCCTTATAGTGAATTTGATCTTGAAAGGTGGGTTTATGAGCAATTGAGCCTGCAAATGCCCTTATTAAAAATTTGTAGCCTCGATTGCAAAGGAGCAATAAATCTGAAAAAGGAAGATAAATTATTGTCTACTGACTTTCAATACAATGATCCAAAATCAATTGATCCTCGATGGTCTGAGCTTAAAAAGTTACTAAAGCCATGAAAAGTTGGGATGCCCATTTAGATCTTTTAATTAGAGCCAGAACACCTCTTATTTGGATACGTAGCAATGAAGAAGAACGGCTCGAGGAACTATTAACTCAAGCAGCGGCAAGGTTGAAGCCCAGGCGTCTCGCCTGCTGGGACTTCATAGAAGGTCTCCAAGGTGTAGTTAATGAAAAAGGACTTGGTGCTAGGCAACCAATGGCTGTTCTTCAATGGCTTCAAAAGATCGACACAAACAACCCAACAATTCTTCTTTTAAAAGATTTCCATCGTTTTTGTGAAGACGCAGGCATAGCACGCATGCTTAGAAACCTTAGTTGCGTACTCAGAAAAAAGCCTCACACAATTGTTCTTTGCTCAGGTTCGTGGGACCCTCCTAAAGATCTTGATGAAGCTTTAACTATTTTAGATCTACCCCTACCAGAAGAGCTGGAGCTTAGAAATCTAATTACTAATATTGCTAAAGCAACTGGTCAATCACTTAAAAATGACGTTCTAGAAGAATTAACTCATGCATGCAGTGGACTTAGTGAAATAAGAGTCCGTCAAGTAGCAGCAAGGGCTCTTGCACAAAGAGGCCAAATAGGTCGTGAAGACTTGACCGAAATCCTTGAAGAAAAGCGCCAAAACATCGCAAGAAGTGAGGTTCTCGAATATTGCGAAACAAAAGCCACTACAGCAGATATCGGAGGTCTAGATGCACTCAAAGGATGGTTGGGCCAACGCCACCAAGCATTTTCAGATGAAGCACGCAACTTTGGATTACCACTCCCAAGAGGAGTTTTACTAGTTGGCCCGCAAGGTACAGGTAAATCCTTAACAGCTAAAGCTATTGCGCATAGTTGGTCGATGCCATTGTTAAGGCTGGATGTAGGACGTCTTTTTGCAGGATTGGTTGGTGCAAGTGAAGCACGCACTAGAGAGACTATTCAACGAGCAGAAGCTATGGCTCCTTGTGTTCTATGGATAGATGAAATCGACAAAGGATTTGGTGGCGATGCCAGAAGTGATGGCGGAACAAGTCAACGGGTCCTAGCAAACGTCCTAACTTGGATGGCAGAGAAAACCTCAGCAGTTTTTGTAGTTGCGACAGCGAATGGTGTTGAAAGATTACCTAGCGAACTTCTACGCAAAGGCCGCTTCGATGAGATTTTTATGCTTGACCTACCTAGCATCCAAGAAAGATTAAGGATACTGGAATTACATATCCAACAAAGGAGGCCAAACTTAAACCTCTCTTTAAACACTGTCCTTGGACGTACGAGTGAGTTCTCTGGTGCAGAACTAGAACAGACTGTGATAGAGGCTATGCATCTTGCATTTGCAGAAAGGCGAGAACTAGAAGAAACAGATCTAATTCTTGCTGCAAGTCAATTAATCCCACTATCAAGAACAGCAAAGGAGCAACTCACCTCCTTAAAAGAATGGGCTTCCACTGGAAGAGCAAGGCCAGCATCTGTAATACTTAACACCTAATTAAATGATGATTAATACTTTAAACCCTTTATTGAATAACCCATAGAGAAAGTGTTTCAACTGCTGCTCATAGGGACTTCCAAAACAATCAAAACTTACTTGATCACAAAATCTCAAGGATATGGAGCAGCAAGTCTTAGGCTAATCAAACAACTTAAAAATTCTCGTGCTTGATCAGCGCCTGGTGCGTGACAATCCCAATCTAATAGCTCGGGAACTAGCTCGAAGAGGAATCAAAGTAGACCTAATTAACTTGCAGCAAATTGCCCAACAGCAAAGAGATATTGAAGAAGAACGTAGCAACCTTCAAGCAGAAGGAAATCTAATAGGGAAAGAAGTTGGTCAGAAAATCAAAAGCGGAATCACACCACAATCAACGGAAATTTCAGAACTTCGATTGAAAGGAAACCAGATCAAAAAAAAAGTAGCACTTTTAGAGGAGAGAGAGAAAACAATCTCATTAGCTTTAAAAGAAAAGCTACTTAGTTTTCCAAACCTTCCAGCCAAAGAATGTCCAAACGGAAGAAACGAAAAAGACAATCAAGAAAAGCGATACTGGGGTGAACCGCGAAAGGGGGGTAATCTTCAGAAGCATTGGGAGATTGCGGAGCGTCTAAATCTTTTCGACACTGAGCGGTCGGCAAAAGTCTCCCAAAGTCGCTTTGTGACGCTGCTTAATCAAGGTGCTCGCCTGGAAAGAGCTTTAATCAACTTCATGCTGGATATACATACTGCAAAAGGTTATCAAGAAGTTTTGCCTCCAGTTCTTGTTAATACCGCAAGCCTTACTGGCTCCGGTCAACTTCCAAAATTTGCCGAAGAAAGCTTTCGTTGCTCTGAGGACGATTTATGGCTAACCCCCACTGCAGAGGTTCCAGTTACATCATTACATCGAGAAGAAATCATTCCTAGTGATCAATTACCTCTTCGATATGTCGCCTATAGCCCTTGCTTTCGACGAGAAGCAGGAAGCTATGGCAGAGACACTAGAGGTCTTATTAGACTTCATCAATTCAACAAAGTCGAGCTTTACTGGTTTGTTCATCCCGAAGAATCAAAAGATGCTCATATACAAATAACTAAAGATGCAGAAGCTGTCCTACAAAAACTTGAACTGCCTTATCGCGTTATAGAACTTTGTACAGGCGATCTTGGCTTCTCTGCCGCTCGTACTTTTGATCTTGAAGTCTGGCTGCCAGGAGCAGAAACATACAGAGAAATCTCTAGCTGCAGTACCTGTAATGATTTTCAAGCAAGACGTTCTTCTATACGAACAAAAGAAGGGAAAACAACCCGCCTAGTGCATACCCTTAATGGAAGTGGTTTAGCAGTAGGGCGAACAATGGCTGCTTTATTAGAAAATGGCCAAGAATCAGATGGGAGTGTAACTATTCCCAAAGCACTAGTGCCATATTTCGGAGGAACTCAATTACAACCTGACCGCAACAACTGATTATTAATTAATGAACGTTCTTGCATCCTTATTAGTTCTAGGTCTACTGATCTTCTTTCACGAATTAGGACATTTTCTTGCTGCAAGGTTGCAAGGAATACATGTTAATGGCTTCTCAATTGGTTTTGGTCCTGCAATTTTCAAGAAGGAATTCGCAGGAATCACCTACTCAATTAGAGCACTTCCACTTGGAGGATTTGTTTCATTCCCAGACGATGATATTGATAGCAAAATCCCTAAGGATGATCCAAACCTACTGCGCAACCGCCCCTTAATTCAAAGAGCCTTCGTAATCTCTGCAGGTGTTCTAGCGAACCTTTTACTTGCCTGGTTAGTACTTATTGGCCAAGCGGCATTAGTTGGAATACCAAGCGCGCCTGAGCCTGGAGTTCTAATTATGTCTGTTCAGCCAGGGCAACCTGCCGAAAGCTCCGACCTTGTCTCAGGAGATCAAATTCTCAGTATTGATGGTTTGAAATTGGGCAAAGGTCAAGAAGCAGTTCAACTATTTGTAGAACAAATCCAAAATGCGCCAGGGAGAACTATCAAACTCGAACGCTTACGAGGAACTGACAGCAAAATCGTAAGCATTAAGCCTAGGGATCAATTAGGAAGTGGGAAAATTGGCGCTCAATTGCAACCAAACATTAGTGAAAGAATCCAACCTGCCAAGGGGCCAAATGAAATTCTAAAGAATGCTGATGGTCAATTCAGCGATCTACTAACTAGAACAATAACTGGATATCAAGGGCTAATAACAGACTTCGGATCTACTTCAAAACAATTAAGCGGCCCAGTAAAAATTGTAGAAATAGGAGCACAACTTTCTGAAAAAGGTTCTTCTGGTCTAGTCCTTTTCGCCGCATTGGTCTCAATAAATTTAGCTGTACTCAATTCGTTACCCCTGCCACTTCTTGATGGAGGACAAATGGCACTTCTTTTAATCGAAGGGGTCCGTGGTAAACCAGTTCCTCAAAAGATACAAATGGCCTTCATCCAATCAGGTTTTCTTCTTCTGGTTGGACTGAGTGTTGTACTTATAATCCGAGATACCGCTCAACTTTCAATTGTTCAAGCATTGATCAACCGTTAAGGCAATCACAAAACAAGGCCAATGTCCTTCTCCCTATTGGAACAACCACCCCTTGAACAAATTAAATAAACATTCCAATCAAAGGCTTTGAGAGACGGTCCCATTGCCCGAGAAACTTTTCAAGTCATGTGAACAGTTAATATCCTTCTGGGTTTTATCTATTGCAATCCGCTGCATGGCCAAAAAGTCAATGATTGCGCGCGATGTTAAGCGCAAGAAGCTTGTAGAAAGATATGCGGACAAGCGCATGGCCTTGTTGAAAGCTTTCCATTCAGCCAAAAGCCCTATGGAGCGCCTAGAAATACATCGCAAAATTCAGGCTCTACCAAGAAACAGTGCGCCAAGTCGAATGAGAAACCGTTGTTGGGCCACTGGTAAACCACGCGGTGTTTATAGAGATTTTGGCCTTTGTCGCAACCAACTTCGTCAACGTGCACACAAGGGGGAGCTACCAGGTGTAGTTAAGTCCAGCTGGTAATTTGAAAGCCTTAGAAGCAAAGCCAAACTAAACACATCTAGAGATATTCAAGAAATTAAAGTGGTAAATCAAATCTAAGTTTTTGTATTTGAACGAATTAATCATTGCTAAAACATATTTTCTCCTGAAGGGTCCCTATCAGATGCAAGAATAACGAAAGACAAAAAGACATAAGCAAAAGTGCAAGGTCAGACTAAGTCGATCTCCTTTGATGGTCGGGAGATACGACTGACTACAGGGCGATATGCGCCCCAGGCCGGTGGATCAGTGATGGTGGAATGCGGAGACACCGCAGTCCTAGTTACCGCTACCAGGTCTTCGGGTCGTGAAGGCATCGACTTCCTTCCATTGATATGTGACTACGAAGAACGTCTGTATGCAGCAGGGCGAATACCAGGCAGCTTTATGCGACGAGAAGGTCGTCCTCCAGAACGCGCAACTCTTATTTGCCGTCTTATTGACCGCCCTATGAGGCCGTTGTTTCCATCATGGATGAGAGACGACATTCAGATAGTTGCTAGTTGCCTATCTTTAGACGAAAGAGTTCCTGCAGATGTTCTGGCGGTTACAGGGGCTTCAATGGCGACTTTAATTGCCGGAATCCCTTTCAATGGCCCTATGGCTGCAGTGAGAGTAGGTCTGCTAGGGGATGACTTTGTTTTAAACCCAAGCTTTAGAGAAATGGAGCGAGGCGATCTTGATCTGGTCGTAGCTGGGACCCCTGATGGAGTTGTAATGGTCGAAGCGGGAGCAAACCAACTCACCGAACAAGATGTAATCGAAGCAATTGATTTTGGATACGAAGCAGTCTGTGAATTGATCAAAGCTCAAGAAGGAGTTCTTAAAGAGGCCGGTATAGAGCAAGTGAAACCTGAACAGCCTGCAATTGATAGCACAATTCCTAACTACTTAGAAAAAAATTACACCAAATCAATTGGTGAGGTTCTTAAACAATTTGACCAAACAAAAGATGAGAGAGACAAAAAGCTTGACGAGATCAAAACAGGAGCGGCCGAAACAATTGACGGATTAAAAGAAGATAATTCTGTGCGAAAAGCAATGTCTTCAAATAACAAATTACTAGGAGCAAGTTTCAAAGCATTAACCAAAAAGTTAATGCGGGAGCAAATAATTAAGCAAGGAAAACGAGTTGATGGGAGAGCTCTTGATGAGGTAAGAAAGATTGAATCTGCCGCAGGAGTACTACCAAAACGTGTTCATGGCTCAGGGCTTTTCCAAAGAGGTCTCACTCAAGTTCTTTCTACTGCAACTCTAGGAACTCCAAGTGATGCTCAAGAAATGGATGATCTGAACCCAAATACAGAAAAAACATATATTCATCATTACAATTTCCCCCCATATTCAGTAGGGGAAACTCGACCAATGCGTACACCAGGACGACGAGAAGTGGGGCATGGCGCTCTAGCCGAACGTGCCATTATTCCTGTTTTGCCAGCTAAAGACACCTTCCCATATGTGCTGCGAGTAGTCAGCGAAGTTTTAAGCTCTAATGGCTCAACATCTATGGGTTCTGTTTGTGGAAGCACACTTGCTCTTATGGATGCAGGTGTTCCTCTAAAGGCACCGGTTAGCGGAGCAGCTATGGGGCTGATCAAAGAAGGTAAAGAAGTCAGAATTCTTACCGATATTCAAGGTATTGAAGACTTTCTTGGAGACATGGACTTCAAAGTCGCTGGCACTGAGAAGGGTATAACAGCACTTCAAATGGACATGAAGATAACTGGTTTAGCCGTCTCCACTATTGCTGAAGCGATTAATCAAGCAAGACCGGCACGATTGCACATTCTTGAAAAAATGTTGGAAGCGATTTCTCAACCTAGAGAAAATCTGTCTCCCCATGCACCAAGGCTACTTAGCTTCCGAATAGACCCAGAACTAATAGGTACAGTAATTGGTCCTGGAGGCAGAACTATCAAAGGAATTACAGAGAGGACCAATACTAAAATCGATATTGAAGATGGAGGTATTGTTACGATTGCTTCTCATGACGGAACCGCAGCGGAAGAAGCCCAACGAATAATCGAAGGTCTAACCAGAAAAGTTCATGAGGGTGAAATCTTCACTGGACCCATAACAAGAATCATCCCAATTGGTGCTTTCGTCGAGATACTTCCAGGCAAGGAAGGCATGATTCACATCTCCCAACTTTCAGACGCAAGAGTTGAGAAAGTTGATGATGTAGTCAAAGTGGGCGATGTCGTAACAGTACGAGTAAGAGAAATCGACAACCGTGGTCGAATCAATCTCACTCTTAGAGGCGTTCCCCAAAATGGGGAACAAGCTCATGTTGAGCCAACACCAACACCAGTAGCCCCATTAACCTGAAGTCAAAGTCAAGTAAATTAAACAATAAAGCTAGGATCAATTAACCCAATTTCTTTCAATGTCATTTGACATATCAAAGAATGGTTTAATCCATGGCTTGCAATTAAACATCCTTTTTGAAGGAGGTCTCCAGTGTTGTAGGTAAGTTCTCTACCATCAGCATGTGTAAATGCCCCTCCTGCCGAACATAGAAGTATCTCTGGCGCAGCCAAATCCCAATCTTTAGGAGCCGTTTTCCCAGATAGAGAAATGTATAAGTCTGTTTCACCACGCAAAATCGTTGCAACCTTGCATCCAACACTTCCAACTGCCTTTGCCTCACAAATTGAAAGTTGACTTATCAAATGCTCTAGCCTTTCATCACGATGATTCCTGCTAGCAACAAGAATTAAATCATTTAAATAACTACGTTTACTAAAACAAAAAGTTTTTCTGTTACCAAGCCTGTCCTCGCACCAAGCGTCTAAACCCAAAACTCCTAACCAAAGCTCTTCAAGTTCAGGAATTAATACCACCCCTAAAACTGGCCTATGACCACGAACCAACGCCAAATGAACAGCATATTCACCATTGCCTGCCAGGAAATCCTTAGTTCCGTCAAGAGGGTCAAGAATCCACAACCATTCCGAATCACAAGTTTCCCGTTCAATTAATTGCCCCTTTGCAGTTTCTTCACTTAACAATTTCCAAGGTGCCGAAGGGAAGTGAGCTTCTAAGCCATCAAGCAACCAAGCGTTCACAGCAAGATCTGCCGCCGAAACAGGACCATCTATAGATTCTTGTACCTTTAATTCCCTTGAGAATCCATAAGGGGGGGTCTCATCTCTGGCATAGGCCATCAATATATCTGCAGCTCCCCAGCTAAGTTTCCTTAGATTCGCCAACAGTTCTTCCAAATTCACACCTTCAGGAAGTATTGGTGCAATTGGAGTCATGGGTTTCATAGAGAAGGACATTTTGAGACAGCGTCAAGAACCAGCGCCTGGAGTGCTCTATGTAGTTGGAACACCAATCGGTAATCTTGGAGACCTCTCTCCACGCGCAAAATCCCTACTCAAAAAAGTATCTGCTATTGCATGTGAGGATACCCGCCACAGCGGACAGATGCTTAAACAAATTGGAGCCCAAGCAACTCTCTTTAGCTTTCACGAACACAACACAGCCAGTCGTCTGCCTCAACTACTTGAGATTTTAAAAGCAGGCCAAAGCCTTGCCTTAATAAGTGATGCAGGCCTTCCTGGGATCAGCGATCCAGGAGAAAAACTTGTTTCAGCAGTCAGGGATAACGGACATGATGTGATCTGCATACCAGGGCCATGTGCTGCCACAACAGCACTAGTTAGCAGCGGCTTACCTTGCGACAGGTTTTGCTTTGAAGGTTTTCTTCCTTCAAAAGGGAAAACAAGAAAAAAACTCCTCGAGATAATCGCGAACGAACCTCGAACCACAGTTATATATGAAGCCCCGCATAGATTATTAAAACTACTTCAGGAGCTAAATGAATTATGTGGAAAAAACCGCCCACTTAAAGTGGCCAGAGAACTAACAAAGATTCATGAACAACAAATAGGGCCCACCGTTGGAGAAGCTCTTAAATATTTCTCAGAAAAAAAACCAATTGGTGAATGCACAATTGTATTAGGTGGGGCACCAGCTGAATTAAATATTCAATTAAGCTCCTCTAAATTGCTAGCAGAAATGAAAGAGTTAATAAAGGCTGGAGCCAGCGCCAATGAAGCAGCAAGAACACTAGCCCGTAAAACTGGGGAGAGAAAAAGAGCTCTTTATGCTCTTCTACATGCAATAGATCTTAAGGATGTGAATTGACACTTAGAGGAAAGGACAATAATAAATGAAGTATTAGTTGCTAAAAATGCTTTTAAAAGTCCGTATTCTAACGATCAGTTTTACGAGTGCACTTGTATTACTTCTAATGCTTTGTCTTGGAGCTCAAAACCTAAATAGTCGACATACTGTAAAACTTGGAAAGGCCACAACAGCCCCTCTTCCTTCTGGTTTCATAGTCGGAGTATCAATAATTGCGGGTGTGATAAGTGGTGGAAGTGCAGCGGCTGTATTAATTCCCACTCGTCGCTAATTAAGACAAAATTCAAAGCCTGCTAATCGAAGGCTCCTCATCTAAAGCTATTAATGCTCCTTCTAAAACCAACCTTGTAATACCACGTGCCAACAAAAAAGGCTTAGAGACTCCAAATACATCAGTATCAGGAACTTTAATCACTCTTTGACTACGGCCACAATTGCGTTTTGCAGCTCTTTGATTAGAAAACAAGCAAATTGCATGCCTATCTTGATCAACCTTGGGGAGCAAGCCAAGTTCAGGAAATTCCTTAAGCGGTCGAGCATCCAATTCAACTGACCTATCTACCAACATATACACAACACTAGGAAGAACCCCAGGTCCAAAACTTCTACAAGCAACTTGTTTAGGTTCAGTCACTTCAAAATTAGAAACAAGCGGAACAACTTCTTGAAACACATCTAAAGGCAAGTACTCTTCTTTATTGGATTCAGCGACTTGTCCATCAAAAGAATTTCCATATGAATTATCTATACACTCATCAGTATCATCCAACCCTAAAGTGCCAGGAAGATTGACTTCCTTATCAACTTCCTTTTCTTTAGTATGTGAACTAACTTCCTCTTCATTACTGCTAATTTCTAACTCCTTCGCTTGATTCTTACGTACTGTTTCCTGAACTGAAAGTGAGTTTTTATTATCAAACAAACTTTCTACTTCTTCTACATCCCCAGCTTTAAGTAATACTTCACCCTTAAAACGGGCAGCTTTTAACGCGTTATATTCCGCCAAGGTCAAAAAGGCCTTTACAGTCCTTATTACTGTATTTTGACTACAGCCATATTCCTTTGCAAGGGATGTGGTCGACGCCCCTGAGCGGTAACCTTCCACAAGACTCTTCTTCTCGCTGTCTTTAAGCCGTCTTGCCACAATAGGTGCATTTCATACACCTAACCATAGTCGTTGAGGTTACACTTTGACTGACACAATATCAATGTGCTCCCTTAGCTCAGCTGGATAGAGCAGCTGCCTTCTAAGCAGCTTGTCGCAAGTTCGAATCTTGCAGGGAGCGTTGCCAAAACACCTGTTTCTGCAAGTGGTCCCAAGGAAAAACTTACCAAAGCAACTATGACTGTTTAGATCCTTTGGAATCTCACCTTGATCAAAAAGATGTTTGCGGGGCACTATAAATACAAGTTAGTTTCTTCACAACTTCTTGAGCAACATTTAGTTTTGTGCATTATTTTGTGCATTAGTTAAATAGGGAGAAGACTGGAAGAACTTCTTATTGTTGCCTGCCCCCTAGGTGATCCCTATTGAATTATACTTCTTTGGCTCATATCATTCCTAATCTCTTAACTATAGCTCTCAAAATTGAAATCTGTCATTAGAAAGTTGTTGAAATAAGGTCAAAAGGATGTCATTAATAAAGGCAAGGCTAAACATTAACGTGAAATTAGAGAAGTACTACATATAGCTGAGGTTTACATGTTATTAGCTATCAGCTAATAACTGGATTATGTAATGCTTAGGTATTAGAGGGCCTAGGGAAAAAAGAAAAAATACTTCCTGTTCAATACCTAACCAGACTTAGAAGACATTGGGTACAGATCTGCTTATAGCTGGCATACAAAACAGAAGAAGTATTCAGCAGAAGCAGTCTCTAAGATCCATTAAGACTAACAATTAAAACTACCTATACCTGCAAACTAGTCTTAAGGTCGTTTTTATCTAAGTAGACTGCAGTATGGAGACCCTAAAAGGTGTTGTGCTTCCAGTTGTAATTTGTCTTTCGATTGGCTGGGCATTGAGCAAAGTGATCGTTTTCTTCGTTGGGTATCCAGCGATGACCCAATGGTCAGGTGGTTAGATAGGTTGTACCAAAATGGGACAACTTAGGTTTTAACAATGGCTGACACTCCAGAGAGCAACAATTTTGATGTTTTCAAAATCCTCAATGGAGTTGCTTTACTGTTGTGCGCTTTTTGTCTTGCATTTATTGCTGTGAGTTTGCGTCCAGTTGCTCAGTGGGCGAATAATCAAAATATCTGTGTTGAGCAAGAGCAAGCAAAATCTGGTGCTCCTATCTCATGGGGGGTCAGGAAGTGCAATGGCAGATCAAAGGTATATGAGGTTAAAAGCTCCTCCTAATTGAGCCTTAAAGTTGTTCTTAATTTGGACAACTTCTCAAGATGGATGCAGTAGCCAGTCCTTTTTCAACAGTACTGAGTCTTGCTATGGCAGCAGGCGCAGTAGCTTTTGGATTCTTGATTTTAAAAATACTGTGGGGTGGCGTAAAAGCGGTTGTGGCCAAGTTCCAAGAGGGTAAAGATAGCTAAATAGAGCTTTAGGCGTTATCCGAGAAAAGTGCCTTTAGTTTCGAGGTTGGTCGCCTCGTCCAAAACTTGGAGCCTAAGCTCAAGCAACTAGGCAACCTAGATACCCTAGAGTCGTGTTATTATTTTTGGTTGCTCAATGAGTCATTCTGCTGCCATTACTGATGAATTAGCTAGAAGCGACAACTCTTATGAATCATTACAGCTAGCTGAACTTTCACCTGAAATCACGAAAAAGCTTTCAGCTGACGAAACAAATACTCTTCAAGCCAAAATAATAGTTAGCAATAATGCCCTCTCTGCTGCTGGTCAATCTGTTTACAAAGCAGCTAAATCTTTATCTGAGATAAAAAAGTTGGTAAAAAATAAACAATGGGTTCAGCTAACTAACTCAAATATTTTGAGGATCAATGGAAGAGTTGCAAGAGATTTAGCCTCGGCCTTCGATAGTTGGTTATGCAAAGCTGAGATTCCAGAGAGCGCTTTAATCCATGTCTCCGCTAGAACTTTGGCAAAAATTGGCAAGGTTGAGAAATTAAAACAAGATCTTGCTATAAGCATTATCAAGCAAGGCAATGGCTTTAAGGAAAGTGATCTATCAATGATCATTAAACAGTCTTCAGTGCAGAAAAGGCTTCCAGAATTAATTCAACAAGCTATATCGACTTCAAACCAGATGAAGGACAGTGAAAAGATTGAGAGGTTCGAAACCATTTTAATTGAAAACATCAAACTCAAGCATAAAATCAAAGTCTTAGAGGCAGAGATCATTGAACTTAAATTGAATAGAGCTACTCAAAGCACTACAAAATCAATAGCAAAGAAATATACTGGTAAAAAAAGCTCGTTAAAAGTAACTAATACCTAAAACCCACTTCTTCTTGAATGCAGGCAGGGCTAACTAGTAATTTGAGAAACGGTTCGTTACTGTTTTCTCTCAGTGACCAGCCCAGTGACCAAATGGTTACAAAAACCGCCAGCTCCCTTAGCTCAGCTGGATAGAGCAGCTGCCTTCTAAGCAGCTTGTCGCAAGTTCGAATCTTGCAGGGAGCGTTGCTAAAGTCCAATCACTAGCGGAATAGCATTTAGTTCATTTTGTCTCATATGTGAATGCTGCTATATATTTATATAGGCCATGGTGGCATGAAATACAAAATTTACTTTTGAAGGAAGGATGGAGTCAAGCCTCTGCGCGGCAAGAGATAAGAAGCTTGGCTGATTAAGAACTAAAATTAAATCCGGAGCCAATTACAACTTAACTACAGGCGCTAATTATGATTAGCTATCACTTGGATAGCTTAGGTATGATATTTTTAACTATAAATATATAAAGCTAATCAGAGCATCAAGATTAACATCAGGGACTAATCTTAAAAAATTTAAGCCTTAAAGGGAGGCATGAAATAAAGCATTTAGCTAATTAATATCAATAAGTTTTATTCTTTAGCAATCCAATTAAAAAGCAATCAGAAGACTTGAAATTAACAACTGGAACAAAGCCGTCAGTAGATATCTTTTAGAGAATACAAAAGCCATCTCAAGAAATTAAATGGATTCAAAATATCTATAATATTATTCGTATTTATAATTGGGTATTCTATTATCTTGCCCTTAGCAACTTCTCTAGCTTTTTCATTGATAAGTGCTAAGGATGCCCCCCCCTCCTCTAAAATCTTCAATTCCTCTTGAAAGAACCAACTAATTGAGCCGTCACTTAACTCTAAGATAAATCCAATGCTTGTACCATCAGTCATTTTGTAGTCAACAACTGTTCCAAACGGTTGCTCAGACAGCAATTCGCTCAATCTGCGCGGAACTCGGTCTCGAACTTTTTCAGGGGCAATTTTTACCTGAGAGCCTATTGAAATAAGAGGAATAACCTTAGACATAGCCTTTAGAGCCTATTAATAGAGCCCAACAGGAAAAATAGGAGCCAACTCTATACCTTTTAGACTGAGAACAAATACCTAACTTGCAGGTTCTCTTACTGTCATCATTGAATCTGCTGAAACGCAAGCGGCGCATGTCAAGCTTCAAAAACTTATTCTTGCATCCATATAGATCAAGAAAACAATAGATGAAAGCTTTCTCTTTGGCTGATTAAACTAAAAAATTTGCAAGGCCTCATCCAGACAAAAAAAATACATCTTCCACTTCATTCTTAAAACTGAAGGAGAAGATGTTTGCTCTACTTTTAAGTAAGAAGTAAGCTGAGCCTATTTCTTAATAGTATTAAATTAAAATACTATGGAATAATTTATGACTAGAGCATTTTTACCAGTAGAAGAAATCATCTAGTCATAATTCATTCCTCAAGTTTATACTTAAGCAAACGGATGAATAGCGATTAAAGTACTTCTAATTAATCGAGAGTCTTTCAATAAATCTATTGGTATATCCTAAAGCCTATATTCAAATATCAAGCCTGATAATAATCTAGATACCAATCTAAAAATCTTTTAACTCCTTCTTCAATTGTAGTCATAGGCCTAAAGCCAATCCAGGATTCCAACGCCTTCGTATCAGCTGCTGTGGCTATGACATCACCTGGTGGTAGTGGCTGGAAATCCTTTTTTGCCTTAATCCCTAATGTTTTTTCGATTAATTCTATAAAGCTCAAAAGATCAATTGGCTGACTATTACCAATATTAAAAATGCGATGTGGGGCAGAAGAAGTTGCTGGGTCAGGGTGTAAAGAGTCGAAGCTAGGGTTGGGAGTAGCTGGCTTATAACAACAACGAGATAAGCCTTCTACAATGTCATCTATATAGGTAAAGTCTCTTTGCATGCGCCCGTAATTATTAACTCGAATTGGTACACCAGAAAGAATTGACTTCGTAAAAAGCATCGGCGCCATATCAGGCCTCCCCCAAGGACCATATACAGTAAAAAAGCGCAAAGCAGTCGCAGGCAGTTGATAAAGATGGCTATAAGTATGAGCCATTAATTCATTGGCTTTTTTTGTCGCGGCATAAAGACTTACTGGATGGTTCACACCTTGGCTCTCTTGAAAAGGCAAATTATGATTACCTCCATAAACAGAGCTACTAGATGCGTATACAAGGTGATCTATATCATTATTACGGCATGCTTCAAGGACATTACCAAAGCCTAATAAGTTACTTTTCAAATAAGCGGAAGGATTCTCTAATGAGTACCTAACACCTGCCTGGGCAGCAAGATTAACAACTATGTTAGGAGTTTCAATCTTGAAAACCTTACTCAGGGAAATATCATCTTCTATTGAGAGCTCATAGAAATTCCATGCCCCCGAACAACCAACAACTTCCTTCTCTATCTCTATAAGGCGATCTTTTTTTAGATTTGGGTCGTAATAAGAATTAAGATTATCAATACCTATTATTTTCTCTCCTTTTTTCAATAACTTACGAACTAATGCTGACCCTATAAAGCCTGCAGCACCTGTAATAAGAATAGTGGACCTGTCGGAAAACATTATGACAAATTTTCTAAAGGTGGTTCATCTCAAAGATAATATAATCTATCAATCAAGGAATGCGCGCTAAAACGAATTTATATTATAGTTTTATTGTTTCTTGGAAATACTTGATTGTCTTAGTAAGACCATTTTCAAGAGAGATCTTCGGCTCCCAGTTTAATTCCTTTTTAGCTAAATCTATTACTGGCTGACGTTGGACAGGGTCATCTTGTGGTAATTGATGAGTAGTTATATCTAGATTTGGATTAATCTTTTTTCGCACTAACTCAGCTAACTCTCTAATAGTAAACTCCATAGGATTTCCAAGATTAATTGGTCCTAAGCAATTAGAATTCATCAACCTGATTAAACCTTCTACCAAGTCATCTACATAACAAAATGATCTGGTTTGATTTCCATTACCATATAATGTTAATGGTTTATTCTTCAAAGCCTGAACAACAAAGTTGCTTACAACTCTTCCATCATTCTCAACCATTCGAGGTCCATAAGTATTAAAGATACGAGCTACTCTTATATCCAATTCATGCATACGATAGTAGTCAAAACATAACGTCTCTGCAATTCGTTTCCCTTCGTCATAGCAACTTCTAACTCCAATTGTGTTAACACAGCCTTTATATGATTCAGGTTGAGGGTGAACTTCTGGATTGCCATATATTTCACTTGTTGAAGCCATTAGGAATCGAGCTTTCACTCTCCTTGCTAACCCCAGCATATTGTAAGTACCTAAAAAACTTGTCTTGGACGTCTTGATAGGGTTGTACTGATAACTCAAAGGCGAGGCTGGGCAAGCCAAATGCCAAATTCTATCAACCTCAAGCTGTATTGGTTCAGTGACGTCATGACGAATTAACTCAAAACGCGGGTTTGAAATCCAGTTCATAACATTGCTTTTTCTACCTGTGAAATAATTATCGAGGCAAATAACTTCTTCTCCGCCTTGCATTAAACGATCAACAAGGTGAGAGCCTAAAAAGCCTGCGCCTCCAGTGACCAGATTGCGAACCAAAGCTGACATGAATTAGAACTAAAATAGAAGAAGAAGATTCTATATTCTAATCCAAATCATATATTGCTTTAATGGTTTTAGTCATTACAATTTCAAGGAAAACAATTAGTAGTATAGTAAGTAGAAATAAATGACTAAAAATTCATTAGGCTAAGTTAATAGAAAGGTCCATTTCATGGTCTATTGCGAAACAGGCTCAAATATTTCAAAAAGCCAGCCATTCATTGCAACATTTCATATGACATGAAAAGTGATAATAGTATAAAGAATATAAATCCACTTTATTCTTAGACATAATCCTAGAATTTAAGTATGCTTAAAATTTTGAATTACTACATATAGATTCACTAGTGAATCCTTACTAAGATTTGCAATGATGTAGATAAAGGCTTACAGCTTCAATGAAAATTAACTAAAAACCTAGAAGCCTCATCTCTTATAGACGCAATAGGTAGTATAAGCTTGAATACAAATAAAAATTGATCATAATGATTAGTATGTAGCATACCTACTGTCATCCTTAGAAGATATGAGCTTCCATGAATAAAAATAAACCAGAGAGCATTAACCCCAAAAGTCAAAAAGAGAAAAAACAAAAGAAGGCAATTATCACAGGTGTAACTGGCCAAGATGGAAGCTATCTTGCCGAATTACTTTTGGAAAAAGGCTATGAAGTTCATGGTATAAAAAGACGAGCAAGCAGCTTAAATACACAACGAATTGACCATCTATATCAAGATCCACACGAGAAGAATCAACGTATGTTTCTTCATTATGGAGACCTAACAGATAGTACAAATTTAATAAGAATTATTCAACAAGTACAACCTGATGAAATTTACAATTTAGGTGCTCAAAGTCATGTGGCAGTGAGTTTTGAATCGCCTGAATATACTGCAAACTCAGATGCAATTGGAACCCTCAGGATTTTAGAAGCTGTAAGAATTCTTGGCTTATCCAGTCACACAAGAATATACCAAGCAAGCACAAGTGAACTATATGGAATGGTTCAAGATATTCCTCAAAGTGAGAAAACTCCTTTTTACCCTAGAAGTCCTTACGCAGTAGCAAAGTTATATGGATTCTGGATAACAGTTAACTACAGAGAAGCATACGGAATGTACGCTTGCAATGGAATTCTGTTTAATCATGAGTCTCCAAGAAGAGGAGAAACATTTGTGACCCGAAAAATAACTCGCGCTCTTTCTCGTATTGACGCTGGATTGGAGAAATGTCTATACATAGGGAACCTAGAATCACTTCGCGACTGGGGGCATGCACGAGATTATGTTGAAATGCAATGGCGCATGCTTCAACAAGAGAAACCAGAAGATTTTGTAATTGCGACAGGACGGCAAGCAAGTGTTCGTCAATTCATAGAGCTTGCTGCTATTCAATTGGGCTGGGGTGGAATTAATTGGAAAGGGAAAGGGTTGAATGAGTGTGGATTTCGTGCAGACAATCAAAAAGCTGTTGTACGTATTGATTCTGCGTACTTTCGCCCGACCGAAGTTGATACACTTCTTGGAGATGCTAGTAAAGCCAGAGAGAAATTAGGTTGGACGGCTACTACAACGCTAGAAGAATTAGTAGCAGAAATGGTTCTTAACGATAGAAAAGAGGCTGGCGAAATCGCTCTATTGCAGCATAAAGGTTTTGAGAGTCAGTCCTAAAACGAAAAGATATTGTATAAATAGTGTTAAATTACAGCAAGAGAGGTTGAATTATTGACTTCCCCTAAATTAATAACCTCATCTGACAAGATCTTTGTAGCCGGTCATAACGGCATGGTTGGGGCTGCAATATGTCGAGCTTTAAGTAAGTATAACTATAATCATCAATTGAAAGTTAATAGGAAAGATCTTGATTTATCTGACCAAAATGCTGTTGAGTTGTTTTTTTTAAAAGAGAAGCCTTCAGTAGTAATACTTGCAGCTGCAAAGGTTGGTGGAATTGAAGCAAATAGAACATATCCCACTGAGTACCTTTTGGAGAATCTTAAAATTCAAACAAGTGTTATAGAAAGCGCCTGGAAATTTGGTGTAAGAAGATTATTGTTTTTAGGCAGTAGTTGCATCTATCCAAGAGAAGCTAATCAACCAATCACAGAAGAGGAACTGCTAAAAGGTGAACTGGAAAAAACCAATGAAAGTTATGCCATTGCAAAAATTGCTGGCTTAAGGTTATGCTCTGCTCTTAGAAAACAATATAAATTCGATGCAATAAGTCTCATGCCAACAAATTTATATGGACCTGGAGATAATTATCATCCAAAAAATAGCCACGTCCTTCCTTCACTAATTAGAAAATTCTATATGGGAGCTAAGGGAAATCAAAAGAGTGTGGTTTGCTGGGGGACAGGAAGCCCACTAAGAGAATTTCTACATGTGGAAGATCTAGGAGAGGCATGTGTTTTTGCTTTAGAGCAATGGAATCCAGATGCAATAAATGCCCCTCTAGATAAGGATGGCAAGCCTCTAAATCATCTCAACGTTGGAACTGGCATAGATATTAGTATAAAAGATCTAACAGTTTTGCTAGCTAATATTACAGGTTTTAATGGAAATATTGAATGGGATACAACCAAACCTGACGGTACTTTTAGAAAATTACTTGATGTAAGCAGATTGAGAAATTTAGGATGGAATGCTTCAATAAATCTAGAAGAGGGACTCAAGAAGAGTCTGGTAGATTTTGAAGAAAACTATTCAATCGACAATCTTAGAAATATAAGTAGTAAAATATTATAGATTATGATATCTATAATAATGCCTATTAAATACGATAACCCATACATATCTAAAAGCATAGCTTCTGTTATTAGTCAATTAGGATTTTTCGAAGAGTTCTTAATAGTAAGTGATGGAGCTTCATTGGAATTAAAAATAAAAATAAGAAATTTACTAGACAAGGTGCCCGTCAATAAAAAATATAAGATCATCGAAAACGAGTCTAAAAATATTGGAGCAGGCTCTTCCCGAGACTACGGGATAAGGATTGCAAAAGCAGCATATATAGCATTTATCGATAGTGATGATATATGGCCAAATAACTATTTAAAGGATAGGACAAGACATATAAAAGAGACAAATGCCTTATTTAGTGCATCACCTTATATATATGTAAATCAGGGGTTAGAAGTCATAAATAAAAGGATGCTTAAGGTTAACAGCATAAAAAAAAGGGATTTATTATTTGAAAATCCTATATCAAACTCGACTGTTATTATCTCACGTAAACTAATAATTAATTCAGGCGGATATTCTAAATTAAAAAAAAGAAATGATTATGCGACTTGGATGAAGATTCTTCAAACAACAGAATGTTTATATTGCAACTCAACTCATCCTGTCTTAATATTAAGGAGAAAGGATTCTCTTACCTCAAATAAATTGATATTAATTGGCTATCAGTTCAAGGCATTTAAAGAGGGAGGCTACACATTTTCACAAAGTCTAATACTTGCAATAGTTTCTTCTGTTAAGACATTAATGTTCCATACATATGGCATTTTAAAAAGACTGTTAGTACGCTATAAGAATTAAACCTTTAAACAACTATATTAGTGATTTAGTCAAGCTCAGAGAATCAATCCATAATCTAATTGATCGGACCAAGTGCTATTATAGAATAGATGATCCTTCCTAACACCTTCTAATAAAAAATTATTATGCTCTAACGCAATCTTACTACCATAATTAAGACTGGAAACACCAGCATATAGCTTTTTCAATTGATATTTGTTTCTTGCAACAGTAATCATTTCTGATATAGCCTTTCGACCAATTCCTTTTCCCCAATAGCTTGTAATACCTATGCAATAGGTGAGTTCTGCGCGTTTGTGGTGCGATGTCAAGTTACTAAGAGAGATATTCCCTATGTGAATATCATCATAAAATATTCCGTACAAGTCAATATCTTTGTCCTTAATACATTGCTCGACATATAGCTTCTGACCCTCTAAAGTAAAAATACGATATTGATTATCAGAATATTTAACAACATCTTTGTTGGAAAACCATAGAACATATGACTGTGAAACATCCTTAACTTGAAGGGGTCTAAATTTAATCATTAAAAAGAGCAGGTATTGGAACGACAATTAAAAATAAGGCATTCACTTCTCAAAGACAAGTTATAATCTTAAAAATATATATACAATTCAAGTCTTATGTCCCTAAAACAATTCCCATTCGCCAATAATTTAATTACATAATGGATTAAGATGACTGTATAAAAATAATTGTCAATTCTCTCTCATTGGACTAAATGATAAGAGATAATTCACCATAAAGCGCAAATAAGTCTTGATATTATGTAATCAGCGCAGTTAGGGTGGAAATAAATCATCTGAAGACATTTTTAGATAAAGTTAAAAATTTAACTATAAAGCATTCTTAATACTGTATTATAATAAATAGACATGAAGTATTAGATTTGAAAAGCTTCAAATTAATCGTAGAGGTTATACGAGCCCTTAAAAGAAAAAGAAAGTATCAATTAGCTGGGATTCTCGTTTTGATGATCTCAACTTCCTTTACAGAATTTTTCACTTTGGCATTAGTCATGCCATTTTTATTAGTGATATCAAGCCCTGAGCTTACAAGTCAAAATGAAATTATTATTCAGCTTGTCAAGCAGCTAGGGATAGAAGAAATAAAAGATCTACAGCTAATTTTATCAATTGCATTCATGATATGTGCAATAGTTGCATGTTGTATGAAAACTATAAATTTGAGATCTTATATATACTTAGCAGAATCTATTGGCAGTGATTTAAGTTCCAAAGCATATACAAGCATAATATCCCAGACCTATACATATCATGTCAATACGAATAGTAGTAACTTAATTGCTGTAATTGCAAATTATACCAGTATATCCGTAAATTTTATTATCAATGCTCTTCGTATAATCTCATCATTCTTTACATCTCTAGGGCTGATAACAGGCCTACTTTATGTAGATACTAAATTCACTATATACGCTATGTTCTTTCTTGGCATCTCATATTTAACTTTAATTTATTCAAGTAAGCAAAGACTCCTTTCAAATAGTAAGCAAGCTGTCTTGCTTATAGAAAGGCAACTTAAGATCTTACAAGAAAGTATTGGCTCTATTAGAGATATCATAATAGGGAATAACCAAAATTACTTTATAAGTTTATTTAAAACTACAGACAGGAAAAGAAGGTATATAGATGGTGAAAGTCAATTTCTGGCAAGTTCACCTAGATTTTTAATTGAAGCTATGGGAATAATACTTTTAATTAGTATTTCTCTTTTCTCTGTAATAATAGATTCTGAAGTCAACAGTGAAACAACATCCATCTTTCCACTATTGGGTGCAATGGCGCTTGGCTGCCAAAGATTATTACCCTCTCTTCAACAAAGCTATGCTGCTCTAACTGCTTTAAGGCATGACAGGAATTCGGTGGAAAGCCTAATGAGGATAGTCAATTTGCCAATAAAACAAAGATATTTGGCTTATTCTCATACCAAGAAAATAAATTTCACTCAAAACATAGAGTTTAGAAATGTTTCCTTTAGATATAAAAACTCTAATGAGGATTTATTCAATTCTATTAATTTAATTGTCAAAAAGGGTGAGAGAATAGGAATTGTTGGAGAAAGTGGCTGTGGTAAAAGTACTTTTATAGATCTGTTACTTGGGTTAGTTGATCCTTCAAGAGGAGAGATATTAGTTGATGGGATCAAGTTAAATGATAATTCCAATGGTTTAGATGAACAGACCTTACTACCTTCAGTTGCACATGTACCTCAAATGATCTATTTGTCTGACTCTACATTTGCACAAAACATTGCCTTTGGTATCCCTGAGGAGAAAATGGATTTAAAATTAATAAAAAGATGTGCGAAAAATGCCTGTATTGATAAATTTATTGAATCACTTCCCTCTTCATACCAAAGTAAAGTTGGAGAACAAGGCATAAAGATAAGTGGAGGTCAAAGGCAAAGAATTGGAATAGCGCGTGCACTTTATACCAAAGCAAAATTACTTATCCTGGACGAAGCAACTAGTGCTCTGGACAACAAGACAGAATCATTGGTTATGGAATCAATCAGGAAGCTTAATAGCAATATGACTATTGTAATGGTTGCGCACAGACTATCCACACTTGATTTTTGCGATAAAGTATACAGAGTACGTAATGGTTTGATAAGTCTGGAACCATAGATTATTTTGAGAAATTAGCACATCAAACCCTCTATCTAATAAGGATAGTTATTGATTATCATTATCACAATCAAGAATTTAATTTCAAATATTATTACTAGAAATTAGCAACATTGGAAAAGCTTGTATCAAAATAGAATAACAAAATCCTAATATTATAAAGATTTCATTTAAGAGATGGATCGATTAGGTCGAACATTAGTAGAGCTATACTTCAAAATTGAGGGAATATTATCGACATAAGAATTTATAGCATAAGAAGCTAAAATGATACAGAAAACTAATCTGATTCTTCAAGTGATTTGAGTAAATTAACTAACTCTGTTCTAAATTGTATAGATGTATTTAGTTTCATCTGAATGCCTACTCCAAGTCCATTTTCTATTGTCTTATTATTTAGAGTTTTAAGGAGGAAGGATCTAGCTTCACTGGCTAGCTTTTGACTAGGTGTTATCCAATCATCTGAAATAGAAACAAAAGGATGCGCTAAGTCAAATAAATTTATTGTGCCAGGTAATCCATGCCACCAGGGATATCCAGTATATAGAGTATGCAATCCTCTTAAAGCTCTCTCTAAAGCAATTGAACCAGTCAAAGTTAGGGGAAGGAAATTATGATAATCTTTCAAGTTTGAATTAATTGGTAGAATTTTACAATTAAGATTAATTAACTGTTCATTGTATTCCAAAGATCTATTCATCCCTACTCTTGTAGGTGCTGTCACAAATCTGTCAGCAGGTCCTCCTTCGATAAAATACTTAGATCCTGGATGCTCTTTGTAGTAAATTACATCCTGAAATCCTATACTTCTTAGATGGGATATAATATGTAAATGACTATAAATCCGGCCACTCTCAGGGAAAGAAGTTGCTTCAGGTTGGTAATGTGAGTAAACAATTAAAGATTTTTTGGATGCGTCTAATTCATTAAGATTAATAGACCTATGATTATAATTATCTAGAAATTTTTTTTGGTTTAAAACGAGTTGAAGGTCTGAAAGTGAACTTTCTGAAAAGTAGTCAGATTGCCTCGAATGGTGTTTATTTAAAAAAAACTTCGAATAATACCTTGCTAAAATTCTTTTAATTTTCCTAAATGTTAAATAGAATATGGAAAATAAGAGATTTGTTTTGAAGTAGTTGTAAATATACTGTGAGATTGTTCTTCGGGGTTGAATCATATTTCTAGCAGTTAGATTATCAATTAATCTGTCAAAAGAGAAGTTTGAAACACAAATATTCAAACGTTTTTTAGTAGATATATCACCATTTTGAACGCAGGGTAGCAATCTGCCGCCAATGGCTTCTGCGTATAAAAATATCATTTTTTTATTTGTAAGAGACAAGGCCAATTCAAATGTATAAGTATCTAAATGATGACTCACTCCAGTAGGGAAGAAACCTTTGTGAATATTGAAATCTTCTATCAGCTTTATCAATCTTATGACCTTGAATGAATATAACTCCTTATTATTTTCGTGAAAATGCCCATTATGCAACCATCTTGAAAAGATTGGAGAATAAGAGTCAAGTCCATTCATTACTTGTCTTGTGAGCTCTATATTTGATTTTGGCATTGAGTACTGATTAAGTTTAAATTGCTTTATCAAGTCGCCTTGCTTATATTGTTGGATATTATCATCATGATCAATACTAATAAAGTCACTATTCATATCAATAAGTGTCTCAAGAAGATAAGGCCAGGGGTATATATATAGGAGAAGAGGTGATGTCATTGAGTAATTTTAGTTATCAGCCTAGCTTAAAATTGATTGTTTTTTTCATTTTATTCTTACAAGGTTCAAGATAAAAGTATTTTTTTGTAAGACTTAATGGTATTAAAAAAATTCATTACTATTCTGCACTGATAAGTGCTGCTTGCAATAGAATCGTCAGCAACTACATATACACTTTACGTGATTTAAGCAAAAAGCAATCCTCCTAGTTCAGAATTAGGTTGAATTAGCTGACTTTAATTTTTCAATACTCAATTAAAAATCATCTCTGAATCGAATGAAAAGTTAAGTTCTTTTATTGCTGGTTCTAACTTGTTTAGCTAGAGAAAGGCTTGCGTAACTATGATGGTGAAACTGATTCAGAGATTATAAGCTTGATGAGGCAACTATATATAGGAGAGTAAAAGAAATTTGAAGTATAATGCAGAACAAGCCTATATATAATCTCCTCAAGGAAGATTTTATGTTTTCTATGTGGTGGAGGGGAAACTAGAACCTGAGTATGGTTTTTAATGCCTTAGAGATTACTGAGATAAAAGCTACGTCAATCTCACAATTTATTTTATAGTCAATTGGTCTAGTTTTGGTGCTAATGAGCAAGGAGATACAAAATAAATAAGAGACGTGCTAAATTTTATGGGAAACCGTTCAAAATAGCGTATGGATATCGAATCAATTCTAATCACAGGTGGAACAGGTAGTTTTGGTAAGGCATTCATAAAAAGAATCCTAACCATATATCCAAAAATTAAAAGAGTTGTTGTCTTTAGCCGCGACGAGTTAAAGCAATGGGAAATGCAGAATAATTTTCCAGAAAATAAATTTCCACAAATGCGATTTTTTCTTGGAGATGTTAGAGACATCGATAGGCTGAAATGTGCGTTCCTAGATATCAATGTTGTTGTTCATGCTGCTGCTCTAAAACAGGTTCCAGCTGCTGAATATAACCCTATGGAATTTATAAAAACTAATATTATTGGTGCGGAAAATATTATTAGAGCAGCACTGGAGACTAATGTTAAAAGAGTTGTAGCTTTAAGTACTGACAAAGCGGCTGCTCCATCTACCCTATATGGGGCAACAAAGCTTTGTTCAGATAAATTATTTGTTGCTGCAAACAACATAAAAGGTAAACAAGATATTAGATTTTCTGTCGTACGATATGGAAATGTATTGGGTTCAAGGGGCTCAGTGATCCCTCACTTTCTCAAGCAAAGGCATTCAGGAGTATTAGAAATAACTCATAAAGAAATGACGAGATTTAATATTACCCTTGATGATGGAGTTGATTTGGTTTTACAAGGTATTAAAAATAATATAGGTGGAGAAATTCTCATTCCTAAGCTAAGTACTTACAAGATAACAGATGTTGCTAATGCTGTTGGGCCAAATTGTCTACAAAAGGAAATTGGTATTAGACCTGGTGAAAAAATAAATGAAGAAATGATTACTGAGGCAGATAGCTATTCTTGTATTGATTTAGGAAGAAACTTCTGCATACTGCCATCTGGAAGTAAAGTCATCAATAAATATAAAGAGAATGGAATAAAATTTTCCAATGTTCCAATAGGTTTTAGCTATAACTCAGGCACAAATAAGGATATATTAAGCGTAGAACAAATACGACAGTTAATAAAACAAAATCTAGATCCAAGTTTTACACCAATATAACTAGATCTAAGATTAGAATTAAAAAAAGAAATTCTTATCTCCATGAAAAAGGTATTAATACTTGGAGCCTATGGTCTTTTAGGTCATAATTTAAGTTTTTATTTAGACAGAAATTGTTTTAATGTACATAGACAAGGCAGGAAAAGAACTTCAGATTATTGTTGCGACCCTAACATTAAAAATCAATTAAAAGAGCTTATAGGCCAAATCAATCCTGATTGTATTGTAAATCTAATTGCAAATACAAATGTTGATAATTGTGAGAGAGATTATAGAGAAGCTTTTAAAACGAATTATAAAATTGTTGAAAATATTAATGCTTGCATAATTAATAGAGAGACGAGATTAATTCATATGTCAACAGATCAAGTTTATTGTGGTAATGGTCCACACCAAGAAGAAGATGCAAACCCTATCAATATATATGGTATATCAAAATACATGTCTGAAATAATTGCAGATAAATCTAGATCAATAATAATACGAACAAATTTTGTAGGTAAAAGTGATTCACCTCAAAGACAGTCCTTTAGTGATTGGGCAATAAGTTCTTATATTCAACAGAAATCAATGTTGCTTTTTAATGATGTATTATTTAACCCAATCCACATTTCATTTTTATCTAAAGTAATAAGTGAATTAATAAATAGCAAATATTGTGGACTGTACAATTTAAGTAGTAACGGTGGCATTAGTAAAGCAGATTTCATAAAGAGTTTAACAAATCGATTGGGGATAAGAAACCCTAATGCAACCTATGCCTCAATTGATAATTTAAAGCTACCAGCAAAAAGACCTAAGGATATGAGATTAAATCCAAAAAAAATAGAGCAAAGGTTAAATTTTATAGCACCTACAATTGAAGAAACGATTGACTCTGTTGCTAAAGATTATGAAAACAGATTATAATAAGTAAAATAATCGATTCTGTAGAAAATGAACATTAACGGCATAGAAATAAATAGTAATTCACAAACATACTTTATTGCTGATGTAGCAGCTAATCATGATGGAGATATCGAGAGAGCTAAGGATTTAATTTATTTAGCAGCTGAAGCAGGTGCTAATGCTGCTAAATTCCAACATTTTCAGGCAAGCACAATTGTCAGCAAACAAGGTTTTGAGTCAATGTCAAACAAACTATCGCATCAAGCGAGCTGGAAGAAATCTGTATTTGAAGTTTATCAAGAAGCAAGTGTTAATCTTGACTGGACAGAGACCCTCGTAGAAACATGCCAAAAAGCAGGTATTGCATTCTTTACAACACCTTATTCATTAGAAGTTGTTGACTACATAGATAAGTTTGTTCCAGCGTTTAAAATAGGGTCTGGTGACATAACATGGATAGAAATAATAAAGAAAGTAGCTAGCAAAGGTAAGCCATACATACTTGCAACTGGCGCCTCAAACATAGAGGAGGTAGAAATAGCTGTAGAGAATGCTCTTAAAATAAATAAGGACTTTTGTCTGATGCAATGTAATACAAATTACACTGCATCACTTGAAAACTTCAAATATATAAATCTCAATGTACTTAATTTATATAAAGATAAGTTCCCAGGTGTACTTCTGGGATTAAGCGATCATACGCCAGGACATTCTACTGTTCTTGGCGCCATTACACTAGGAGCGAAATTAATAGAAAAGCATTTTACCGATGATAATCATAGAGAAGGGCCTGATCATCTATTCTCTATGAATCCAAAGTCATGGTATGAAATGGTAAGAAGAAGTAGAGAGTTAGAGTTGTCATTAGGTTCTGAAGCGAAGAGAATAGAAGATAATGAAAAAGAATCTGTAATAGTTCAAAGAAGATCAATTCGTCTCAAAAATGACATAGCCAAAGGAGATCTTCTTACTTCAAAAAATGTTGAGGTACTTAGACCATGTCCAAGCGATGCTTTATCTCCTATAAATATAGAAAAAATTTATAATAGGCCTGTAAAAAGAAATATACTTAAAGGTGATTATATAAAGAAAGAAGATATTTTATGAACATAGATATATCAATTATTATAGTTACTTATAACTATGAAAAATACATTCTTGAATGTATTGAGTCTTGTCTATGTCAAGAATTTTCAGGTTTGGAATCAGAAATAATAGTCATTAATGATGGCAGCACTGACAGAACTCGTGAGATTCTAAGAAGTGAATATTGCAAAGGTGTTACTGTACATAATATTGAGAATTCAGGTATTGAGAAAGCCTCTAATTATGGCTTTAATGAGGCTAATGGCACATACCTCGTAAGAGTCGATGCTGACGATCTTCTGGACAAGAATTATCTTAAAGTCATCAAAGATAATATTAATGTTGATGCTGATTTTATATACTCTAACTACAAAGTCATTGATAGCAAGTCTAATATAACTGGATCCATGAGATTACCCGAATATTGTCCTGAAGAAATCAAAAAAAGAGGAGACTTCTTAGCTACAGGTACATTATTTAAATCTAAAATAATTCAAGAGATGATTGGTTATAATACAAAAGTAAAGAATTGTGGCCTAGAGAACTATGAATTAATCATACGCCTAATAAACTCAGGATATAAAGGTTTTCTCATTCCAAAAGACCTTTTTTATTATAGGAAGCATAAGAAAAATCTATCGCATTTAGAAAAAGTCCGAATAAAGTCTTATGGACAAGAGTTATTCAATAGATACAATTTGGGAGAGTACAACATGAATAAATACCACCCCTATGCTAAATAAAGAGAAATCTATGAAAAGGATACTAATAATTGCAGCTCATCCAGATGACGAAGTTTTAGGTTGTGGAGGATTGATTTCTAAACTCAAAAATAGTGATTGCGAGTTCATGGTAATTTTCATGGCAGAAGGGTCATCATGTAGATATGAGAACTATCAAAGTAAAGACGCAAATGAAGCAATAATTAAAAGGAATAATGCTGCTAAGTCTGCAATGAAGTATATGGGTATTATGAAGTACGAATTTATAAATTTTCCTTGTGGAAGGTTAGATACTGTTCCAATAATAGAGATTAATAAAAGAATTGAACATTGGATAAAGATCTTTCAACCAGATACCATCTTTACTCACTCATCAACTGACTCTAATAATGATCATAAGATCATTTATTCATCAGTGATAATGGCAACAAGGCCAACTCCAAGCTGTAAAGTATTACGTTTATATACCTTTGAAGTCCTATCATCTAGTGAATGGGGGTTCGAAAAGTGCTTCAAGCCAAATTATTTTATCCAATTAAATGAAACAGATGTTGAAAATAAATTCAACAGCCTAAATATATATAATACTGAAGTAAAGGATTATCCATTCCCAAGGTCAAGAGAAGGTATTAAAGCTAATGCCATGATCAGAGGCATGCAAGTAGGTGTAGAGTATGCAGAGGCTTTTAGACTTATCAGGGAGATCTCATTTTGAGAATTGCATGCATAGGTTATCGTAAATGGTCTTTAAATATTTATGACGCGTTAGCAGGTAGTTTAGATCATACTTTTTTAATTATACGTTCTAAATCACAATATTCAGAAGAAGCAATTCTCAATTTTGACCCTGACATAATTCTATTCTATGGATGGAGTTGGATAGTTTCAGAAAAAATAATCGAGAAGTATAAGTGCTTAATGCTTCATCCATCTCCACTGCCAAAGTACCGTGGAGGAACTCCAATACAAAACCAAATCATAAATGGTGAGCAACATAGCATGGTTACAATATTTTTAATGAATAAAAAATTAGATTCAGGTGATATTGTTGATCAGAAATATCTTTCTCTTGAAGGTAATATCCAAGATATATTTTTAAGGATGGAAAAGATAGGACTATTAATGACATTAAATATTCTAAAAAGCTTTCCAGAGCCAAGAAAGCAAAGAGATAGTGATGCGACTCACTATACAAGAAGAACCATAGAACAAGGTGAGCTAACTATTGAAGAATTAGAGAAAAAAGACTCTAAATACTTATATAATAAAATAAGGATGTTAACCTATCCATATCCAAATGCTTACATAAGAACTATTGATAATAAGTTCCTCCTTATTAAGGATGTTGAGTTAGTTAATGACTTGCAAAAGAATAACTCATAAACATGATAAAAGAAAAAGAACCTTCTACGAATTTATGTTTAGGAACAGCTCAGTTTGGCATGAATTATGGGATTTCAAATAAAAAAGGAATTATCAGAAGAAAGGAAATAATTGAGATAGTTCAATTAATTATTAAAAACGATATAAAGTACATAGATACTGCTCAATCATATGGATCAGCTGAGGGAATCATAGGAGAGCTAGTACCTAAATGCAGTCCAATAAAGATCATTACAAAAATAAATACTGATGGGTTTAACATTAAAAATAATAATTTCACTCTAGAGTTGGACAGTAGCTTAAAAAAAAGTTTGTTAGATTTAAAAAGAGATAATATAGAAGGATTATTAATACATGATTGTTCAATTTTTAAAAAATCAGGTTGTAAAGATTTAATTAATTGGCTATTGAGTATTAAAAGAAAAGGTTTAGTGAAAAAAATAGGGGTTTCAATTTATAGTGAAAAAGATTTAGAATCTGTACCTCTTAGTCATATCGACATAGTTCAATTACCGATTTCAATATATGATCAAAGATTGTTGAAGAATGGAACTATCTCAAAAATGAAGAAAAAAGGTATTGAAATTCAAGCAAGAAGTATTTTTCTTCAAGGTTTATTATTACAAGCAATGAGTGATTGGCCTTCATTTATCTCTAATGATTTTAGAGATCATCACGGAAGATTTGCTAATTATCTAAAAGGAAAGAATATTTCATTACTAGAGGCTTCACTAGATTTTGTGAAATCAATAAAGCATATTAAGACAATTCTTGTGGGGATCTCAAGTAAAGAAGATTTTGAAAATATTTTATTAATATGGAAAAAAGTTCAAAGCAAACTGGATAATACTATGAGTTACTCTCAATGGTCATGGGAGGATTCGACATTTTTAGATCCCAGAGCATGGCCGAAGAGAAGTTAATCATAGTAAACTAAACTAATGAACAAAATGAAGAAACAACAATTTACTGCGATAATACAAGCAAGAATGGGCTCAACTAGGCTTCCAGGGAAAGTTCTCGCTGATATATCTGGTAGGCCTATGCTCGAATTTATGATTGAAAGGGTAAAAAGATGCGAATTGCTTGATCACATAATTATTGCCACTACAGAACTAGATGAGGATAATGCAATTGAATTGTTGGGGCAAAAATTAAATATAACAATAGTGAGAGGAAGTACAAAGGATGTTTTATCACGTTATCATAAAGCAGCATTAACTACACATTCAGAGAACCTAGTTAGGCTAACAGCTGATTGTCCTCTATTAGACCCTAACTTAATTGATAGGACAATAGTCGAATATATTAATAGCGGAGTTGACTATTTAAGTAATTCTTATCCACCAACATTTCCTGACGGCCTAGATGTAGAAGTCTTTAGGAAAAAATGTTTACTAGCTTCTTATTTGAAATGTAATGAGCCTTTGAATAGAGAGCATGTAACTGTATGGATAAGAGAAAGTAATAATTATATGGTTAATACTTATAAATCGAGAAAAAATTACTCGAATATGAGATGGACCGTTGATGAGGCAGAAGATCTAGAAGTTGTAAGAATGATTGTAGAACACTTTGAAGGAAGATCTGATTTTTCATGGGAGGATGTAATTGAATTGGAAAAATTAAAGCCCTCTATTTTTGAAATAAATAGCAAAATCAAAAGAAATGAAGGCTTCAATATAGGGACAGGTCAAAAGCTATATAAACGTGCAAAGAAATTGATCCCAGGAGGAAATATGCTGTTATCAAAAAGGCCAGAAATGTTTCTTCCTGAAGGTTGGCCCTCATATTTCTCAAAAGCTAGGGGTTGCAAAGTGTGGGATTTAGATGGGAGTGAATATACAGATATGAGTATTATGGGTATTGGCACAAATATTTTAGGATATGGCTGCTTGGAAGTTGATGAGGCGGTTAAGTTAACAATCGAAAGAGGAAATATGAGCACATTTAATTGTCCAGAGGAAGTAGAACTCGCTGAAAAGTTAGTCAGCATGCATCCATGGTCAGATATGGTTCGTTTTGCAAGGACAGGAGGGGAGGCTAATGCAATTGCTGTAAGAATAGCCAGAGCAAGTAAAGGCAAAGATAAAATAGCTATATGTGGATATCATGGATGGCATGATTGGTATTTAGCTACTAATCTAAAAGGAAATTTAGAGTTAAAGGATCATTTACTTCCAGGACTAGAAGCAAATGGTGTTCCAAAATCATTGGAAGATACTGTGATACCATTTACCTACAATGATCTGGAGGAAATCGAAAAGATTGCTAATAAATATAATCTAGCAGCAATAAAAATGGAAGTAGAAAGATCATCAATACCAAAAAAGGGTTATTTAGAAGGTATAAGGAAATTATGTGATTCAAAAGGGATAATTCTTATATTTGATGAATGTACATCTGGTTTCCGAGAAACATTTGGAGGTCTACATTTAAAGTATGGTGTAGATCCAGATATAGCAATATTCGGCAAAGCACTTGGCAATGGATATTCAATAACTTGCGTTTTAGGTAGAAAAGAAATAATGCAGTCAGCTCAAAGTACATTTATGAGCAGTACATTTTGGACAGAGCGCATAGGACCAACAGCAGCATTAAAGACTTTGGAAGTCATGGAAAGAAATAAAAGCTGGGAAGAGATCACAAGCAAAGGAAATTATTTTAGGAATAAAATAAATAAAATGGCCAACAAATATGAGTTAGAAATTTCACTAAAAGGCCTAGCCTCTCTTAGTACATTTACATTTTCAGGTACTGACTCACTTAAGTATAAAACATTAATCACACAACAAATGCTGAGGAAAGGCTACCTTGCTTCAAATACATGCTACATGAGCACTGCACATAGCATAGAGATTATTAATGATTATATGGTACATCTGGAGAAGATTTTCAAGTTGATAAAAGAATGTGAAACTGGTAGAGAAGATATTGATGAATTATTAACATATGAATGTTGTCATTCTAGCTTTAAAAGGTTGAATTAACTATGAAAATCGTTTCTACAATAGAAGCTAGAATGACATCTTCTAGATTGCCTGGAAAAGTATTATTGAGATCAAAAGGAATTCCACTTCTGGGTCACCTAGTAAATAGATTAAAGAAAGTCGAATCAATAGATGAGATAGTTTTAGCAACTACAACAAAAAAGACTGATAATGTATTAGAGTCTTTCGCTAATGAATATGAAATCGGATGTTTTAGAGGCGAAGAAGATGATGTAATGAAAAGGGTTATAAATGCTGGAGAAGAATATAAAGCAGATGTGATAGTTGAGATAACGGGAGACTGCCCTTTGATTGACCCTGGCATTATTGAACAAGTAATAAGAACATTTAAAGCAAATAAATGTGATTTCGTAAATAATAATACTCTACAAAGTTATCCAGATGGGATGGATACCAGAGTCATTACGCTAGCTGCTTTAAAAAAATCATATCTACTTACAGACAACGTTCTGGACAAGGAGCATGTCACTTTACACATCAAAAATAATCCTGACCTATTTAAAATTATTAATCTTGTGGCTCCGCCAGATTTGCATTGGCCAGAGTTAGGGTTGACCTTGGATGAGTATGATGACTACAAATTGATTAATAAAGTTATAGAGTCTTTATATGATAAAGACCCTTTCTTTAAATGTATAGACATACTAAATTATTTAAGAAAGAATTTAGGGCTAGTATTAATCAATAAAGATGTATTGAGGAAAGGAGATACTTAATGATAAATGATATTGGTGTTGTATGCCATGATGCTGGAGGTTCGGAATTATTAAGCCACTGGATAAAACACGAGGAGCTAAAAGTTTCTTGTTTTTTGAAAGGACCTGCAATAGAAATCTTCAAAAGAGTTCTGGGTCAAAAAAGTGAGGCTAGTTTGAATGATTTATTCAAAAAATGTAAAACATTAATTGTCGGAACCAGTTGGCAAAGTTCTTTAGAGAAAGAAGCTATCGTGCAAGCTAAAGTACAGAATATCAAGACAATTGTAATGTTAGATCATTGGATAGATTACAAATCAAGGCTAATTTATAAAGGCTCTCTACTAAAGCCAGATGAGATTTGGGTAACTGATAATCATGCCAAAGAACTAGCCAGTTTAGTTTTTAATTTTAAAACAATAAAATTGAAACAAAATTACTATATTCAATCTATGGTTGACAAGGTAAGTGCAATTGACTATGAATCAGATGTTAAGAATACGATATTATTTATTGGTGAAAATACAAGTGAGTTTCTAAAGGAGACATATAGTGATGAAAGCCTTTGGAGATATAATGAGCTGACAAGTCTTGAATTACTATTGGAAAATATTGATAGTTTATGTTTAACTTCTCCTAATATAATAATTCGACCACATCCATCAGAAAAACATTATAAATATCTACCTACTATCGATAAATTTAATGATTTAAATATTAAAATATCCATCGAAAAGAATCTTTATAATGATATCAGTAAATCCAGCATTGTCGTTGGGGCTGAATCTATGGCATTAGTCGTCGCATTGCATGCTGGCAGAAGAGTTATATCTTCAATTCCCGAGAATTGCAAAGAAATATCATTACCATATAAGCAGATAGAGAATATATTAGATATTATTCAAAGATCATGAAAAAGCAATATAATGTGCTCATAATTGGGCTAGGAAAAATAGGCTGTCTATATGATATCAATAGTTCAGATGATAATTTTATAGTCACACACGCAAAGGCCTTTGATCTTCATAGTAACTTTAAATTAATAGGAGGAGTCGATTTGAGTCATGAAAATTGCTTACTATTTAAAAATAAATACAAGGTAAAAACATTTAACAAAATTGAAGATGCTATACAAGTTAGTGACCCAGATGTACTTGTAATTTCAACAAATACAGATAGTCATAATTCTATTTTGCGAAAAATAATAGAGCTAAGTCTAAATAATAAGACCATCTTATGTGAAAAACCTATTTCAAATAATGCTTATGAAACTTTACATATATTAAAGGATTTAGCGTCTTTAAATAATAGACTTTATGTAAATTATATGAGAAGAGCTGATCCTGGAGTTTTAGAAATCAAAGAAAGGCTTGAAACAGGGAAAATAAAGACTCCTATAAAAGGAGTTTGTTATTACACAAACGGTATATATAACAATGCTTCCCACTTCATTGATATGCTTACTTACTGGCTAGGAGAGGAGAAAAAGGCATTTATTATAAATCAGAATTTTAATCATAGAGCAACTGATCCAGAGCCTGATTTTCATATAGAGTTTAAAAAAGGGTCGTTAATATTTTTAAGTTTAAAATCTTTAAAATATTCAGTTCTAACAGCCGAAATTTATAGTCCGTCTGGAAGGATATTTTATCAAAATGAAGGCCGACAGATAACCTTTCAGGGTAAGATCCCTTGTCCTAACTTTAATGGCTATAGCATAATTGAACCTGACGGGGAAACTATTGATAATAAAATGAATATATCACAACTTAATGTGGTCAATCAACTATTTAGAGCATTACAATTTAAAGAGAACCATCTTTGTACAGGGATTGAAGCTATTCATACACTAGAATTAATTAATAAGCTTTTAAAAGTGTCAAAAGATGAATAAAAATAGATTAGCCTTATTAGGAGGAAGCAAACTTATTGATTATACTTTTGCTAAGTATAATTCTATAGGCAAGGAAGAAAAAGTTGCAGTTTCAAATGTAATGGATTCTGGCTGCTTGTCTAAGTTTTTAGGTTGCTGGGACGAAGACTTTTATGGAGGTCCAGAGGTTAAAAGATTTGAGAGGGCATGTAAAAGTTATTTCAAAGTCCAATACGCAGTAACCGTCAATTCGTGGACTTCTGGACTAATATGCGCTTTAGGTGCTATTGGCGTAGAGCCTGGTGATGAAGTAATAGTAACTCCATGGACTATGTGTGCTACAGCAACATCTATTCTTCATTGGAATGCAATTCCTGTTTTTGCAGATATAGATAAAAGAACGTTCAATCTTGATATCCAATCAGTCAAGAATAATATCACTGAAAACACAAAAGTTATAATGGCTGCTGATATATTTGGACAATCATGTGATGTAGTAGGCTTGAATGAGATCGCCTTGGAGAATAATATTAAATTAATTACTGATAGTGCGCAATCACCAGGAAGTATTACATCTAGCGGTTTAACAGGTACACTGGCAGATATTGGAGGTTTTAGTCTTAATTATCACAAACACATTCATACCGGTGAAGGCGGGATTATAGTTACAAATTCTGAAAACTACTATCAAAGATTAGCTCTGATCCGCAATCATGCCGAAGCTGCAGTTCAAGGAATGAAAGTGCAGGATCTATCTAATATGATTGGCCATAATTTTAGACTAGGTGAAATAGAGTCAGCAATTGGGTGTGAGCAACTAAAAAAACTTGATGGAATTCTTGAACGAAGAAGACAAATAGGTTTTCGCTTGACAGAGGGATTGAAGGGACTGAAAGGCCTTATAACTCCTTATATTGAAAAAGGTAATACACATTCATTTTATATATACCCTATGATATTGGATGTTGATCTACTTGGGTTGCCAAGAAAAACAATCAAAGCAGCCTTAGAAGCTGAAGGTCTAAAGGGGCTGATAGAAGGCTACGCCAATATACACATGCTGCCAATATTCCAAGAAAAGACTGCCTATGGAAAGAAGGGTTTTCCATGGAGTTCAGACATTTGTAAACGGGAAGTTAATTATCAGAAGGGTATTTGCCCGAATGCAGAGGAGTTGCACGATAAAACCTTCTTAGGTTATGAAATGTGTCTTCATCAGTTGGATGATAAAGATGTTGAAATGATAATTAGTGTCTTCCATAAAGTATGGGATTCAATTGGAGAATTAATCTCAAGGGAAAATTTATAATAAAGCAGAATTAATTACTAAAACATTCGATAAAGTTAATTTAGACCATTTCAAATAAAAGACATAATAAGCAAGTCTATTCTTTTAACTAATAACGAGGATATCATTAAATATACGAAGCGAAGGAAGAATATTCGTACTATTTAAAGTTTTGGAGATTGTGACTGAAGCAAGAAAATAATGTAGATATTTCTATATAATAATTAAAGATAAGAGGAATAGTTTTTATCTGCTTTGTCATTCAGGATGTTCAAATAAAAAGCCATAATATCAAATATGATTGCTTCTGTTGAAGAAATAAAAAAGGGTGCTAGTATAAAATTAAATCTAGGATTTGAAGTGCTAATCGATGGATGTGTTATTGACTAAGAAAAAAATCAAAAGGGCAATAAAGAATATAATAAATTTTCCAAATATAATTAATAATCCTGTACCTATTTATTCTTCTTACAATTCTGAGCTTGATGGGATAAAATTACACCTTGGTCCCGGAGAAGTAAATCTTCAAGGGTGGGTTAATATCGATGCAAGGAAAGAGAGTCATATCCATTTAAAAAAAGAGGGATTTTTATTAGAAAGTTTTTCAGATGGTTCAATAGCTGAGATATACCTATGCCATGTTCTAGAGCACTTTTCATTCCTAGAAGTGGAATCTATGCTACAAGTCTTTCATTCAAAGCTTATACCCACTGGATTAGTAAGAGTTTCAGTCCCTGATTTTGATAAAATCATTGAAGTTTATAATAAATCAAAATGTGATATTAACTCAATCATCAAAATACTAATGGGAGGCCAAACATATGAGTATAATTTCCACAAATCAATGTATAATAAAAAATCATTAATTAATGTTTTAACGAATAATGGCTTCGAATTAATTGAAGAATGGAGCCCTAAGGAGGTTTTTGGTAGTAGTTTAGGAGACTTCTCAGATCTAAGTATAAAGACAAAGAAAGGCAAAGTAGCAATAAGCCTTAACCTGATAGCACGTAAGATCAAATAGTGCATTAATCATGAATGGTAATTTTGGATTTGTTGCATCGTGCTTACCATGGGTATTCCTAAAAGAAAATTTAAATAGGCTAGGTATTACGAAGCTATATGTATCAACCTCGGAATTGGCTAAGGCTTATGAGATGCTAAGAATTTCATCAAATAAAATAGAACTAGAAGTTCTGCCTTCTAATAAGATTGAACAATTTATTACATTGATAAATTTATTTAAGATTGCAAAGCAAAAATCAAATAAAGTTATATTTTTTCATGAGGCATGTTGGCTTATATTTGATATTGGATTTTATATTATTAAACCTAATGGAGAATTCTACCCCCAAGTATATAAAACATGTTTTTATCGACGCAAGGATATAGATGATCCCAAAAGAATAGATACATATCTCTTAAAGTTAATAATATATAAATCTTGCTCTGCTCTTTCAAAGATTAATATTAGTCCTAGTTTTGATATATTTTTTCTCCCAAAGGATAATAACAAGAACTCCAACGTGCGTTTTACAGCAACCTTGGCTTGTAAGCATTATCCTAGAACCAAGGTTTGTTACCCAAAAGATTTCTATTCAAAAATAGAAATCAACAAGTCTAAAGTGAAGAAGGACAGAGTACTAGTTTTAACAGGAACAGATATATGTACTAATAAAGAGCTAAAATATTTAATGGAATATGTTGTTGATTATCTTCTCAAGACTTCTATAAAGGTAAGCCTCAAAGGCCACCCTTCATCAGAGAACATTAATATCTACAATTCTGAGAAATGCGAACTACTAGATAAATCAATTGCCATGGAAACTCTAAATACTGAAAGTTACAGTCTTGTTATTGGAATGGGGAGTACCTTATTAAGTAGGTTCCCAAAAAGGGCAATATGCTTATTAAAGCTGTGTAAGAGTGTCTCTACTATAGATATAAACAAGAAGATTCAGCATATTACATCACTTTCAGATGAAGGTGATTGCCTTTATCCTACGTCTAAAGAGCAGTTAATTAATATGATTGACAATCGTGTATCCTGGATCGACGAAAGCAATTGAAAAATTAAAGGGAATTAAGTACGTATGAAATATCTACCACTAGCAATATATATATGTAGTATTTTACCTGTTTTTTACTATAAGTTCAATAAAAGTTATATCTACATTGTGTCTTTAGTTTTCATTGGAATAATATATATAACTAGAGATCCACTTGCTCCAACTGATGCGCACAATTATATAGCGGCTATAGAAGGTTCATATGCTTATGATAAATCAGCATCTATAGTTTTTGCTAGCATTGGCGAGTTTTTAAGGAATCTAGGTCTAGATACTTTTTTAGTCTTAAATTTACAGGCGCTCATATTAATGCTTAGCTGCTTATTTATCTCATATATCAACGCTAGCCCCTATCCCTTGTTGTTTTTAATTAGTTCTGAAAGTTTTGTCTTGATGAGCTTTAATGCAATGAGGCAAGGCATGGCCCTAGGCTTTATGATCATGGCACTAGGTGTGATCATAAAGTTCATCATCAAATCAAAAAACCGAAAGTTAACTGAAGGAATGATGTTTATATTATCATTCTTTTTATTGATATTATCATTTTCATGTCACGGCACAACACTAATCTACTCATTAATAATTGCTGGTATATATGTAATTAAACTTATCTTTAGGGTGTTTGATAAGTTAAGAATAGGCCGGATAAATTTAACTATTTTAATAATAGCAGTGATAGCTACATTAAGCGCAAGTGCAAATATAATATCGATGGGATTAGCCTACATTAATAGATTGGGCTCATTATTAAGTACAGTTTATGAGGTTAACAGTTATGAAAGCTCTTTTTATAGAATAGGAATAATGATTCTATTATCATATTTAAGTTTGACTAGGTACGAAGTGAGAACTGAAAATACTGGTTATATTGCTAGGTTGAAGGAATTATTAATCATATTAAATATAAGCTTTATTCCAATAATAGCAATAGGATTTTTAACTAATGCACTCTTCCTATCACGATTTACTCATTTAACTATATTACCTATATTAGTATCCATTTTATTGGCTTGCGAAACAAATAAGAGGCCATATAAATTGCAATTAATACTATTTAGCATTATAGGAATAATAACCTACACCTCTGCTTCAATATATAATAATATATATTGAAAAGGTAAAGGTTCAAAATGGGGTTGGCAAAGCCTGTTTTAACAATTGCTGTGTTATCAAAGAATAACGAGAAGGAAGTGGTTTTTACGCTGCAATCAATAAATAAAGCAATTACGGAATCTAAACGAAAAGAAGATGTGGAAATATTAATATTAGACAAAAGTGACTCTGAAGATAAGTTAAGAAGTAGTCTGTTCAAAGCAGATTTTGATTTTGAGTATTATGTCAGATCTCAATTGTCATCTGGAATATTCCTAGCTTTCAACGAATGTGTTTTGAACGCTAAAACTCCATGGATTATATTTATCAATTCTGGGGATGAATTGTTAAATCTAAATAGCATTCTGTATGCCTGCAAAAATAATGATGACCATTCAATTAAATGTTTAATATTTAAAGTCGAAATATATAGCAATTCAAAGAAGTTTATAGCAACAGAGCCTTTATTTTTCCCAAGAAGTATTTCAACTCTTTTGAGGTACCAGTTTCTATTTCCTGGTGTTTTTTCAATTTGTCACCAAGCAGTTGTTTTTTCCGTAGAAAATCATAAGAATAATCTCTTTAAAAATAATGAACTAGGTCTAGATAGTTATTTAGTTAAAAAGTCCTTAAAGAAATCTATATGCTTTAATCAAATTGTGTCAAGGTTTTACACAGGAGGTGTCTCTTCTCGTGCACCTAAAGATATAAAAGAACTTATTAACGCTATCATCTCGAGATATAAAAGCAATCAACTCTATTCTGCTTTTACGGCGATTATAAAATACATACTCTATGTACTTACAGAAGAGGAGGACTTTGATCAAATTAGAGAAGTAAGATATAAATTAGCCAAACTATTATTTCGAGGAAAATATCAAACTAAATAACCTTAGAAATATTATTTAGTTATGCTATACACAGTAGTAATTGTGCTATATTTAGCAGGTATGAATATGCGGCCATGCAAATAAAATCAAAAGATGTTCGAATTCAAATAATTAAATTAGCTTACAAATATTTTTGTCATCTATATAGAATTTCAACATCTCTCCTAGAAGATAGATTATACAGAAAAACGAAAGGAAGCGCAGTATTTAATGATATAGGTTGCATTAAATACTCAATTAGAGACTTAAACTTAGACTTAGACTACATATCTATAACAAGAAGCTCTAGAGTTAATAAATATTTATCAGTAAATAATCTAGATGAGTTTGAAATAAATAAGTTAATAAAGTCAGTGTTTAATAATAAATTTAGAGATAAGATATCTGCTACAACAGGGTTTGAATTCTCTATTGATTTTTTTATAATATATCATAGGGAGTATATTGAAGAGGAAGATAGATATGTTGGTACATTAGATCAATGGTATTCATATGTAGGTCATTACGATAAGCCTAATAGCGATTACATGTTAAAAGTTGTAATTCCTGTTAATATTACTGAGTCTCATGGACCTTTAACAGTCTTAGATAAAAGATCGAGCAAAGGTATAACGGGCTCAAACTCAGACATAAAGCTTAAGCAGAAGATTCAATTTACTGGTCTTGGGGATAGCGTTTATGCGTTCAACCCTACTGTTTGTTTCCATAGTGATGGAATACCAGAAGAAAATAAAGTTGCAACGCAAATAATGTTTCAACTTAACCCCTTCAAAGAATGGGCAATAAATGAGAGTATATATAAAAGAAATCCTAATATTAATAAGGCTTTGAGAATATGGACTAAAGAACCAAAATTCCCTTGGCTTGCGTATAGGAATAGCAAAAGAATTCCTTTATAACTCAGTCGGAGCAAGTCAAATTAAATTCTTATTGGTGACAGCTCCCTAAGTAGAAATTAGTTATTTTAATAAAAAACATTATTGTTGCTGTTAAGCTATAATTTGCTAATATATCTAGTCGATCTAGTCGATTTTTTCTTAAGGAGGGGTGTAATTTAAAAAAAAATGATTAATCAATACGCCATTACTATATTTTTTGGATTTATTACTTGTTCTATTTTATCTTATTCTTTCGTTTTTTTAGCGCAAGCAATTGGAATAAAGTTCAATTTACTTGATCAGCCGAAAATGAGGAAGGCACATAATACTCCTTTAGTTCGTATTGGTGGCATTGCAATTACAATTAACCTACTTATTACATATCCATTAATCCTATGGATTAATGGATATGTTCAAACTAAAGACTATCGAGTTGATACTCTAATCATAATTATTTCATGTATATTTCTCTCATATTTAATAGGTCTTATAGATGACCTGTGCGATGGAATATCTCCATGGCCAAGACTGGGAGGGCAAATAATCCTAGCAATTATCAATTGGCTTAATGGCATCCGCTTAGATAATATTGACCTTTCATTTGTCAACGCTAATATCGACACAATAATATTACCAGACTATCTAAGTTTTTTTGCAACAGTTATTTGGATAGTAGGGGTAATTAATGCATTCAATTGGATTGATGGATTAGATGGATTGGCGGCAGGGATTTCTTTTATAGCAACTTTAGGTCTTACATTAATTAATCTAAGCATTGGAAATATTGAAATTGCTTTTTTAGCATCTGTGTTAGCAGGAAGTTGCTTAGGATTTCTATGGCATAACTTCTTTCCTGCGAAGATATTTATGGGGGATGGAGGTGCTTATGTAATTGGATATACAATTTCTATTTTAGCAATTATATCTTTATCAGTAGATGAATCTAATGTATTATTTATACCATCACTTATGATTATCTTACTACCCCTATTGGATATGACCACTGTAATATTTAGGAGGATATTACAAGGAAATTCGCCATTTCATCCAGATAAAAGTCATTTTCATCATTTTCTACTCAATAGAGATTTCTCGCATAGAAATACAGTACTAATTTTGTATGGTATATCAATTATATTCCTTGTTCTAGGTATCAAATTAAGTAATTATGTTTAGTTGATGTTTGAATTTTATAATTGATTTTTAATATCAATTAAAATATTTTTCACCTGAAAATCTAGTTTTAATTATTTTTGCTGGTATACCATATGCCAAGGTATTATCTCTAATATCATTTAAAACTAAAGACGATGCACCAATCACAACATCATTGCCTATACTAATTCCATGAGAAACTGTACATCCAATACATAATGCTGTTCTTGAGCCAATAGATACATTGCCTCCCATATTTACACCAGGAGCCAAAGACGAAAAGTTCATGATGGTTGATTCATGATCGATACTGCTAGAAGTATTAACAATCACACCATTTCCTATAACGGATTGACTATTAACAACACACAAAGGCATTATAAGACTACCTTTCCCTACGCTAACTGTTTCTGAAATAACAGCACTTGGATGCAATAGCGATATTGGAGTGGCATTTGGGTTATCGCTCAAAAATTCATTAAATACTTTTTCTCTAATATAATTGTCTCCAATGGCAACGAAAAAATATTGACTAAAATTTTCTTTTAAATGGCTATAGACATTTTTATCTAAGGCAGTATTAATAGATTTATTGTCTAGATAAGCTATATCTTCAAAACCAATAAGCGCCGCAATATCATTAACTACTTTACTATGCCCCCCTGCACCAATAATAATCAGTCGTTCTGAAAATATATATTTATCCATCTAGTTAAAGCTTTCTAGTAAAATTATCATTGATCTATTAATTCATCTACATCATATTCTCTCAAGGACTTACGGCCTAGGTAATCTTCATAATTAATAGGGCTAATTCCAGTCCCTGGTCTTTTACAGCCTATATTTTCCGTTGTAAATAGCGTACCTTGAGGAATAGGTGCGATAGCAACAATTGATTTCCTAACAACCTTAATGTTTTCTTTTTCTACCTTAGACGGAGACTTCACTCCTGAGCCTAGAGCTTGTTCGACATTTCTTATTGCAGATATCATTGAACTAAGCTCACTAGGTTCCAAGCTTGCAATATGATCGGGTCCTTCCATATTTTTATCCAAAGTTATATGTTTTTCTAGCATTTGGCAGCCAAGACTAACTGCAGCAATAGCCACCTCAATACCCAAAGTATGGTCTGAATAGCCAACATTTACATTGAATTTATTTTTATATGTATTCATAACATTTAAGTTTACTGAGTCATAAGGGGCTGGATATTCAGTGGTACATTGAAGCAACCAAATATTGCTTCGATAAATCCCCTCTCCGATTAAAAGGTTAAGAGCTGATTCAACTTCCGAAAGATAAGACATCCCAGTTGACAATATGATCTTTTTATTGCAAGCACATGCGAATTTCAAGTATCTATGATTAGTAATTTCTCCTGATGGTATCTTAATGTAATCCATATTAAACTTCCGAAGAAAATCTAAATCATTTTGATGGAAAGCACTTGATAAGAAGCCAATATCAATTCGCTTGCAAAATTCATAAATTTGATTATGAAATTGATTATTCATTTCTAATCTCTTCAACATTTTAACTTGACTTTCCTTAGAGTTAGTATTCTTCATTTGATACTCAGCCTGAGGTGCTTTTATTGAAGAAAGCATCTCAGCTTTAAAAGTTTGAAACTTTATATAATCTGCACCAGATTCTTTAGCTACTTCTGCAAGCTTCTTTGCAAGGTCTAAACTTCCATTATGATTAACACCAGCCTCTGCAATTATGATGGTCCTTGGTACCATAACTTCTATCTTCCTTCGGTTTATCTTGATATTTTCATTATCCTATAAAGATCTTAATGTGTCAATTTAATTTCTTTTTTTTGGTTACTGACTATCTTTTACTATTCCCTAAATCTTAATATCTCAAATGCTTCGGCAGCCTTAAACCCTGAACTTGCTCCTCTATAAGAAGCCAGGGCATAAATAGCTTGACTACTTCTTGGAAAAGGAAATTCTCCTAACTCAGATTGATAAATCTGCATTGCTTCTACTTTTTGATCTATGAAATTGCTTATATCAATGTACAAGTTTGGAGAAAAGGTTCTTGATCTATCTAATCCGTACTCAGTTTCAGAGAGAGTTTCATAAGCAATTATTCTCTTAATATTGGGCTGCCTAAAAGATTTTGTAGCACTTACTAAGCATCTATGAACAATATCATGATCAGAATGTACATCTCCTAAGTGTGGAATAAATACCTCATCAGGTTTAAATGTGGAAAGAACTTCTGAAGCTGACTTAACCAATTTCCCGAAAGTTACTTCTTCTAACAAGCCTGCTAAATAGTTCAACTTAAATGTTTGATCAAACCCTATAAATTCTTCTAGCAAGAGTAATTCTTCTTCTCGTTTCTTTACTTGAGATTCAGACCACTGAACAACTGGACTTGGCTTAGTAAATATTAACCAGGCTAAAGTTTGATCTTGAGACTTTCGTTTTAATAATGTTCCACCTACTCCTAAGACCTCATCATCTGGATGTGGAGAAACAACTAAAGTCCTCATAAGTATTCTCCTATTTCTAAGCGGTTGAATGCATCCATTTTTGTAAGTTTGATTGCCCCCTCCCCACACTTAACAATTAAGGTATTATTTTCATAGATTCTTAAAATTTTCCCAGGCTCGATATTATCTTGGTCACAGCTAGTTAATTCTGACTCCCACACCTTGTATTCCTTACACTTGTAAATAAATGAAGCTCCACAATAGGGTTTAGTCAATGCTCTGATTAAATTACGAATATTTTTAGAGCTCATTCTCCAATCAATTATTCCATCCTTAGGCGTCCTTTTTCTCCATATATTTGCAAGTTTGTGATTTTGTTTCTTAGCAAAAATCTTATTAGATGCTAGGAGTGGAGTGAAAGATCTTATTTGATCTAAAGCAATCACAATCAATTTATTATATAGTGAATTAGCGTCATCTTCATGAGTTATTGGAACCTCAACTTGAGAAATGATATCGCCACTATCAGCCTTACTTTCCATAATGAAAAATGTTGATGCGGTTATCTCTAAACCTAAAGATAATGCCCAAATTATAGGGTGCCTTCCTCTATTTTTAGGTAGATAAGCAGGGTGATAGCCAACTACACCTAATGGAGCAATTTTAAGGATCTTATCAGACAAAAGTCTAGACCAACCAAAACAATATATAACATCTGGTTTCAAAGAATGTATCCATAAAATTGTTTTCTGTTCATTATTATGGTTAACATATAAAAATGGAATATTATTCTTCTTTGAGATTATACTCAAGTCATAAAAATCAGAATTAAATTCTGAACTTTCTAATGTACAAACACCAATAATTTCATGCCCTTCAGAAATCAATAGCGATAGCGCATGTTTAGAGAATTCAACTGAACCAAAAAATAATATTCTCATCAATCTACATGTCAAAAAAGGATTTCTTAATAAGGCTCCTAAAATTTATACTTTTTAAGATCCTTATTATTTTTGAAGATGCTCCTTGATCGCCATAAGGGCTCTCGACTTCTGATAGTCTCATACAGAAAGTGGGAGAGTAAATTTTATTTAAGGCTTGTGCGATTGAATCAAAGTCAGGCTTGCAATTAATTACGCTATGGGCCTGCAACCTTCCTTTTTGTCTGTCTCCTATATTTATAGTAGCTTTCTTAAAAAAAGGCACTTCCAAAAGACCACTTGATGAGTTGCCAACAACGCCATCAATATATTGCAAAAGACTCAGGTATCTTTTCTGTCCAAGAGATGTAAAGGCATAGGAATTTGGTTTCTCACGAACAAAGTTAGTAATTAATTTAAAAATCACATTATTGCCTGGGTCTGCATTAGGCATTGTAAATATCAAAGTTGTATCTTGAACTCTTTTCAGTGCTTCGAGCATCTCATTCATCGGGCGAAGCGAATCTTCATCATCAAGAGTAACAGGGTGATAAGTAATTAATAAAGATTTACTAAGCAGTTTTAAACCTAAAGACATCTCAACTTCTGATTTTGAAAGTAGATCAATTGAATTTATTGAATCTATGCCCATTCCACCAACATTGAAAACTCTTGAAGGGTCCTCACCTAATTGTATAACTCTTCTACGATACTCCTCAGCTGCTACAAAGTGCAGGTGAGAGAATTTTGTGATTGAGTGTCTTATCGCCTCATCGATTAATCCTTCGGTCAATTCACCGCCATGTATATGGGCAATCGGAATTCTTGCGAAACAAGCAGGTAGAACTGATGACATGAGTTCATACCTATCTCCTAATAACAGAATCAAATCTGGATGGATTTCATCGTATGCCTTAGCAAACTCTTGAAGCCCCTTAGCAGTTGAGTTAGAGATGTCAGTGGGTCTATCAGAGTTCAAGTCAATATCAATTTGCTTTGCAATTGGAATACCATCTGAAATTATTTCGTTGATCGTATAACCAAATCTTTTTACTAAGTGTGTACCAGTCACCAGTAAATAGAGCTCAAAGAATGAATCTTCATTAAGTTTATGGATGAGATTCCTTAATAAGCTATATTCCGCCCGTGTTCCAGTAACGACGCAAACAGAAAGTCTTGATGCATTTTTCTTTACTATTGAATCATCGCTCATTTGCATATTTGCGGACTGCTTGGTAAATTCACAAGACGAGAAAACTCTGACTCTGCATTTGGCAATGGTCCTTTAGGGTTATCTAAGAACATAGGAAGTTTAGTTAAAAGTTTCCATGCAGGCCTTAATCTTATGCCTATTGCATTTGATTCTTGAACAAGGTCTAAACATTGAGATTTTGCATGATCCTGATTATTAGCAGTAAAACGAGCAGTCATTAACCATTTGTTTGAAATGCAATCATCTCTAGCTCGCAATAGTTCGATTCCTTTTAAAATACTAAATTGATTGTAATAAGAATCCGCTAAATGGTTCTTACGTTCTAAACGTCTAGCAAAGTCTTGCATTTGTGATACACCTAAAGCAGCATTTATATTTGGCATTCTGTCATTCCAACCAATCTGATCATGTTGATACATCCAGGGGTGAGGTATCTTTGCAGTAGTAGAAATATGTCGTGCTTTTAAAGCAAGGTTTTTGTCATTAGTTATTAAAGCTCCTCCACCTCCAGTCGTGATAATTTTATTACCATTGAAACTCAGAATTCCAACTGCACCAAATAGGCCACAATGTATATATTTATTTGATTCTTTGCTCCAACTTCCAAGAGCCTCAGCGGCATCTTCGACAAGAGGCAGCTCCCATTCAAATGCAATTCTTTTTAGTTCAATAATCTTTGATGGATTACCAAACAGATGCACTGGGAGAATTGCAGCAATTCTTCTGCCCGTATCCCTATTAAAAACCTGTCCATTTTCTTTATATGCTAATTTTTCTAGTCTGCCCTGAAGTGCTTCCGGACAAAGACCAAATGTGTTACTTTCAATATCTACAAAGTGAGGAATTGCATTAAGGTGACAAACAGCATTTGCTGTGGCTACAAATGTTAAAGGTGGGATAATAACTTCTTCATCTGGTTTAACATTAATTATGCTAAGTGCTAATCTTAAAGCAACAGTTCCATTTGTAACCGCTATTGCATAATCTGCTCCTGTATATTTACAAAGTTCCTCCTCAAATTGATTTACATATTTTCCCGCTGTACTGACCCAACCAGAGTCAATGCATTCTTTTACATATTCCCAAGCAGCTGTATCTTTAAATTCAGGTTCGTGTAAAAAAATTGGGTTATCTACCTTTGCAGGTCCAACTACTTTCTGGATAGCATCTAGAATCTCTTTAGTAGAAGATGATCTACTCATATCATATAACTGCCAACACGATATTTACTGAGATTAGAAGGTTTTGAGAACCATTCAATTGTGGAATTAATACCTCTTGTAAAACCTTCTATTCCTCCATATTCAGGCTCCCAGCTTGTCAATCTCTTAAGAAGGCTATTGTCTCCATAAAGTCTATTAACTTCTGAATCTATAGGCCGCATCCTTTCCTCGTCTGAGATTATTTCTATATCTTTATCCATACATTTAGAAATTAATGAAGCAGTCTCGCCTATAGATATTTCAAAGCTACTAGCTGAATTGATAACTTGTCCAAGTGTATTCTCACTATTAGCGACTGCCATAAATGCTGCACAAGTATCTGTCACATAGTTAAAGTCTCTTGTAGGGGAAAGAGCACCTAGCTTGACCTTATTTTGCCCAGAAGCTATTTGAGTAATAATGGTCGGAATGACAGCCCTGGAACTTTGCCTAGGGCCATAAGTATTAAAAGGCCTTAAAATTGATACAGGAGTTTCAAAGCTTTTCCAATAGCTAATTGCTAATTGATCAGCACCTATCTTACTCGCAGCATAAGGTGATTGTGCAGAAAGCGGATGATCTTCTGTTATGGGAACAAATTTAGCCGTACCATAAGTCTCAGAAGTTGAGGTATGTATAACTCGAGCTGTAGAAAGTTCCCTTGCAGCCTGAAGAACATTCAAGGTTCCAGTTATATTAGTATCAATATAACTGGATGGGGCAATATAGCTATATGGGATAGCTATTAGAGATGCAAGATGGTATACGTGTTCACAATTAATCATGGCATTTTTTATAGATGCATAGTCTCTAATATCTCCAAGTATGATTTCAATGCTATCTGTAATAGAAGATGGTATTGTATCTAGCCATCCCCAACTACCATTCGAATTATAAAGACAGAAAGCACGTACATCATAGCCATGAGATAGAAGTTTCTCTACTAAATGAGAGCCGATAAATCCATCAGCACCAGTAACAAGAACTTTCTTATTGGTGAGCATAATCGACAGCTAAAGAGTTAAGCCAATAGAATGGTAGATATATTTCATAGAGAAGGTTCTCCTAACGATGAGGTTAATGAGAAAATATTTTCAGCAAGAATAAAGTCTTCAGGCAAATCTATATCAATAGCAATGCGTTCTTTAGTTCTGAAAAACGATGAATTTGGCGTCATGAATGAATTATATGAGTTCAAACTTTGCATTGATGAAATATAAAAGTTACCTGTTATAAAATAATAACATGATGGATAATTCTGTCTATTTGCATTTTGGGGTGGGCTGACGAGGTAAGACCAATTATCTTTTGTGTCAAGTACAATGCATTCACATGGATTCTCTTTCATGGGCTTAATTGAAATTACTGGAATAGAATCACCTTCTACATGTTTACTAATAGCCTTTTCAACATCATCTCTTAACCTAAAGGGATAAGTAGGTTGCAAGAGAATTACAGAATCGGTTGTTACTTGATTTCTTTGATCATAAATTGCAACAGCATGCTTTATTGATTCTATCACTAAAGATTCATCTGAAGCTAACTCTTTAGGCCTATTAACAGTAAAAATATTATATTTCTCTCCTCTTTGCAATATAGAGCTGGAGTCACTAGTTAAAATCACTCCATCTACATTAGACAATTGTTTCGCAAATTTAATCGTATGGTCAACTAGCGGAAGGCCACCTATTTTTCTTAAGTTTTTACCAGGAATACCCTTTGACCCGCCTCGTGCTGGAACAACGGCTAATATATTTAACTTATCAGATTTTCTATCAGTTAGTAACATCAGCAATTAAAAATACAATGATACATAGTCAAGATGATCAATCTAATTAAAGAGGCTCTTGATAGTATGCCCTAGCTTAGTATATTCATCAATGGATCTAGAAAGCCATATTGGAATTGCAACAGAATTATTTAACAGCTCGTAAGTTAGCTTGGAGTGATTCACTTCATGATCAGATAAAGCATGTTTCCAGTAATAGCTACAATGCCAATTCATTGCATCAGGAATATTCTTAGTCCCGATTTCCTGAGATTTAAGAATTGAGATAATTTTACTCTTAGTTGCTTCATCTAAAGAGCGAATGATCAAAGCATCATAAGATCCTTTGCTGTCTTGGAGGCTTTCTCTAACTTTGCAGCAAGAAGATATTTGTTCATACAATGCACTATATCTTTCTATGTTTTTTTCTAAAATATGGTCTAACTTCTTCAATTGTGCCTTTCCAATTGCTCCTTGTAACTCAGTCATTCGATAATTAAAACCAGGCATTAAGGCATTATCTTCTCCTCGAGACTTGTTCGGCTCAAAAGCGTGCCCATGGTCAGTGTATGACTTTACATAGCGACTAATATCCTTTTGATTAGTTAAAATCATGCCTCCCTCTCCGCAAGTTATATTTTTTCCATGGTCAAAGCTGAAGACTCCTACATCTGCAATTGTTCCAAGGAATGATGATCCTTGCCTTGCTCCAATAGCTTCACAGGTATCTTCTATAATTGGGATAGATAGTTTCTTCGCTAATTGTTTAAGCTCTCCTATAGGGCCAGCCATACCTAACATATGAACTATTAATATTGCTTTGGTTTTAGGTGTTACTCTAGATAGGCAATCTTCAATATCAAGATGTAAGTTTTCATCTACATTACATATTATAGGAGTGGCACCACAGTCAATAATTGACTCTACTGTTGCTATAAAATTGAAAGCCTGTGTAATCACCTCATCTTTATATCCAACACCAAGAGCCTTTAGTGCACATTTAATTCCGGAGGTGCCTGAAGACACTGCTTGACAGTATTCAGAGGAAAAATATTCGGAAACATCATTTTCAAATTCCCGCACATGAAATCTTTTACGCAACTTATCAAATCCATGCGCAAACAAGACACCACCCTCTTCAAACACCGCAGAAGCGGCCTGAGCCTCTGCATTATCAATAACCTCAAAGCCAGGCATAGGAAAAATTACAAACTTGAAAAAACATGATTATTTCGATCTCTATTCCTTCTGATCATAGATTGATACCATTCACTATGGCCAGATTTTTTCTGATCATCAATAGAAAATAAAGAAAGTCGTACAACCAATCCGCGCTGGGTATTATCTGGAACCATTTCAGCAAAATGCACACTATTTGAGTGATGAATTGTGCAATCACCAGGCTGGTAATTATATGCCAGTATCTCTGTATTCTCTAAAGCAGAAGTATCTTGGATTGTCAAAGAGAATCCACTCTCATCTGAAGGTATATGTGATAGCGAAATGTCATTTCTAACTTTATAGTATTGCAAACCGCCTGAAGTTGGTTTCTGGTTATTAATTGGAATATAAAATGTGATTCCTTTTGCTCTTTCTAATCCATAGTAAGCATTATCCTGATGTGGTGGAATCGGAGTTCCTTTTGCACATCTTGAATGAATCTCTAGACTCTTTATGTAGACCTTTTCAGAAAGCAACTGCTCAGACAATTCAAAAACATCTGAATTGACATACCTACCAAACAGCTCTGCATTTAGAGCAATTGGATATTCAAAATATTTAATGTATTCTTCACTATTTAAGGCATCAAGAGTTAGCCCCTTTTTATCCTCTCTAAATCTATCGATAATGCTTCTCTCATTTTTCAAGAAAAACGCACAAGTCTCGTTACAAAGATCTTTAGGGAACAAAGAGGGGATGTAAAGAACAGAAGACTGGGAAAATCTATCAAGCTTCGCTTTGTCTATTTTACCTTTCATTATAGGGGCTATTAACATGCTATTCTTTATATTTTAACACTAAAGTGAGCTCTTAAGTTTAAAGAGAACCCAAAATTAATATTCATTTAATTAAAGGCACATTATTCCATTCCAAATAAGCTTTCTCTAATGATTCTGGCTTCCCTATATCTAGCCAATATTCATGAATGGGGTAAACAATCACCTTCTCTCCAGATTTCTTTGCCAAGAGAAGTAAATCAGGCATATCAAAAAATCGATTGCTTGGTATCAACTTTAAGATTGAAGCTTCAATTACGTAAACACCTGCACTTACCAAATTATATATAGTGGGTTTCTCAACAATATTCAAAATTTCTATTCCATCAGTCTCAACGACTCCAAAAGGTATTTCTACCTGGTATTGCCTTGCGCACAATGTGATTTTAGAATGATTCTTCTTATGGTATTTAACCAATTTAGACAAGTCAAAGTTAGTTAATATATCACCATTTATTATTAATAATGATTCTTTAATACTTTGCTGAATTAAATACAATGAGCCAGCAGTACCGAGAGGGCTCTCTTCAACAAGATATTTAATACTTACATTCCACTTAGATCCATCTCCAAAATAATCAATAATTTGCTCCTTGAGATAATTTACTGAAAGATAAAACTCACGAAAACCTTGATCAATACATTGACTCATTATTATTTCTAAAATAGGTTTTTCTCCTATCTTTAGCATAGGCTTTGGGCAATCATTTGTATAAGGTATTAGTCTTTTTCCCTTCCCACCAGCCATTATTACGACAGGTGTATCTGATTTTCTAGAGCCAAGTTCTTCACTTAAAAGTCTTATTTCTATTACCTTGTTATCCTTGTCTAAAACAGGTATCTGCATCAATGAATAATTGCGCATTATTTCCAATGCCTCGCCGATACTTGAATCTTCCCTGACAAACTTATATTCTTTAGTCATATATTCTTCAACTGGTTCAGTTAAAGGTCTGTTATCTAACAATGCCTTTCGGATATCACCATCAGTAAGTACTCCTAGAAGCACATTTGACTTATCTACAATCAATGCCACTTGCAAAGCACCTTTATCTATTACTGATATTGCTTCTATTAGAGAAGCAGAGGGGGGAATAAATACTTGCTCAAATTGCTTCATATTTTATTTTATAATAAATAATTTAATTAATAAGTATTTATATTATAAGCACGCATTATTAATTTAAAAGATTTTTATAAGTAATATGGAGCCAAGCGGACTCGAACCGCTGACCCCCTGCATGCCATGCAGGTGCTCTACCAGCTGAGCTATGGCCCCATTTGGGTTTTTGACAGTTGTTATCAAGAAATTTGGAAGGTCTGGTAATCCTCCATAATCCCTTTAAATAGCCTATAAAACCTAATTTACCTAGACCCCCCCCAAGGGTCTTGCTAAATTAAATCATCTAGGCATGGCTTCTCGGCAAAGCTGAGGCAATTAAATGCGTATCCATCCAACTCAAAAATAATGTTGGGTGGCAGCTAAGAAGCCATGAAGCAGGAAACACCGAATAACTGATGTGACTTAACAAAACCTAGTGGGCCTAGGAAAGAAAAATCCTCAAAGTTCAGTATCTCACGTTACGACTGGTCAGGTCGTAACCAAAGAAAGATTATCACTGCGGTAGCCAAACCCAGAGAGAATGCAGTACGGAAGCATTCCAAAGTTCATGACAATTCAAATCTGAAGCAATTAGCTGGGGAAAGGAGAGGTCAAGAAAAACTCCTCTGGTCCCCAACGGGGCAAACTTTCCTTTCTCGAGCTTATAAGTCAGCACTGTTTTTAGCATCTTGATAAGCAAAGGAAGGGGTAATAGAGACAAAATGAGTTTCTTTACATCCTCCTACTAAATAAGAAGTCAATTTGTTCTTAACTGATACCCCCCCTTTTTTTTTGAGTATAGGTGAGCTTTTGGAATTGATTTCTGAGATAAATGTATCTTTATTGTTCTACCTCTTTTGTTTTTTAGAATAGCTTGATAGGGGTTCCATCCCGTTGCTATAAATATGATCAAGAGTACATCTTATTAATAATAAAAGTCATTGGTTCAAAATCTGTTCAAGGGGTTAGGCCCAGAAGATAGCTATAGAAATTTTTACCTTCTTTTACAATTAATAAGATCAAGGCATTATGGTATCAAGGTCTTTCAAAGATCTCAATATCATTAATCAATGAAATCAAAGCTTTAAAATTACTTATATCTTTTGAGCCCAAAGTGTACACTATTCATCTGTTAGAATTTTATAGAAGCCATATGCACTAACTAAACCTTGCAAAGGAGCAGTTATCTCTGTAACCACCTCGGTGGTTACATTAAGTAGACTCTTACCTATATAAATCACATCACCGTCTCTTAGGAAAGGATTCTTATATGAGCCTCGCGGAGCTGAAGCTCTTAATCCAAATTTCCTGCGATCAATTTTTCCATCACTGTTATATCTCAGAAAAGTCACTGGTCCTTTCAACACCTTTGCTCCTCCACCTATTTCTATAGCTTCTGTTAAAGAAGCGACTTTACTAACAGTTACAACTCCTGGTTTTTCAACTCTTCCACCTAAATATACATCAATAAACTTTGGATTTAGATTAGATTTAATGGCTTTAGAAATCTGCGATAGTATTGGTTTATTGCTCTTAGAAACAAAAATTGTATCGCCATCCAAAAGGCGTAAGTTTTGTGAATTATCTTTTAAATCAAGAGTCTCTATAAGATTAACCTTGGTTCCTATTCTTCCACTGCCCTCTGAAATACTGTTAATCCTAGTTACTTTTATATTTGTCAAGTCTGAATACATTGTAATTCCACCACTTTTTCTAATTGCATCAATAAGGGTAGGGAAAAATACACTTCTATCTAAAGTGGATAGTCCCTTTGTTTTTACACTAATAATGTCTGAAAATTGCCTCCATTTATCATCATCAGCATCTTCTTCTTCTTCTTCTTCTAGAAGTTCGAATGGACTAGATTCTCCTTTTAATACATACAAGCCAGGTTCTTCAACTTCACCATCAATATAAACTTTGACTGGTCTATATCGAACCATTAATAGCTGCACATCAGGTTCATTGACATAGGCTGAATATTCCTTATTTAAGATCTCAGTTAATTCACCTATCGTCAAACCAGAAGCATAAATCCTGTTCAATCGTTGAAGATTAGCAATCCCTTCACCGTTGATATTGAATATTTTATTTAGATTAGTTGCCTCTTCGGCCACCTTTAAACTGAGAACATCTCCTGGCCCTAAGATATAATAACTGCTATCAGGTATCTGTTTTATGTAGTCTGATGATGGCTGATTAGTGTTCTCAGCTGCCGAAATTTGCTTGGGTTTATATAAATCAACCAAAAGCATTTGATTAAGCAATAAGAACTGAAGTCCTAAGATTTTGATTTTTTGGATGTTCATGTGAGTCTGAATAATTAAAAATAGATGTTTCTGTAGTAGTTGGAATTAATTTATGTTTATTTATCGTTTTATGTATTCAAAATAATATCACTTAGAACTAGCAGTCCTAAAACTGGCGTTTTTTGCAATAAAAGCTTTTTTCTAGTCTCAATAAGTTCTTGATTCCTGGTAATTCCCAATGCAGTAACGACAACCAAATTGGAACACTTCGTCGCTTCTCTCAAGTCCTTAGTAATTTTATATTGACGAACCAGTGAAGATTGCCTTAAGGATTCATCAAGTTGTGTAAGTACTGAATCAGCAATCTCCCCAACTGAAATCAAAGCAATGCTTCCCTCAGCATTTGAGAATGGACAAGAGGCCACTACTAATTCCAAGGACTCTACCCAAAATTGCTTTTTACCAACCGGCAGCACAGAAAGCAAAGGCCATCTGACTAATGACTCCATTTGAGTCATTGAATAAATAATATCTTTTCTTCTGTCATTGATCAGTGCCACACCACTCCCTGCAAAAATCCCACCTAAGAAACCAAACGCTAATATTCTTTTATTACTTGGCGCGACTGGATTAGGAAGCAATGTTGGTTTTGTTATTAGTTCCCAAGGATCTTCACTGCGAGCCTTCTCAAGCAAAAGAGCCCTATATTGATTCTCTAGGGTATTAAGAGTCGATTTATCTTTAGCCTCAACACTTATAAGCTGCCTATATTTAATCAATACTCCTTCTGGTCGTTCTGCGGCCTTCAAGCGTGCTTGGGCATCTGCCTTTTTCGCAAGCAGGAACCCTTTAACTTGTCTCTTGAGCAAGTCAATAAGAAAGATTCTTTCTTTCAGTAAGTTTTGAATACTTGTATCCTTTTCTTTATAAATTACTCGTAACTTTGCCAAACGAGAATCAATTGCCTTTAACCGATCTGAAAGTTCTGTAATGGCAGGTATTGTTGAAGCTGCATACATTATTTGATCAGATGGGCCTTTCAAGTCCTGAATCTGTTCAAGCTGTTGATCGATAAATCTAATTTGATTTGCTGCTTTTACTCTAATACCTTCGATATTTATAAAGTTTGATATTTCTTTATCAATTTCTGCTTCACCTTGGAGGACAGTTAAATCTTGATCGATTGCAAATTGTTGTGCTACTTTTGCTGATTCAATGCTCCTACTCTTAAATATTGCAATTTGCTCTTTGAAATATTCTTCACCCAACTCAATGCTTCTCATCCTCTTCCTGCCTGAATAATCTTGATAAGTAGTAGAGATTCTATTTAAAACTGGCAGGACAAGGTCCTTATCAGTATCTCTATAAGCAAGGTTCAATATTGAAGTTCCTTGTTCAAGTTGAATATCTAAATTTTTATTTTCCCATTCCCTAAACCTTAATTCTTCAATTGGTTCATTTTTCAACGATTTTTGAGCTTTTACAAATTGAAAGATATTCATTAATACCGAAGGGCTTTTGAGGATTCCAACTTCAGTTTCCAATGCATCATTATTAGGGCTTAAGCCTGCCCAATTTGCAATCTTTGGATTAATTGATAGGGCTGCTTTTCCTTTTCCACTTTCAAGTACAATTTGAAATTCTCCCTGCCAAACTTTTTTTGTTCTAAATGCAATTAGACCACTAAGCAAAACACCAAATAAACTAAATATTGCTATTAATCTTTTATTTCTATATAAAGAATCAAAGAGTTTTTTAAGGTCAATTTCATCTTCTAAGATTGGATCAACTACTCCATCATTTAAAGAAAACTTTTGATTAGAATTCATCCCCCGAAAAAGTTCTCTTCATAATTTGGTAAATATTACTATATAGAAAGAACTAATCAAGAAAAATTGATCTTTTGAGTTAATTCTTTTTCCGGCCAAACAAGCTTAAGCTTGGCGCCAAACAGCTAAAAGTTTTCCTTGAATTTGAACTTGCTCTGCCTCAAGTTCAATGGGTTCATACAAAGCATTAGCAGCCTCGAGCCTTATCAAGGCTCCATTTCGATGAAAATATTTTAGAGTTGTTCCACTGCCTGGAACCATTGCACTAACTACAGTTCCATTCTTCAGCCTCAATGGCTCTAGAACTGGCTCCATTAGAACTACATCTCCATCTGCAATATGAGCATCAACCATAGAATCCCCATTCACCGTTAAAGCAAATAAATCTCTCCTTTCAAAAAAGGAATTGAAGTCCAGCCTTTCCTGAACATCATCAAAAGTCTCGATCAATCCACCTGCTGCAACTGCTCCAAGTACAGGTATGCCTGAGACCAAACCGCCTAAAAGTTGCAACGTCCTAGCTTGACCTTCTTGCCAAGTAATCCAACCTTTTTCTTGCAAGTGCCTAAGCCTGCTTTGAATAGGAGCAGGAGACCTTAGCCCCATTGCTTGCATCATTTGCCTAATAGAAGGGCTGTGGTGATGAGTAACTATGTAATCCGCTAACCAGTCATACAGCTCTTGCTGTGCAGATGTAAGAACGCTATGAGTTGACGTCTCCACGAGCCTGATTCTTGCTAACAATACATTTGTACCTACTTGCAAGACTTATTGCAAGTTTAAAGGCCGCCTAACAAAGCTGCTAAAAGGGCTTGTTGAACATGGAGGCGATTTTCTGCTTGATCAAAAACCCTACTAAAGTCACTTTCTATAATCTCAGCAGTAATTTCCTCTCCGCGATGAGCCGGTAAACAATGAAGCACTATTGCATCAGGGCGAGCCGCTGAAAGTAGCTTCATATTGAGGCAAAAATCTTCGAATGCTTTTTCCCTTATTCCCTGCTCTTCTTCCTTGCCCATTGAAGCCCATACATCTGTATAAACAGCATTTGCTCCGCTAACCGACTCCAATGGATCATTGGTTAACAGAATCTGAGTTCCATCCAACGCAATTTCCTTTGCTTTTTCAACAATATTGGGAAGAGGCTCAAAACCTTTTGGACAACCGATACGCACATTTACCCCTAAAAGAGCTCCACAAAGCATCAATGAATGTGCAACATTATTACCATCACCTACATAAGCGAGAGTCTGTCCCTCAAGACTGCCAAAGGCTTCGTGCATCGTAAAAAAATCTGCAAGAGCTTGGCAAGGATGTTCTAAATCTGTGAGTGCATTAATTACAGGAATAGAAGACCACTTTGAATAGTCTTCCAATTCCTCCTGGCTATAAGTTCTGATAGCCAAAGCATCGCAAAAGCGACTTAAAACTCTGGCCGTATCCTCTAAAGGCTCACCTCGGCCAAGCTGAGTAACCTTTGGGTTTAAATCAACTGTTTGTCCTCCAAGTCTAGCCATTGCCACTTGGAAACTCACTCGAGTTCTGGTCGAAGCCTTGGTAAAAATCAAACCCAAAACACGATTACCAAGATCGATTCGGCGATCACCTTTTTTAAGCTGAGCTGCCAAATCAAGTAAAGCAACTATTTGTTCTGACTTGAAATCAGATGAAGAAAGGAAGTCCCCGCCTTTGAGAGAAGAAAGAACGGCAGCGACACCATGGGAAATTTCGGCCATGGAGGAAGCTTTAAAAAGTTGTTATGGAAGAAAAAGACTATTTAGTCAAGTGTTTAATGCCGAAATGATTTCTTTAGGCATAGTGCTTTGTGCAAGCATCTCCTTGAGCTGATCACCTTCAATTACTTCTTTTTGAAGAATCTCCTGAGAGATATTTTCCAACAAAGGGAGATTGTGTCGAAGAATCTTCAATGCATTTTCATGGGCCAGATCAACAAGACTTCTTACTTCCTTATCTATTGCCTGAGCAGTTGCATCACTTACAGCCCTCCTTGGATTGTTGTTACCTCCCAAGAAAGAACCTCCACCTTGTTTGTCATAAGCAAGAGGTCCCAAAATTTCGCTCATTCCATATGTGCCCACCATCTGTTCAGCCAAATCAGTCGCTCTCTGCAAATCATTTGAAGCTCCAGTAGTTATCTTGCCAAATACAATCTCTTCAGCAGATCTACCTCCAAGCAAAGTTGCTATTTGCCCTTGTAGATCCTCTTTGGAATTCAAGAATCTTTCTTCAGTGGGTAACTGCAATGTATATCCAAGAGCACTCATTCCCCTTGGGACTATAGAAATTTTGGCCACCTTGCTTCCTCCAGGCATTAAGTGGCCAACTATTGCATGACCAACTTCGTGATAAGCAACAACTTTCTTCTCATCTTCTTGAAGGACTCGACTCTTCTTTTCAAGACCAGCAACAACTCTTTCAATAGCCTCATTAAGGTCTTTTTGTTCAACCTGGTTTCTCTTGGCTCTGGCCGCTAGTAAAGCTGCCTCATTAACCATGTTCGCCAAATCAGCACCTGCAAAACCACTAGTTGCTTGTGCAATTAGATCCAAATCAACTCCTGAGGCTAACTTCACTTTCTTGACGTAGATCTCAAGAATCGTTTTGCGCCCAGAAAGATCTGGTCTATCAACTAAAACTTGTCTATCAAAACGGCCTGGGCGCAAAAGCGCAGCATCAAGAACTTCTGGCTGATTAGTCGCGGCTAAGACAATGACTGGCTTGTCTGTAGAAGCAAATCCATCCATTTCCGTTAAGAGCTGGTTAAGGGTCTGCTCTCTTTCATCATTGCCACCTACAACACCCATAGAACCAGATCTGCTTTTCCCAATTGCGTCAAGTTCATCTATAAAAATGATGCATGGAGCCTTCTTTTTCGCTTGTTCAAATAGATCCCGAACTCGCGCAGCCCCTGCCCCTACAAATAATTCCACAAATTCTGAGCCTGAAATGATAAAGAAAGGAACGCTTGCTTCCCCTGCCACTGCTTTAGATAATAAGGTCTTTCCAGTTCCTGGAGGCCCTACTAAAAGCACACCTTTTGGAATTCGAGCACCAATCTCTGTATATCTTTCTGGGGTTTTGAGGAAGTCAACAATCTCAGTTAATTCATCCTTTGCTTCATCGACACCAGCAACATCATCAAAGGTGACACGTGACTCTTCATCAGGGACATATACTTTTGCTTTGCTTTTTGTAAAACTCAGAGCTCCCTGAGCGCCACCTCCTCCCATGCTCCTTCGAGCAAAGAACTGTAGTACAAGTATGAAGATCAGAGGAGGAACAACCCAACTAAGAATCGTCGTAAATATATTTGGCTTCTTAGGAGGAGCTGCAGCAAATTCAACACCCTTATTTTCCAGGCGCTGAGGCAAATCCATATCAAAAATTGGTGTGGTAGCCAAAACTGAAGGAGCACCTTCTTCTGGGGAAGACAGCTCATAGCGGATTTGATCTTGAGTGATATAGGCCCTCTTTACTTCCCCATCAGTAACCTGATCAATAAATAGCGAATAAGGGACACGTGGAACTTGCAAGCTTGGATTAGGCAAGATGCTGCTAATCAGGAGCAACAATCCAAATCCAATCAAAACAAAATTAATTATCCCGAAACGACGATTCGGCTGATTGTCATCCTGACGAATCGCCATAGTGAAAAAAAACTCAGTGAAATACAAATTAAGCGCGACAGACTTGAAGCGTTTAATTCATCTGGCGTAAGAACCGAACGAAAAGGCAAAAATCAACATTTCATCTCTGGGAGAAGCACGTTCAAAAGCCAATCTCCACCAAGTCTATGCATTGAACCAGACTTTAAAAGCAATACCTGATTCATTGAGGTAAACCCTAAATCAGACAAGGGGCTCATCGAAGTAATTCCTCCTAATAATTTGGGAGCCATCACTATTGCCAACTCCTGAACACAGCCCTTTTGAATCGCAGTTGTTGCCAAAGTTGGGCCACACTCCCAAAGCACACGGTTACAGCCTCTTTCTGCTAATTCATTTAGTAATACAAGAGGGTCAGCCTCATTCAGAGACATCCGATCTAATCCCTCTGGCAATTTTTTTAAACACTCTTGGACAGAATTAGGCCCATGAGCAATAACAGTTTTAGCTTTGGCTGTATTCCAAAGCTGGGCTTCAGCAGGCAAATCAAGGCTTCGAGTAAGCACTACACGAAGAGGCTCCGGATCAGACAAACCTCTACTTGTTAACAAAGGGTCGTCAGATCGAAGAGTTCCACCACCAATAATCACAGCGTCACATTTCGCCCGAAGACAATGAACCCATTCACGTGCTTTTGTTCCACTGATCCATTGACTCTCACCATTGGGAAGTCCTATTCGCCCATCCGAACTCATAGCCCACTTAAGGATGCCCCAAGGTCTTCCATTCCTAACTCTAAAAATAAATTCCCGGTTCTGATTAGCTGCTTCTTGCTCAAGTAATTCTGTAATAACTTCAAGGCCTGCCTCACGTAGTCGTGAGATTCCCTTCCCTGCAACACGTGGATCTGGATCTTGTAATGCAACCACAACTCTCAATATCCCAGAATCCAAAATCGCCTCTGTACAAGGAGGAGTTCTTCCTTGATGACAACAAGGCTCAAGCGTTACAACCAAAGTACCTCCTTTTGCCTTTACGCCAGCCTGAGCCAAAGCATCAATCTCCGCATGAGGCATCCCAGCTCGAACATGAAACCCTTCTCCAATCAATTTCCCGTTTGGATCAAGAACAACAGCGCCTACTAATGGATTAGGACTAGTACATCCCTCTGCAAGTGCCGCCAGCTGAAGAGCTCGGCGCATCCAAGGCGCCCAAGGAGAAGAAGTATCTTCAAGTTTGGCCATCTACTAATTTCTCGGGCAGCAAGGAACGCCATTCACTAACGACATATGGCGGTACTGGTAAATCATTAAAGACTTCTGGCAACATCAAACGCAAAGGACGATTATTTCTCAAATCATTAACCAAAGGAGATAAATCAAATTCTGCTGCCGCTTCCCGTGAATCATTTACTAGTTTTGAATTAGATAAAGTTATATCTTGCAAAAGCCAATCCTTACGTCCAGCATGCACCACAAGTGAATTGGGGTGATCCATCCGCAAAGTGCCTGGATAACCAACTATTCGCAAAACCAACTTACCTTCATCCAGTTCATTCGGATAAGCCACTACCTGCCAAGTTTGATAATCCACATCCCGGAGGCTTTCCAGGCTTTTAGTAAACAACCTGCCATTATCAGTTTCAGTAAAGAGAAGTGAAGCATTAGTTATTGATGGAGCCTGCAGCAATAATGCAATCGTCAACAAAAAACAAAACAAGGCATTCTTTAACCCTTTAATCCGACGTACTTCTTTGAGGTTCACAATGCTCCGAATCAAGAAGCGCATCCAAAGTTATTGCAGACCGTACCAAAGACTGATACTTCTGAAAAATCCGCTTGTTACGTTCCAGCCAGCGCGCTGGATCCTCGCCTTTGATGGAAAAACTACTTTTCCCATCAAAGCTTGGAGTGTCAACATCAACCAACTCCATCTCTTCTTGCTGTCGTATTAACGCAATCAGAAGTTCATGAAGACGTCGACGCCTTTCTAAATTCTGAGTTGTCCAATCGCTTGGCTTTTCCACTAATCCCTTCTATCAAGCAAGAGATTATTACTATTCAAGTCAAGATCCATTAAAGGCTCCCAAGAAATTTCTAAATGCAAAAGAAAACAAATCAAATCAATAAAGTTGAAAATCTGATACATGTCATCGGCACTGATGCATCAGGTCCAGAAAAACTCCCCAAGTACCTCCAGGAATTAATTCTCTCAACGAAAAAAATCGCAGCCCCAAAAAGAATTTTAAAAATTATCCCTCAATGGTGGAGCAATTCAACTAAGAAACCCCTTCCTGAGTGCATCGCAAGTGATAGCCCATCTGAGTTAATTAACTGGTTAAAAAAACAGGGTGATCAAGTCATAGTGCTAGCTAGTGGCGACCCTCTTTGGTTTGGTATAGGCAGATGTCTAGTTGAATCTTTACCTGGCAATCGTCTCGTTTTTCACCCTTCCATAACTTCTATGCAACTAGCATTCGCTCGTTTAGGTATACCTTGGCAAAATGCAAGTTGGATTAGCCTCCATGGTCGTGACGCTGCTCCTTTAGCAAAACGTTTACAAGAAAGGCCTGAAAGCTTGGCCATACTTACTAATCCAACCAATGAGGGAGCAAAGGAAGTAAGGCAATACTTACATGCATCTGGCCTAGAAGAAAGTTATGCACTCTGGATCTGCGAGCAATTAGGACATCCACAAGAGCGTATTCAACGTGTAATGCCAAAGGATGAATTAGCCCCAGATCTTCACCCACTCCACATTGTGATTCTTCTAGAAGAAAAGCCATCACCACCAACCCCAGAAAGCCTTCCCTTATTTGGGATAGAAGATGGCATTTTTTTGCAACACGATGACAGTCCTGGGCTTATGACCAAAAGAGAAATCAGGGTTCAATTAATAGCCGACCTGGAGTTACCAAAAGAAGGAGTGCTTTGGGATATTGGCGCAGGAGTTGGAAGTATAGGGCTAGAAGCACTTCGATTAAGACCCAAACTAAAACTACTTGCTATTGAAAAACGTATAGGTGCTAGTTCATTAATTCAAGCCAATGCAAAACGCTTATTTGTCCAACCTGCTGCAGTTATCGAATCCGAAGCTCTCAAAGTGATCACTAATAGAGAGATACCAGAAGATCTGTGTAATCCCCAAAGAGTAGTTCTGGGAGGTGGAGGTATTCACCGAGAAAAACTTTTAGAAGTAGTTTTAAAACTACTTCCTAAAGGAGGAATAGTACTAATTCCTTTTGTTACGTTAGAAGCCATGTCAGAACTAACTAGAACTTTAAAAGACTCAAGTTGCGAGTTAACTATTAGTCAACATCAATCATGGCGAGGCGTCCCTCTTGCAAGTGGAACAAGGCTTTCCCCTACAAACCCGGTATTCATCCTAAAAGGAAAAGTTCTCTAAAGAATAACATTTGCAATAGATTTATTTAATATCTTTAGATGTGCCTGATATATATTCAATATTAACAAAGTCGCCAACTTTAATTCCCAGTCTTTCAACTGCTCCTGCTTCCAATTCAATTACACTATCCACCAATTTATTTGGGCCATAACTTTTACAAGGAGATAAAAAGCAAGGCTTTAGACTTTTTTCTATAGCAACAATCAAACCCTCTGAAAGGAAAACTATATCAAGAGGGATATATGTTTTATGCATCCAAAATCGAACAATTTCTGCAGGAGAGAATTGAAACCACATTCCAGTTCCTGAATGAATTAAAGAACGCTCCATCAACCCAATTCTTTTCTCTTCAATAGTGTCTGCAATTTCAAGCAATAAGCATTCTCCAATTGGCAAACACCATCTAGCCTCTAAAGGTAAGTATTGAGGAGACCGCACATCAGACGAATAGACATTCCCAGGCAAAAAGGTATTACAGACAAAGAATCCGCAACCTAAGAACAAGGTGAGAAATTTAGTCCCCAAGAAAGGGTCTGAGGAACTATCTTTATTGGCGGTCCGGTTTCGCGACATGAGGGAGCCCCCAACCCAACTTATTTCGAAGAACCTGAAAAAATTCATGATCTGAAAGTCGAACAAATTTCACGGGATGATCACTACGACGTATCAAAACTCTGTCCTCAGGCCAGACATAACAACCCGCACTTCCATCAACGACCATCATCAATCTTTCAGGGGTAGCAGGGAAAACAGTCACAGGCTCCTCATCACTAAAAACAAGCGCTCTAGAGGCAAGAGAATGTGGGGCAATAGGTGTTAATTGCAATACCGGACAATCTGGACTTATTACTGGCCCACCTGCACTCAAAGAGTAGGCTGTGGATCCAGTTGGAGTCGAAAGAATTACTCCATCCGCGGAGATATCTACTGGAGCATGACGTCCTATTGAGACCTCAAAATGGCACATGCTAGTTAGAGGCTCACGATGCAAAGCCATCTCATTCAGACACAAAGCCTCCCATCGACGTTGTTCACCACGCATAACGCTCACCACAAGGCTAGTGCGCTCTTCAAGCATCCACTGCATTGATAGAACCTGATCAAGAGCCCTATCTAAATCTGCCAAATAAGCTTCTGCTAAAAAGCCCATGTGGCCTGTATTGATCGTAAGAATTGGTATTTGTACTGGCGCAGTCTGACGAGCTGCAGACAGCACAGTGCCATCACCCCCAAGAACAATCGCAAAAGCAATCGAAGAATCAAACCCTTCTGGAACACATGCGTTGTACCCCAACATGCGCATGTTCTGGTCAGGGTTAGCAAAGCCCACCATGCCACCTGAGCTGCTAACACGAACCACCTCATGACCAGCCTTGTGAAGGCTCTGCTGAATTGTGAGAGCAGTCTTTACAGCAAGATCCTTGCCATCATTGACGATCAGTCCTACCCGGGACACCGATCGAATTGACAAAGTACATAATCACTTTAAATGAAAGGTTTACTATTTACTCACCAGGCGTCACCGACATAAATGAAGCAGTCATAGAAACTTTCATCAAAATTGATCCAAAAAGCGTAGATCACTTGTATAAAGCCTTCGGATGTCATCAATTCCATGGCGAACCATACAAAAACGTTCGACTCCAAGTCCAGCAGCAAAGCCACTCCATCGATCTGGATCGAGACCTAACCCCTCCAAGACCGCAGGATCAACCATTCCGCATCCCATGACTTCCAGCCATCTACCTCGCCATTGAACATCAACCTCTGCAGAGGGCTCTGTAAAAGGGAAATAGCTCGCACGAAAACGTACTGGTAGATCTCCAAAAAAAGCCTTCAAAAAAGCCATAACGGTGCCCCGAAGATGACTGAAGTCCAAACCTTCATCTATAGCCAGCACCTCAACCTGATGGAAAACTGGAGAATGAGTTGAATCAACTGTGTCACGACGATAAACCCTTCCAGGTGCCACAACCCTGACAGGGGGAGGGTTGTGCTCTAAATACCGAATCTGAACTGGTGAAGTATGGGTTCTTAAAAGAAGATTTTCCCCAAGATAAAAAGTGTCTTGCATATCCCGAGCTGGATGATTCTCAGGAATATTTAAAGCCGTGAAATTGTAATGATCGTTTTCCACCTCTGGGCCTTCTGCTACTCCATATCCCAACCCACAAAATAAATCAACAATCTCCTCACTAGTTTGAATTAAAGGATGACGCTTACCTACAGGAGTACCAATTGAAGGCACGGTCACGTCAATAGTTTCTTTAGCCACCAAATCAGCTAAAGCTTTCTGTTTCAAAAGCTGTAACCGCTGCGAAATTAATCCTTGCAATTGATTCTTAAGCACATTGGCCCTCTGACCCACCAAAGGACGATCAGAGCTTGGAAGCTGACCCATCGCTCCAAGAACCGTTGAAAGACGGCCTTTCTTACCAAGAAGATTTACCCTCAATTTTTCAAGAGAGTCCTCATCAACTGCTTTCGCTATATCTTGTTCCGCTTCTTCCTCCAGAAGCTCAAGCTCAACTTTGAGTTGTTGCAAGGAGACAGTGGAGCTCACGGCAAGAAGGTATTGACTTAAGACTTTAGGCACCTATCAGGACTAGGTTCTCATTAATGCGATGTTCGCAATGCACCCTCTTAGCATTCTTATTAGCAATGACGATGGAGTTTTTGCTGAAGGGATTAGAGTCCTCGCTTCTGCAGCCTCTCAAAGAGGCCATAAGGTGACTGTTGTCTGTCCTGACCAAGAGCGTTCTGCGACTGGTCATGGCCTCACTCTCCAAGCTCCAATCCGAGCAGAAAGAGCAGATGAATTATTCGAGAAGAATGTAACCGCCTGGGGTTGTAGTGGAACCCCTGCAGACTGCATAAAGCTTGCACTATATGAACTGCTCAGTGACAAACCAGATCTAGTACTCTCTGGAATTAATCATGGTGCAAATTTAGGTACTGATATTTTTTGCTCTGGGACAGTTGCTGCAGCACTAGAAGGAACACTAGAAGGAATACCCTCAATGGCAGTTAGCGTAACTTCATTTCAATGGAATAATTTCCAAGTTGCAGCAAATCTAACAATGGACATTGTAGAAAATGTCCTTGAAAAGAAATGGCCTCAAAGTCTCCTTCTAAATCTAAACATCCCGCCAATTGCATTAGAGGAAATGGGCCCTCTTCGTTGGACAAGGTTATCTATTAGACATTACGAAGAACAATTCATGCGCCGAAAAGATCCTCGAGGCAATACTTATTATTGGTTAGCTGGAGAAGCAGTAAAAGATTTTAAATCAGCAGGAGATGGTCCAAGCGAATGGCCTAGTGATGTAGCTCAAATAAATAGGGCTGCCCCGTCCCTAACTCCAATTCAACCAGATCTTTTTTGGAGAGGAGAACTTTCAGATCTACCACATATAGAAATTAAAAATCAATTAGTGCGATAGATACGTTGAAGCAACCAAAGAGAAAACAGCACACCAATGACATGTGCAAATAAGACCTGCGTATTGCTCAACACAGAAAGCATCTCCAAAGATGTGATGGGATAATTTTCCATTGCCCTCATACCTGCACCTATTGAGATCCCAGGAGCTTGCATGGAAGCCTGCACAAAAAGTGCCCCGGCTAAAGTTTGATAGCCCACAGAAGCAAAAATCAATCCCAAAAGATCGGCAATTAGTCCACGCTTCAACAAACGACTGGTTTCTCCTCTACTTGGTCGAGCAGCACTATCAAGAGCTCTACCAGTACGAACTATCAACCAACCCTGCCAAAGCCCATACAGCAAGAAAAAAAACGCCAATGTTGTCAGCGACAAACCTGGCCCTAGACCCAAAGCCCGCTCTGAGTTACGTGCAAGACTGCTACCAACGTTGTTAAAGAGTAAAACTCCTACAACTACAACCCCAAGAACTGTCTGAATCCAAAACCGAATCCAACCGATGCGTCGCATACCTAATGAAAGAAGCTGGAAGTCAAGTTTGTCTGCCATCCTTACAAGTGCGAGGCTGATTCAAACTTGCCATCTAAACGCACAATTTGCACGTAACTCTTGATCCCACTCTGCTCTCCTAAGCAGGCACTCCTTCCCACAGCCCTAGCGCTGGGAAGCTTTGATGGTCTTCATGCTGGCCATCGACGGGTAATTGAAAGAATCACTAGAAATACACCTGGAATTCCTACTGTCGTTAGTTTCTGGCCACATCCGCGAGAAGTTCTGTATGGTGAAGCACGACTCCGATTAGACCTACCTTCAGAGAAAACTTCCCTCTTAGAACCACTGGGTGTAGAGCAACTTGTTTTAATTCCTTTTGATAAATCTCTAGCCGCCCTAACGCCAGACAAATTTGTTAATCAAATACTTTTAGAAACACTTCAAGCCAAACACATTGCAGTTGGAGCAAATTTCCGGTTTGGGAAAAATCGTGAAGGAGATGTATTTACCTTGGAAAAAATAGGCGCAACTGCAGGGATAAAGGTTTCGGTTGTGCCAATACTGGAAGACAACGAAGGTCGAATGAGCAGTAGCCGCATACGTTCAGCTCTTAATAAAGGAGAACTCAAAACAGCCCAAAAACTTATGGGTCGCGCATATCGCTTTCGTGGAAGTGTTGTCTCAGGGCGAGGTATAGGACGTGGAATAGGGTGGCCTACTGCAAATTTGCAAGTTGATGGACGCAAATTCCTTCCAGGTCAAGGGGTTTATGCGGCTTGGGCCTGGAAACCCAATAAAGACAATGCCTTTTCAGCGGTAATGAACTTAGGCCCTCAACCTACGGTCGATCCAACCGCTCCATCTGCAGTAGAAGTCCATCTCCTTGACAAAGACCTTGACTTAACTGGACAAGAATTAATAGTTGAACCTGTTCAAAAACTTAGAAGTCAAAAACAATTTACAAATCTTGTTGAACTTAGTGCTCAAATTGGGCGAGATGCCAAATTAGCCAAAACCATTTTGGAGTCTATTGAAAATCATTTGGGGACTGGATAAGCATTATCCAGTCCCCAAATGATAAATACAGCTATAGCTCCCAAGAGAACAACACCCCAAATCAGCACATTCATGGTGCTATCAGAACTACCTTTCTCCATAAACCCAAGACCATGCGATCCTGCCAAGACTGACACGAAATGGATGTCTATAGTCCCAAGCACAAATTCATGTGTTGCTCGGCTGATAGATGCAAACCTCGATAGAGCTCGTGAGGGACTGCGCGTTGTTGAAGACTGGTGCAGATTTGGACTTCAGCAAAAAAACCTTGTTGTAACTCTCAAAGATTGGAGGCAGCAACTCGGCAATCATCATCATGAAATCTATAAGAACGCTAGAGCTACAAGTCAAGACAAAGGAATTGGACTAACACATCCTGCACAAAAGAATAGACATTCTCCAGAAGAGGTGGTCGCCGCAAACTGCTCCCGTGTACAAGAAGCATTGAGAGTTTTAGAAGAATTTAGTCGAATAACAGACCCTGATTTAGCGAACAATGCCAGCAAAATTCGATATGGCCTTTATGAACTTGAATTAAAGATATTAAAAGCGACTATTACATCAAAGCTTCGCAAGAAACTTGAGCATTCAAAACTTTGTCTAATCACGACTCCTCAACCCGATCTGTCTAAAAGAGTTGCTTCTGCACTTGAACAAGGCGTAGACATGGTGCAATACCGCTCCAAGGAGGACACTGATCGAGAGAGAGTAATTCAAGCTAGAGAGTTAGCTTGTTTATGCAAAAAACATAAAGCGCTATTCATCGTCAATGATCGCTTAGATCTTGCCTTGGCTGTAGATGCTGATGGTGTACATCTCGGACAAAATGATATTCCAACAGACATAGCTCGGCGGCTCCTCGGCAAAGAGAAATTAATAGGGCGAAGCACACATTGCATAAAAGAACTTCAGGAAGCTGAGCAAGAAGGGTGTGATTACCTTGGGGTGGGACCAGTTTTTTCCACACAAACAAAACCAAGGCTCAGGCCTTCAGGAATCAGCTATGTAAAAGAGGCATCTCAGGCTACACAGCTCCCATGGTTTGCCATTGGAGGTATTAATTGCTCAAATATAGATAAAGTCCTCAACGCTGGGGCAAAGAAAATCGCAATAGCGGGGGCGATCATGAATTCAACCAATCCAACTTCAATGAGTCTTGAGCTAATCCAAAAAATATCATGAGACTCACAATAAACGGCGAGGAAAAAGCGATCGAACCATCTAAAAATCCTCTCACCCTATCTAAATTAATTGAACAACTCGGGCATCATCCTCGCCTCATAGTTGTTGAGTTCAATGGTGCAATCCTACCTCCCGATAAATGGGAACAACAAAATGTAGAAGATGGGGATACTCTTGAGATTGTGACGATTGTCGGCGGAGGTTCCTAAAGTCGATCCAATCGCCAATCCATCATTGGCCAAATTTTTTCCTCCTCAAGCAACAACTATTAGGCGCTGTCTAGCAAGACTAGCCTTCACATTCTTCGTGGTGGTTTCACTTCTGGGCCAGCCATCCCCCTCCTATGCAGCCAGTGGTGGCCGCATAGGAGGGGGGAGCTTTCGCGCACCTTCAGTACCTAGAGGCGGCAGTGGCAGCTATGGAGGAGGGGGGTACGGCGGCTACAGAGGAGGTTATGGCAGTTACAGAGGAGGAGGCATGGGTTTCCCATTCATCCTTCCAATCTTTGGCTTTGGTGGAGGTGGTCTGTTTGGATTCTTAATTCTGATGTCTATCGCAGGAGTAATAGTTAATTCAATAAAAGGAGGTTTAAATGCTCCAACAATTGAAAAGTCCAGAGGTCTAACACAACCCACACAGGGCCCAGTGACGCTGATTCAACTCCAAATTGGCCTTTTAGCAAATGCCAAAGAACTTCAATCAGACCTTAGAGACTTAGCGGCATCAGCCAATACAAGTACTTCTATTGGATTACAGCAGGTCTTACAAGAGACCACCCTTTCACTTCTAAGACAGCCCAGCCTGTGGGTATATGCGAACCTAGAAAATGGTCAAGTACCTTTTAATTCAGCAGAGTCAACATTCAACCGACTTTCACTCACAGAAAGAAGCAAGTTATCAAAAGAAACAACCTCTAACTTTTCTGGTCAGATAATTGCAAACAACACCTCAACAAGCATGCCTGGCGACGCAGATGCAACTAATGAGTACATTGCGGTAACTCTAGTAATTGCATCAAAAAGAAGAGAGAACCTATCCGAAACAAACAACAGTGAACAGCTGCGAAATGCACTTAGAAGCCTTGGATCAATCTCTTCAAAGGACCTAATGGCTTTAGAAGTAATTTGGCAACCGGATGGACAAGGTGATGTACTTAGCGCCGAAGAACTAGTGACGGCTTATCCCAATTTGAAGCACCTCTAGGACCTTAAAAATCCCCCCCCAAGAAAATTCTTCATAATTTCTTTCGCTAAAAACGTGCAATAAGAACAAAATCAGAGCTTCAACACAATTAAATTCGAATGCATTAATTGAAATTCAGAAGTGTCTGCTTCATCAAGTCAAGGCCCACGCGCTATGAAGTGGGAAAACAATGGTGAGTTAGCTCAGCGCGACCTCTCAGAACTTGTCAGCCGTTTGCTTGATGTAGAAGCAACAAATCACGGAGACGAACTATCAAGGCTTAGTACCAAATGCAACGAACAGGACTGAATAACTGATTTACCTCTTGCGCGAAGCCCTTAGATAAATCACCTTCAGAGGAAACAAAAGAAGTGTATGAGTCAAAGAAAATTGCATTGGGTCAATAGTCCTGTTCTCTTTGAAGCGATTATTAGATATGAGCAAGGTCGCCTGCCTCGTTCAATGAAACTTTGGGTAGAACAGCTTCTAGATTTGAAGAGCCATGAGCAGCAAAAGCTTCTTCCAAACAGCCCTCACTCCTAAATCAAGAGTTCTTGTTCCGAGAACTGTTTAAATTTTTGAGAATTCGCAATGCAGCCATTGCAGCTCCATAACCATTATCAATATTGACTACAACAAGTCCTGGGGCACAGCTTGCAAGCATACCTTCAAGAGCTGTTTTCCCTCCAGCACTTACGCCATACCCAATAGACACTGGTACACCAATGACAGGCTGAGATACCAAACCTGCAAGTACTGTTGGCAAAGCACCTTCCATGCCTGCACAAGCAATTAAAACCTTAGCTGTTTTTAATCTCTCTAACTGATCTAAAAGGCGGTGTAAGCCAGAGACACCAACATCAATTAAAAGTTCAGTCTTAATCCCATGGCAGCGCAAAGCCAATTCGGCTTCTGCTGCAACATTCATGTCACTAGTACCACCACTTAAAACCACTACCTCTCCCAGTGATGGAATCAGGTCAGCAGTCCGCCCCAAAGTTAAACATCTAGCTTGAGGGTGAAATTCAACCCCCTCAAAAACTGATTGCAATTCCTTAGCCTTCTCTGCACTAACTCTTGTCACCAAAGCCAATTCACTAACGGCCTGGAGACTCTTGAGAATTTCCACAATCTGAGCTGATGTCTTGTGTTCACCCCAAACCGCCTCCACCATCCCAAGGCGTTGCCGTCGCTGAAGATCTAACCTTGCCTGAATTTCAATCACTGTGGCAATAGTTCACCTTCATATATAAGTGGGAAAGGATTACCTCTCTCTTTGCCAGTACCCTCACGAGCTAACTGTTCAAAACGTTCTTGAACAGCATCTATTTCTCCTTGTGGAATATCTTTCCATTGAGAGTAACTTGCCCAGGTGATCATTACAATCGCTTCTTCTCTTAAAGGGTCCCAGAAAAGTTTTCTACCAAGAAAACCTCTCTTTTTATCCAGCCATTGCTCCCAACTTCCTCTTTCTGCATCCAACCAAGCCTGCCTATCTTGATCATCAACATGTAGTCGAAGGTGCTCAATAATAATTTGATTGGATGGGCTGGAACTACTTGACATTGCTGAATAGGCCTCTTGCGCGTTAATAAAGTTCAGTATCAAGACTCCAAGAAGTAAAACTAAACCTTTAGCAAACCGTAGTGGAATACTTTTAATTAAATAATTTTTCATAATCTCTCTAGCAAAGCAACTGCGTGACTACTAATACCCTCTTCACGGCCTTCCGGACCAAGTCTCTCATTAGTAGTTGCCTTAATTCCAACTGATTGCAATGCAACACCTAATCTCTCAGCCAAATTTTGTCTCATAAGATCTATATAAGGCTTCAGCTTTGGACGTTCAGCAACGATAACTGCATCAACATTCACAATCTGCCATCCATGGTCCCTAACTAGGGCTACAACCTTTTCAAGCAATAACAAACTATCAGCCCCTTCCCATTCAGGGTCCTCAGGTGGGAAGTATTTGCCAATATCACCTAAAGCAAGAGCCCCAAGCAAAGCATCTGTAACGGCATGAGCTAGAACATCTGCATCACTATGACCTTCGAGGCCCAAGCCATCAGGGTGATCAAGCTTAACTCCTCCAAGAATTAGTGCCCTTTCAGGAACTAATCGATGAATGTCATAACCATTGCCAATCCGGTTGTTCACAGAATCACCAAGAAGTTCATCAATTGTCGACTGTGACAATTGTTGCTTAACAAGCCATCGCACGTAAAGGTCTGGACGACGTTGTTTGGTTCTTAATTGACGCTGTTTTTCTCTCCAAGTTGAAATAGCTCCATGATCTCCACTCCTCAAAACATATGGAACTTCCATACCCTGAAAGTTTGCTGGTCTGGTGTATTGAGGGTGTTCAAGTAATAAATCAGTATGGCTCTCTTCCAACAAAGATTCCTCAGTACCTAGGGTTCCTGGGAGCAATCGCACTACACCATTAACCACAACCATGGCAGGCAACTCCCCACCAGTAAGCACAAAATCACCTGTTGAGACTTCTTCGTCAGCAAGTGTCCTTATCCTTTCATCAAAACCTTCGTAATGTCCGCAAAGAATTATCAACTGGTCGTAATCTGCTGACCAACGTTGTAGATCATTCTGTTCAAGAGGCTTCCCTTGAGGAGACATCATTAAAACCCTCCTCTTCCGATTGAGGGGAATTGATTTATACGCCGCGAAGACAGGTTCTGGTTTCAACACCATGCCTACCCCGCCACCATAAGGCTCATCATCAACTTTTCTGTAGCGATCAATAGTGAAATCACGAGGGTTATGAATCTCCAACTCAGCTATGTTTGAAGAAAATGCTCTACTAATTACGCCTAACTCATCTAATGTCTCGAAGGCTTTCGGACATAGACTGATCACATCGAAACGAAAAGTAGACATTCTCAATCAACCTCATACCCCAATTCAGCCAATCTGGCTGGTTTGCAACGCCAATCAGGCGCCACCTTCACAAACAGTTCTAGATAAACAGAGCCATTAATCAATGTTTGCATTTGTAGCCGCGCTTCCTGACCAATACTCTTCAACATTGAACCTCCTTTACCAATAAGTATTCCTTTTTGACTTTTACGTTCCACTAGAATCGTGGCCAAAATAGCTGTATGCCCTTGATTGTTTTTCTTACTCTTATTAGCTGGAATCTCCTCTAATCGATCAAGTATTACGGCAACACTATGTGGGACCTCTTCTCTTGTTTGGAGCAAAACTTGCTCTCGAATCAACTCTGCTAAAAGGACCCTCTCAGGTTGATCAGAAACCATATGAGAAGGATAAAGTTGTGGTCCTAACGGTAAATGATCTACCAAGACTTTTATCAACTCATTGCAACCTTCTCCACTTGTTGCGCAACAACGATGAAGCGGCCAGGGAGAGTCTGCAAGCAAATTCTTATATAACTGCTCCCTTTCAAAATAATCTTCAGATGGAACCAAATCAGACTTATTCAGAGCGACTAAAACAGGGATTTTTTGCTGACGCAACAATTTAATGATGAAAGCGTCTCCTCTCCCTGGAGGGTGACAAGCTTCTAACAGAAGCAACACCACATCAACCTCCCCAATTGTCACCTTGGCACTCTTAACCAATCTTTCCCCAAGTAAATGGTGTGGTTTATGAATGCCTGGAGTATCTACCATTATTAACTGTGCTCTAGGAGTCGTCAGGATTGCTCGAAGTCGATTACGAGTGGTCTGAGCTACAGGTGAAGTAATTGCAACCTTCTCACCGACAAGCTGATTAACCAATGTTGATTTCCCAACATTGGGCCTTCCAATTAAAGCTACAAATCCCGCTCGAAAATTCTTTGGAGTGGTCTCTAACAAAGACATTTCCTATCTGGAATGTTTCCCCATAGCCTGACGCTAAATGCGTCGAAAAGCCATGCAAAAAAAAGAACCTACTTTTGAAGAAGCCATGGACCTAAGCCTTCTTTGCTCTAAGGCATGGGAAGAAGGCGAACTAAGTGATGAAGTCCTTGCAGACAAGGTTGCTGAACTTTTAGCCAGTCGTGATGGCGCAAGAGGATTTTTGGTTATTTGCCTCGCTAGTGATTGTCCCCTCATGGATCGCTTACCTGAATCTCTAGTTCTCCAACTAAGGATCGCAGGAGAAATAATTGTAGATCTCACTGTTCGCAATTTGGCAATGAGTACAGCAATGGCGCTACATCATCAGCGTCAAGAAGATTTTCTGAGGCAATCTTGTTCTGAACGAGTGACTGCAAGGTCTCTCGATCTATTGCGCCTACTTGACCCAAAAAAGGTTAAAAGTCGACTTGAAACTCTTCTCAATGCAACAAATCATGGGAAGGGAGATGATGTTGCATTCCTTGAAAAATGGGGGTATGACAATGAGCAAAAACTAGCTATAGCTTCAAGTGTTTATGAAGTGGCAGAGCAATAAAAATAGGGGGGCATCATCTGCCCCCCTATTGAAAAAAATCTAAAAAGAAAAGTTAAATCTTTGAGAAATCAATCTCTACGGCCACCACCTTGAAGAGCAATAATCAAACGCAATATAAACACAAAGAGGTTTATATAGGTGAGATACATTCCAAGAGCACCAGCAAGGTACTGATCATCGTTATACCGGCGAGGCATCGTATAAAAGTCGACAAAAGACATGCCAACAAAAAGAACAGTGCCGAAACCTGCGATCATCAATTCAAAACTACTGCCACCAAACATCCCTGGGACAAAAAGGCCACCAATGATCTGAACCAACATGGCAATGATCAGTCCCATCAAACCCAAGCCAACCACTCCACTAAGAGCTTGGCCAACACTGTCACTCATTCGACGACCTACAACCGAGGCAATCACGAAAGTAATTCCAGTTGCAAATACGGCCGTGCCAATAGAGCCCATTCCAGCCGTCGCAATAGCAAGCCCAACAATGCCACTAAGGGTAAAACCAGTTAGGAGGCTAAAAGCCGTCAGCAAAGGCAGTGCTTTGCTGTTGTTTGCATTGTTGGCCGCGCTTGAGGCCATAAAGAACAAAATCAGCTCGCCTATAAAGGCAGCTATAAAGAGAGGTTGAAACAATGCAGGGTTCGTGACTTGAAGTGACAAGCCTCCAATTACCCCCCCAGCGGTAAGTAACATTCCACCCCCTACATAGGGAAGTGCTTTGTTTACGACGTTGGGGCCTACCAGAGCACTTGATTGCGCCTCACGGATAGCCTGCTGAAAATTACTACTTGCTGGCATAACTAACCAGGTCACTTAACAGAAACTACTTTGACAGAAAAAAAATAAAATTGCTTAAATTCACTGGGCGGATCTCCCTAACGCTTTTCCTTCCTGGTATAAGCATCTACCACACGCTGAACAAGTGAATGACGTACAACATCGGCAGAAGTCAGGCGACATACAGATACCCCTTCAATCTTTTCAAGTAAGTCAGCCGCCTCAACTAAACCACTCAGCTGACCTGAAGGGAGATCAACCTGCGTGACATCTCCAGTAACTACCATTCTTGATCTCTCTCCCAACCGAGTAAGCACCATACGCATCTGGGCAGAAGTTGTATTTTGAGCTTCATCAAGAATCACAAAGGCTTCATCAAGAGTTCTCCCTCGCATATAAGCAAGAGGAGCAACTTCGATTACCCCTTTCTCAAGCAATAATGCAGTTTTCTCAGGTCCAAGTAATGAATGAAGAGCGTCATAAAGTGGACGCAAATAAGGGTCAACCTTCTGTTGTAGATCACCAGGAAGGAATCCAAGTCTTTCTCCCGCCTCAACTGCAGGCCTGGTAAGGATAATTCTCTCTATTTTTCTCGCACTAAGCATTCGAACGGCAAGAACAGTTGCTAGAAAAGTTTTACCTGTACCAGCCGGGCCGATAGCAAAAGTCAGATCATGACGCTCCATAGCTTCTACATAAACCTTTTGGCGCAAAGTTCTAGGCCTTAAGAGATTTCCTCTCTGACTCCTCGCGAGAACTAAATCACTTAATTCTGCATGAGCAGCACCACGCCCCGTGTCTAAAGAAGTCATTGCAGCCTGTAAGTCAACTTGTGAGACAGCCTGACCTTCTGTCCACAAAGGACGCATTAGTTCAACCAAAGCCGTTGCCCTTTCTACCTGAGCTGAACGACCTCTTATCTCAAGCCGTAGGCCCCTCAAAGCTAGAGATGCCCCAGTTAGAGCTTCTAAACGGTGTAATGTTTTTTGCCCCAACCCAGACAGCGCTATGGCTGAGTTTGAGTCAGGAAGATCAACCACGAAGCAACCAACAGAGGAAGCTTCGGCCATATTCTTAATCAGGAGTCTTTAACTTCATTTGATTCTGCAGCTTGCTGCTTATCTTTGGCAGCATTTTTAACTGCCAATTTCCTAGCCTCTTCTTGCTTTGCCTTCCCGATTATTTCTGCTTGACGAACCTTTTTTTCTAAAAGTCCGCCTTTCTCCAAAAGAGAACGCACAGCATCTGTTGGTTGAGCTCCTTGGCTAAGTCGCAATCTCAACGCCTCTGTATCAAGCCTTGTTTCTTTAGTCCGAGGGTTATAAAAACCTAATTCTTGAAGTGGACGTCCGTCTCGGCGAGAGGTGCTATTACATACCACCAAACGGAAACTCGCTTCCCGCTTCTTACCGAACCGCTTTAGGCGGAGCTTGATCATCTTTGCTTAACTTTTTGTAAGTTGATTGAATTGGCGGATTTAACTCTCACCAAACGCACAGATTAGCCTGCTAAGGGTCAAAGATCACCAAAACCCTTCTTTTTTCTGAGTGGGCGCGAGCGTCGCGGGGAGCCTCCAACATTACGTCCTCCCTTACTTTGAGCAGGATTACTTCCCAAGCCAGGCATCCCAGGCATCCCAGGCATCCCAGGCATCCCAGGCATCCCTCCACCACTGGACATCTGTTTCATTAACCCACGCATTCTCTGAAAGTCGGCCAAAACCTTGTCCACTTCAGCCGCACTGTGACCACTCCCAACAGCAAGGCGCCTACGACGAGAGGGTTGAGCAGCTAACAACTCAGGTTGAGTGCGCTCAACAGGAGTCATTGAACCAATCATTGCCTCAACCTTTTTGAGCTGATCCTCTCCACTTTTGAGCATCCCATCATCAATCTTGTTCATTCCAGGAATCATCTTCATGAGCCCCCCTAAAGAGCCCATACGCTTAATCAGACGCATCTGCTTAAGAAAGTCTGAGAAGTCAAAGGTCGCCTCTTGCAGCTTTTTCTGCATGAGCTCTGCATCAGCGATCTCAACCTCTTTCTGTGCTTTCTCAACCAAAGTCAATACATCTCCCATCCCAAGAATGCGACTTGCCATTCTTTCTGGATGAAAAGGTTGCAATGCCTCGACCTTTTCCCCAGTACCGATGAACTTGATGGGTTGCCCACTGACTTTTCTGATCGAGAGAGCCGCGCCACCCCTTGAATCCCCATCAAGCTTTGTCAAAACAGCTCCAGTAATGCCAACCTTTTCGTGAAAAGCCCTTGTCAAGTCAGCCGCTTCTTGACCAATCATGGAATCAACCACAAGAAGGACTTCGCTTGGTTCGACTGCAGAGCGAATTCGAACCATCTCATCCATCATGTCGTTATCAATTTGAAGCCTTCCAGCGGTGTCAACTAACAAAGTGTCAATCCCTTCCTCTCGAGCCCTAGCAAGACCTTCAGCGGCAATCTGTTCAGGTTTTAAATCAGCACCAAGACTGAAAACCTCTACCCCAATTTGAGCCCCGAGAGTATGCAATTGCTCTATTGCTGCTGGTCTATATACATCAGCTGCGACCATCAATGCACTACGACCTTGTTCTTTAAGATGAAGACCTAATTTCGCTGTAGCAGTAGTTTTTCCTGCTCCTTGCAATCCAGCCATAAGAACTACCGTCGGCTCATCTTTAACTTTGGCCAAAGGCGCATTTGCGCCACCCATAACATCGACAAGCTGTTCATGAACAACTTGTATGAACTTCTGTCCAGGATTGACGCCTCGCACAACTTCAGCGCCTATGGCCTTCTGCCTTACTTCTTCAACAAACTCTTTAACGACAGGAAGACTGACATCGGCATCTAATAATGCTCGACGCACTTGCTTAAGGGCTGTATCTACATTGTTCTCACTAATTTGATTTTCACCTCTAAGCCCTTTAATAGCATCTTCAAAGCGGGCTGAAAGCTCATCAAACATCTAAAAAAATCAGGTGAAGTAAATTGATTGTAAAAAAAACTGTGATTTTGGGAAAGGATTCAAATCTAATTCCCACTTAAGTAAGCCACCAACTGCCAGAGTTCTTTTTCCCGGCCCAGAATATAGGTAACGTTTAAGGATGGAATGGTTGTTTCAGAAACTATTTCACCAGAAGATTTAATCCTTTGATCGGTATAGGAAAGATTTACTTTTGCCTCAATTCTCTTAGGTGTCTGGGACACCAACTTAAACGAAGTAATAGTTGCATTAATAATTTGGCTCTCTTCTTTCGCTTCATCTTTATCCCTTTCAAGTTGAACTCTCTCCACAAGTGACTTACGCGCAACAATGGGCAAACTCTTGCTACTAGAGCCTGAAAGAACGCGAGCCTTACCAGACAACCAGACTTCAATAAGAGCCTGAACCTCTTTTGAGCTAGGTTCTTTGATAGTTAAAGGTTCTATCTCTGGTTCCTTTAATGAAGAGTTTAAATTTGATGTTAATTCATTTGAATCTTTTAATAATAGTTGCTTGTTCTCACTAGTTTCTGTTGAAGGGATAGTGCGTAAATTAAACAACTTCAAAGATGTTCCTATAGCAATCAAAGCAACCGCTAAAGAGGCTCCAATACAAGCTGACCGACTATTAGAAAAGAAAGCTCTAATAGGATTTTTCTCTAATAGCTTTAAACTAGCTGAAAGGTTCTTTAATTGACTTTTGAATAATCTTCGTCTTTTAGTGCCAGAAAGTTTTGCTGACTCCTCGTCGTAGTCAGGCAATCCACCAGGCATAGGCAAATCAGTATTTACATCGATCTCCTTTTCAGTTGGATCAGTTTGTACCTTTTCTCCAGATAAAGAAGACAGAAAAGAAAAACTGGACTTAGCAAGGCCCAAAGCACCTTTCCTTTCAATACTTTCCACATAGGCCTGTACATCTCTATCTGCAAACCAGGCTTCAAGGTCAACCGGCTCAGCTTCTACATCTCGATATCCAGGAAGAACATCACTTCGCAACCAATCCCGACAATAATCACAAAGAGCAGCGAGTGTTTCGCCTGGATAGCTCTCTAACCAACTTTTAAGACCCTCATCTGAACTATTTCTAAACCTCTCTTCTGCTTCACTTACATCGGCTAACAATAGATCCATGCAACCAATTAATGGGAATTTATCTAGTCCAGGCAAGTCAAGACTTTTCAAATACTTTCGGGCTTGTTGCAACCGTTCAGGTTTTCTTTGAGAAAAGCCAACTGCAACTAAAGCCATAACCCCTAGGAATCCTGCCTCAGCTGAGCCTCTTTTTTGCCACCTAATAAACAGATCTAGTTGTTCTTGGGCTGTAAGAAACTTACGAATCTGCTGAAAAAACAATACAAAATCAGATTGTTGTAGACCCTCACTAGCAATAGAGGAGGAGCTCCCCTCTATTCCTCCCCTTTGACGAACAAAGCCATCAAGCAATTGCAAACCTTCCTGGTGAAACTCTTGGTCACCAAGATCTCTACTCACCAAATCAAGAATCCGATATGGGAGTAAAGCTTCGAGATCCTTTTCCAGGGTTTTTCTATGTTCTGGGAGTTTTCCCATCCTCTGCAACAACTGAATCCCTTCTTGCAAAATCTCAGCTGATGATTGGTAATGCCGTTGTTCTTGCTCCTGAAGAGCCGCAGCTTGACAAGACAAAGCTGCTACCAAAGTAAGGTCAGCTTCTCTGCCGCTGCCCAGAGCAGGAGCCTGAGGAGGCTGTAAAGCCTTTCGAGCAAGATTAAAAGCCTCAACCGAGGAGCCTGCCTCCCAAAGCAAAATCAATCCCGCAACTTCTCTATTTGAAGAAAATTCCAGACCTGAGGCTCCCCCCAATAAGGCCGCTTCATAACCTTCACGAAGTGATCCATCTGTAAGGAGATCAGCTGAAAGTCGCAAAAGTTCAGCTCTTTGTAGCAACACTTCATGAGTAAAGCCCTGATCAGGGGATCGATCCAAGCGCAATTGGAAGGAGCGAAGCACTGCCTCAGCTTGAGCAGAGGGACTAACTCCTAATAAGCGGAAATGGTCAATCGGCAATTCCACTCGCTGCGCAGCAATTGGCATCAAACTCTAGGCATGAGAAGGGGTTTTGCCCATTTTTCATCCACAGGCCCTTACAGTCGTACAAATAGTGATGGCCAATTGGCATGAGCCAAGCAACTGCAACCACCTCAGATCAAACAATTAATAGTCCTTTAGGGGCAGAAGCACACGCAGAGCGCTTAAGCAATCTAATTAATTCTTCACCAGCAAAATTAGACCGTGAAGTGGGTCTGCAACTCTTCCGGGACATGACGCTTGGCAGACGGTTTGAAGACAAATGTGCAGAGATGTACTACCGAGGCAAAATGTTTGGTTTTGTTCATCTTTATAACGGTCAAGAAGCAATTAGTTCGGGTGTTATTGGTGCCATGAAAAAAAAACATGATTGGTTTTGCAGCACCTATCGAGATCATGTACACGCCTTAAGTGCAGGGGTGCCTGCGAGAGAAGTCATGAGTGAACTATTTGGCAAAGAAACTGGCTGTAGCAAAGGACGTGGTGGATCAATGCATCTCTTCTCAAAAGAACATCACTTGTTAGGGGGCTACGCATTCATTGGAGAAGGAATTCCTGTCGCTCTTGGTGCAGCATTCACTAGTCGATATAAACGAGATGCTCTAAAAGAAACAAATAGTGATTCCGTAACCGCAGCGTTTTTTGGCGATGGAACTTGCAATAACGGTCAATTCTATGAATGTTTAAACATGGCTCAACTTTGGAAACTACCAATCATCTTTGTAGTGGAAAACAACAAATGGGCTATTGGAATGGCCCATGATCGAGCAACCAGTGATCCAGAGATCTGGAGGAAAGCTGATGCATTTGGAATGAAAGGAGAAGAAGTCAATGGCATGGATGTAATGGCCGTGCGAGGAGCAACGCAACGTGCATTAGAACGAGCTAGATCAGGCGAGGGGCCTACCCTTCTGGAATGTCTCACTTATCGCTTTCGTGGCCATTCACTAGCTGATCCTGATGAACTACGTGCAAAGGAAGAAAAAGAGTTTTGGGCAAGAAGAGATCCTCTAAAAAAACTAGAAAAAGAGCTAGAGGTTAATGAATTAGCGAAAAGTAATGAACTTCGAGCTATCGAAAAAGAAGTGGACGCGGAAGTAAGTGATTCAGTCGATTTTGCTCTTAATTCTCCTGATCCAAACCCACAAGACTTAACTAAATATATTTGGGCTGAAGAAAATTAATATTGAATTTATTCACCTGAATTATATCTAATTAAAAGTTTATTTAAATACCACTTGGAAGCTTTCTAGTCAGGTTTCTCAACTTTCTAAGTGCTTTTAGTTCAACTTGTCTTACTCGTTCTCTTGAAACTGCTAAAAGTCGTCCAATCTCAGCCAGTGTATGTCTTTCATTCCCTTCTAATCCAAAACGAAGCTTGAGAACATGCTGCTCTTGCTCGCTGAGATGAGTCAACCAACGTCCAAGCTGCTCCTGATGAATACGTTGCTCTACCTTATCCAAAGGTTCTTCATGAGTAGAGTCCGCAATAAGGTCACCCAAAAAACTTCTTCCCTCGTCACCATTGACTGGAGCATCCAGACTGCTTGTTGTTAAAGCTTGTCTTAACAAGGAGTCAAGTTCTTCTAGCGGGATTTCCATTGCTTCAGCAATTTCAGCACGACTAGGCATTGCTCCTAATTTATGAGCCAGATCAAGGCTTACTTTCCTAATAGTGGTAAGTCTTTCACTTAAATGAACAGGTAATCGAATTGTGCGCGATTGACAGGCAATTGCACGAGTCATGCTTTGACGTATCCACCAAAATGCATAGGTAGAAAATTTATATCCACGAGTGGGGTCGAATTTTTCCACAGCTCGCTCTAGGCCCAGAGATCCTTCCTGGACAAGGTCTAAGAGTTCTAAACCTTTACCTTGATATTTTTTTGCGACACTAACTACTAATCGAAGGTTTGCCTTCATCATGCGCTCCTTGGCACGTCGCCCAATACGAATCACACGACGTTCACGAGAAGTAAATTCTTTCGTCTCATTATTTATTAGGCAATCTTCTGTCAAATTCATCATGGCCTGTACCTGATTCCCCAACTCAATTTCCTCAGCTGGGGTTAACAAAGGAATCCTTCCAATCGTCGATAGATACCAACTAATGGGATCACTACTACGACGTTTTTGTGAGTCAGCTGTTTTTTGCACTGATGAAACCATTTTTTCTAACCCGTATCACTTTGCGGACAACTTTCGTACGAATATTCGAAAACTGGGCTGGGTTTCAAGAACCCTTCAGATTCTTGTTTCCAAAACTACACATTTGCCAACATAACGATGTCATTTGGAAGAAGGAAGAATATCCAAATCCAGGTCTTTTGATTGAATAATCTTTACCCACTCTTCAAGAGATGCAAGTACTGCACTAGCGGAACTTCCTTTCTTTGATTCACGTGCCATTTGAGCATGCACGAAAGCAGACATTGCAAGCACCTCACAAGAAATCCCATTAGGTGATGCAATGGAAAGAGCCCCTGCCCCTGTAACAAAACCAGCCAATAGATCACCCAATCCAGTTCTTGCCACATATGGCGCTGTATCAACTAATTGCCATGCCATTCCAAGAGGATCCGCAATGACACTATTCGCTGCCTTTAGTAATACTCCTGCCCCACTAAGTTGTGCAGCCGCACACGCCGCATCAAGAAGTGATGATGTTTCAATATCAGGAAATAGTCTCTGGAATTCAGAAAGATGAGGAGTAAGCCAAGTCACACCATTACGCCTCTGAATCCATTCCCACCTGCCCTCAAAGGAAGCTAACCGATTCAATCCATCGGCATCTAAAACAATCAGTCCATCAAAATCTTGAAAACTATCGATCACCTCTCTCCAGTGCTCGTCACTTGCTCCTAATCCAGGGCCAAGTAAAACTGCATCAAATCGCCCAAGATCTTGAGCCGCTAAAAAATCACATAAAAGTGCTCCTTTGGATGGACTCTGAAGGACACCAGCTACTACAACCTCAGGCAACACTTGCCACAAAGAGTCAGCAACTTTCTTAGGAATTGCCGCCTGGATACTTCCAACACCAGTTGCCATCACTCCCTTTAAGGCCAACAATGCTGCACCTCGATATTGATCACTACCAGCAATAACTAATACCCGTCCACGTTGATATTTGCTTGCAAGTCGATCAGGTTGAGGCCAACTAACACTCATCAGATCTGAAGGTTTAATGCACAATCGCAAAGGCTTAGGCAATTCATGCAAAACATGTGTTTGCAATCCAAGTTCAATTCGTACTAAACGGCCTACATATGGCAGAGCTAAATCTTGAACAAGGCCCTGCTTAATTAAGCCCACTGTCAAAGTAAAAGAGGCAAAAGCAGCGCCCCCTGCAAATGGTTCGCCACTGTCAGGACAAATGCCAGAAGGTACATCCAAACTCACCATCCTTCCAGGCATAGCCAAGTGTCTTTTATTAAACAATTCAACAATCGGTTGAGGAAGAGGGCGAGATTGAGAAAGCCCAAACAGGGCATCAATCCACAAAGATTTATCAGAAGTATTTGGAGTTTGTTTTAATTGCCTAATACCAAGCCAATTTGCATGAGAAAGATGCTGAGCAGTTAGTGTTTTATTTACATTCAATGGGCACCAAATCTCTACCTTTACACCAGCCAGATAAAGCTCTCTAGCCACCACTAATCCATCTCCACCATTATGTCCTGGCCCAACCAGAACAACCACACCAGAATCAATTAAGCCAGAATGACTAATAAGCCAGGCTGCCATAGCCTGGCCAACTTTCTCCATCAATGCTGCTACAGGAAGCCCACTGGCAAACATCTCACTCTCTAAATTTGCCATCTGCGGTGCTGTAACCAGCAAATGGTCAGCATCTGTTTTTGGCCAAGTCACATAAGTTCCGCATATGAACCCACTATGGAGAGATCATTGACTTAATGCCTATGCCATCCAGATTCCCAATCTTTAATGAAATGAAGTCCACTGGACCAGCCACAAAAGCTGGAGAAAAAGCTCTTTTTCGTTTAAAGCAATGGCACGGAGAGCACCAAATAGTTGTGGGGCTCTCTGGCGGAGTTGATAGCTCTCTAACGGCCGCTTTTTTAGTAGAAGCAGGATGGCAAGTGGAAGGGCTAACTCTATGGTTAATGAGTGGGAAAGGATCATGTTGTTCTGATGGTCTCGTAGATGCAGCAGGAGTATGCGAACAATTAGAAATCCCTCATCATGTAATGGATTCAAGGGCAACCTTCCGAGCAGAAATCATCGACGGACTGGTAAAGGGATATCAAGAAGGAATTACGCCAATACCTTGTTCTAGATGCAACCGCTCTGTGAAGTTTGGGCCAATGCTCAAGTGGGCTCAAGAAAATCGAAATATCCAACGCATAGCAACTGGGCATTACGCGCGAATTCGTTTTGGGAAACCACCTTTTGAGTCTTCTTTAATCAAAAAAAATTCACCAGAAAGAACCTTACTTTTAAGAGGCTTAGATCTAAATAAAGATCAAAGTTATTTTCTTTATGATCTATCACAAGAAGTCCTAAGCAAAATCGTTTTTCCTTTAGGGGAGCTAACCAAATTAGATACACGTAAAGAAGCCAATAGACTTGGCCTTAGAACTGCCAAGAAAGCTGAGAGTCAAGATCTTTGCTTAGCAGAACACCATGGCTCAATGAAAGCCTTTTTAGATACCTACCTACCATCTAGGCCAGGGAAGATTGTTCTAATAGATGGAACAGAAGTCGGTGTTCATGATGGTATTGAACATTTCACTATTGGACAAAGAAAAGGACTGGGTGTCTCCTGGAGAGAGCCACTGCACGTCATCAAAATAGAAAGTGAATCAAATCAGGTAGTGGTAGCACCAAGGGCTCAGGCTGGCTGTTTCAGCTGTATTGTTGGTGAAGTGAATTGGATTTCCATAGACCCGCCCCAAGAAGCGATAAAAGTAGAAGTTCAAGTCAGATATAGAAGCCAGCCTGTATTCGCTGAACTTATACCTATAAAGCCAACAAATAAAGATACTGAGAAGCAACGTCCTCATCGCTGTCAAATTTGCTTCGATGAAGAGCAATTTTCAATAGCACCAGGTCAAGCAGCCGTTTTCTATTCAGGAGAGATTGTTTTAGGTGGAGGCATAATTCAGCCTGAAAGCTAAAAACAAAATTGTTACTTACCCCAAAGCCAAATAAGGGATATTCCAAACAAACTAATTAGGAACAGAGCTATTAATGGTGCTTCCTGCCAGCGAGCATATCCAGTCAAATCTCTATTCAAAGTGATTTCAGCTAATTCAGTCCCCTCTCGAAATGGAGGAATTACTGATTGCACTTCCCCTGAAGCTAAAACCGATATCGACGGACCGGTATTAGCGACGCTAATTAAATTCCTCTCAGTTTCAATACTTCTTAGCTGAGAGAGCGCAACAAACTGTCGCTGTAAAGAAATTGGATATGGATCAAGATTTGCTATGGCAAGTATCCATTGAGCACCACCTTTAACAGCTTCGGCTAATGCATGTCCATCACTCAGCTCATAGCATATTGCCCCAGCCAATGGAGGGCCAGACCAAGACAAAAGTCTTGAATAAGTTCCAGGTTCAAGACCTCCTACAGCCGAAAGGCCACTTTTAGGAAATTGAGAAAAATTAGGAACACGTTCTCCAAGTGGAACCAAACGATATTTGTCTAGTGCTGAGCTATATGTAGTTTCTCCTTTATCAAACACTAATAAAGCACTTCTCTGTTCTCCTTTTACCCAACGAAACCCACCGGCAAGGAATGGAATAGGGGCAGGAGAGAGGAGCTCCTGGTTAGCATTTAGCATCCCTTCAGGAGCAACTAGAAAGGAAGCCGATAGATCCTTAGCCTTTTGAAGAGCCTCTTGGATTTCTTGAGGAAGACTATTTTGCTTTTCATAAGAAAATCTTGTACGAATTGGGATATCAGGCTGCCAAAGAGCAAGAGAAATAGATTCTGGAGAATAATTTTTACTCAATAAACTGGAACCAATTAGATGAGCAAAAATCACAAGACACAATCCCAAAAAGAATGGTTTTCTCCATCTAATTCCTCGACCAAAAGCAAAAGCCGTTTGCCACAACCAAAAGCCAATTAATAATTGAACTGTTGCTAAACCTCCCGCACCTATCCATTTAGCTAATCCAGCAAGGAATCTATCGGCAGGCAAAACACTCCCACCAACACCTATCCAAAACAACGGATAATGCGCCAGAACGACTTCTGCTAAACCCCAGACAGAAGACAAAAAAAGAGCAAATATCAATTTTCCCAAAAAAGCACCATTTCTCAAACCAAGTAGAAGCGACGTATTTGCCAACCAAGACCAAAGGCCAACAAGGAACCCACCAAAGCCACCACAAAACATCCAAATTGCTATTGCTATAGGCAAACTCAATGGGGTAGGAACACCTATCCAATTGAGAGGATGTAACGCCAAAAGCCAGCTATGGCTAATTAATACAACTACAAATCCCCAAAGAAAACCTGCAAAAACATCCACACTTGCTAGCCACAAAAGAGCAATCCCTAGCCACATAAAAAAGACCCACCCATAGATCAGGGCCAATCCAGAGAGAAGGCCTCCTAATCCTGCGCATATAAATAGAAAGAGTTTTTCACTGCGCAAAAATATGCTCATAACTGACTAAATTTTCCAATTTCCCGGAATTTTGCAGAGAGTTTTAGATACAAAAAATTCGAAAAAAACTTGAGAAAGAGGAATATCCTGTAAGAATAATTTTCTAATTGATAGCTAAACCACGTGCGTGAAATCCTAATTAGTTTTTCTGTCTTCCTCACTTGTGTGATGGTAGCTATAGCCAGCCAAATCATTGCGCCCTCATCAGTGGAGGCAAGAAACTTTGATTCAACAAGCCAAGCTGGTTTCAGGAATGCAGAAGTAAGCCAGGTTGTAGGCAGCAACATTTTTGAACTTGACCCAGAAGATCCCAACCCCACCCTATTTGCAATGGCAAAAGAAAATCCAAACCCTAATAGTTCACTTCTTGGGGGACCCCTTGAAACAGTTGCTCCTCGACTAACAGCAACTGGCCTCAGCATTACCGACCTTGATATAGGAGATGGGGCTGAAGCCACGCCTGGACAAAAAGTCACCGTTAACTACAGAGGAATGCTTGAAAATGGTGAAGAGTTTGACAGTAGCTATGGAAGAGGACCTTTCAAGTTCCCTCTTGGAGCTGGCCAAGTAATTAAAGGATGGGACGAAGGCGTAGCAGGAATGAAAGTAGGCGGCAAAAGAAAGTTGGTTATTCCACCTGAGCTGGGCTATGGAAGCCGAGGTGCCGGAGGGGTTATACCTCCTAATGCGACCTTGATATTTGAAGTAGAGCTTCTAGATGTGAAATAAACGTAAATCAATCCAAATAGAATATTGCGCAATTATTCAATCAGCCAAGTAGGCTGATATATAGGCTTTTATTTACTGCCAGATGTTGCGCTCGGCACTTTCAGCAATCTTCCATCGCCTACCAACTCGAATGGTGAAGGCTCATTGTGATGGACCATGTGGTGTTTATGATCCCGCATCTTCTCGAGTAGCAGCGGAAGCAGTCGTATCTATGACAAAGAAGCTTCTAGCAATGGAGCCTCCATCAGGAAACGACCCAGTTGCTTGGGCAAGCTATAACAACACATTCTCCCGATATGTAGCCATCAAAGAAGATCAAGCAAAAGAAACCAAGAAGGAGCTTTTAATTCTTTGGACCGATTATTTCAAGCCAGAGCATTTAGCCTCCTACCCAGATCTTCACGACACTTTCTGGAAAGCTGCAAAGCTTTGCAGTGCTTGCAAAGTCAACATAGATATCGAAAAAGCTGAAGAGCTAATACAGGCAGTTGAGAAAATTCATCACATGTTTTGGAAATCAAAAGGTCGTGCTGACGCCTGGGTCAAAGCAAGCTGATAGGAAATTACTTTTCCAAACAGTAAGCTTAAGGACACTTTTCCTCTTGATTACACGTCGTTGGGGACATTGCCATGTGGTTGGCGACTCCATGCTCCCAACACTTCAAGAGGGTGACATTGTTATATATCGCCCAATAAATTCACTAGACGCTTCCCTTAAGGAAGGGTGCATAGTTATAACACAAGACCCTCTAGATCTAGAAAGCATAATAATAAAAAGGGTCCACAAGAAAACCTCTTTAGGTCTTGAATTACGGGGCGACAACGAAAATAATAGTATTGATAGTCGTAAATTTGGACTGGTTAATTACAATTTTCTCTGTGGTATTGTTGAGCAAATTATTTGAAAATTATTTGTCAAATAATTAGACTTGAAGTTTTCTGAAGCCAAAAAATTCCTGTTAAAACTGAAAGACCTCCTGCACTACCGACTATGAAAGGGAAAGCTTTACGTCCAGCCCTCATAGTCGTCAAAGAAATAGCCACTAAGAAAGCCCCCATAGTGGCCACCGAACCAATCAAATAGGCCACCATATAAGCAGCTGCACCAAGTGGTGGCAATGCCAAAGCAGGAATAACCGCTAGCAAATGGCTAGCCCCTGCCAAACCATGCAAAACGCCCAAGCTTGTAACAGCGTGAGGGTGTCGATTATGTTTTTGTCGTCCACGAAAATGCAAGTGCAAATGGTCATGTTCATAACCATTTGAATGATTATGAACATGATTATGAGTATGAATATTGAGCCCTAAAGCAGTCCTTATAGCTAATAACCCGACAACTAGCAACGCTATCCCGACACTAAATTCCGCCCATGAAGACATACGTTCAATATGAGCCAAATCCTTGACCAAAATCGCAATCATTGAAAGGAGCATGACTCCAGCAGAATGCCCAAGCCCCCATGCCAAACCATTACGAAGCGCTATTCGGGGACTACGTAATGCCACAGGAGCCAAGGCAACCAAATGGTCAACACCACCAACCACATGTAAGGCTCCCGCAGCAATGCCTGTAACGATGCTGATCAGCATGAGAAATAAATTGTCAAGTTGATTTTGCCTGCCCGCGTAAAAAAAGGATAGAGCCTACTGAGTAAAACTTGCATGCTCAAAGTCCAATTAACTCCCTTAAAGCTTTACGTATATCAGCTTGACGCATTAAAGACTCTCCGACCAAAACAGCCTTAGCTCCAACTTTCAGGACCATTTTTAAATCTTCATGCTTAAAAAAGCCAGATTCGCTAACTACAAGAGAGCCTTGTTTTATTAATCGCTTTTCAAACTTTTTATAGAGTATTTCAGTTGTCGAAAGATTAGTCTCAAAAGTTGTCAAATCACGATTATTAATTCCAATCAAAGGGAATGAGCCAATGCTGAGAACTCTTTCAAGCTCAACAGAGTCATGCACTTCAACAAGAACTGTTAGGCCTAATGAGGCAGAGACCTTGCTCAAATAAGTTAAATCCTGGTCAGAAAGAATTGCGGCAATCAAAAGGACTGCATCAGCACCTGCAGCCCTTGCTTGATATAGCTGATATGGCATCAAAATAAAGTCTTTGCACAAAATTGGTAGATCAACTGTTTTCCTTACCTCAACAAGAACCTCAAAGCCACCTTGAAAAAACGTCTTATCTGTCAAAACTGACAGACAATTAGCACCACCTTCTTGATAGGCCTTAGCTATAGCAACTGGATCAAAATCTTCTCGGATTATGCCTTTACTCGGGCTAGCTTTTTTAACTTCAGCAATAACTGCAGGCAAAGTATTTGCTGTACACAAAGCATCTAAAAAATTCCTAGGTTGAGGAAAATCAGCAATTTGTGCTTTAAGTTTTTCCAAAGGAACCCGCTGACGGGCGATATTTACTTCTCGGTCCTTTTCCCAAACAATCTTTTCTAAAATATTGCGTGGTTTACCTTCTGAATGTGGAATTGCATATTCCAAATTCGCAACTTTAATACTTGGATTAGGAGGGCGGCGACGAATTTCCATAGGGTTAAAAATTAAAGATAATCTCTAAAGAAAAGTTGGAGCAAAGGTTTAGACACCCCATTCACTTAAGAACCAAAATTTAATTTAATTGCTTCGCCGCTTGTTTATATGCGACCTCAACGACCTCACTAAGAGTGGGATGAGTATGTACTTCTCGAGACAACGCAACCACGTTTTGCCGTCTTGCAACGGCGTTAGCCACTTCCTGAATCAAATCAGCAGCATGCAAGCCATATATGTGTGCACCAAGAACTTCTCCAGTATCTTTTCGAAAAAGCAACTTCATCAGGCCATCACTTTCAATCTCAGCCAAAGCCTTTGAATTCCCCTTGAAATAACTGCGAACAATTCCTAACTCAAAATCTTCTTTAGAGGCAAGTTCTTTTGCCTCTACCTCAGAACAACCAACTGAACTTATCTCTGGGTGCGTAAAAGTAGCAGCAGGGATGCTGCGATAGTCGATAATTCGACTATTCCCGAGAATGTTGTCCACAGCAACTGTTCCTTGAGCAGCAGCAGTGTGAGCCAACATCAGCTTACCCGTGACATCTCCAACGGCCCAAAGGTTAGGGATTGGTTCCCCTTTCTTTAACACCCGCATTCCGTCGTCAATAGGGACATAACCTCTATTGAGCTCTACACCAACTGAACTCAAATTCAATCCAGAGGAAGTTGGGACCCTTCCTGTCGCCACCAATACTGCATCTACTTGTAACTCTTGAACAAACTCACGCGTTTTGACATCTGACAATTCAATAAGTACTGGGCAACCAGGCGTTACTTTGCTGGCTAATAAGCCAGCACGTGCATCAATATCTCGCCCGTCAATCAATTGACGTGACGCTAATTTTGTTAGGTCAGGATCAAAAGTAGGCATAATCCGATCAAGGGCCTCGATCATCGTGACCTCACAGCCCAAAGCTGTATATATATCTGCGAATTCAAGACCTATATAACCACTCCCAATAATGGCTATCCAGCGAGGCAGCCATTCAAGGCTAATGGCCTCATCACTTGTAAAAACTGTTCTTCCATCAATTTCAATTCCAGGGGGCACAAATGGGTCAGAACCAGTTGCAAGGATTACATCTTTGGTAGTAAAAACCCGATCAACCCCACTAATTTCTCTTAGCCCAACACATTGATTACCTTCCAACCTTCCTTGCCCACGCAGAATAGTAACCCCTGATCGCTCTAGTGTTTTAGTTAAATTGTTTCGAATAGCTGAGACCAAATTATTTGCATGATCGGCAATTTTTTGCCTCTCAAATCGAACAGGCGCAGCGTGAATGCCAAACCCAGACAAATGTTGCGAATCAGCCAACTCCCTAACTTTGCCGCTTGCCGCTAATAAAGCCTTAGAGGGCACACACCCTCTGTTCACACAGGTCCCTCCCATCTCACGCGATTCAACAATCGCCACCTGGAGTCCATTTTCAGCAGCATGTTTAGCAGCATCAAAGCCGCCATAACCTGCCCCTATCACAATCAAATCGAAGTCGAAATTGGCTTCGGTCACAGGCACTGATGTATTTCACAAGACATTTTGGCTCTTCGTCGCTCCAACAGCAGAGGAACTGCTGCAGATGCCACATTTAGCGATTCAACCAATGAGCTATGAGGCAAGGTGATCGAGTGAGTACAACAAGACTTAATCAATGGATGAAGACCAGAACCTTCGTTGCCAAGAACTAATACTGTTGGCTTTGTCCAATCAAGCTCCCAATAAGGACAGGTTGAATCAGACAAAGACCCTCCAGGGACAAAAGAACCTACAACTTGATATCCACGCATAACTGCAAACTCAAGTTTCTCTACAAATTCTTTGATCGCTACCTTCTCCTCCCCTCCAGATCTTTCGTAAGGCAAATGAAGTGTTGCGCCTGCTGAAGCGCGTAATACCTTTTGACTCAATGGATCAGCCCCTAACGCCAGCCAAATCACTTGTACCTCTGCGGCTAAAGCTGTGCGAAACAAGGTTCCTAAATTCCCTGGATCTTGCAATCGATCCAATGCTAAAACAAAATCAAGATCCTTAGGAGGCTTAGGAATTGCTTCTAAAGGGAACAGAGCTGCAACACCATCAGGATTTTTAGTTGTCAAAGCGGCCTCAAGTACTGAGCGCGTTACTTCATGAAAAAGGACATTCTTTGGAATAAGCTTCAAAAGCTCTAAATGATCTTTCAACCAAGAGCTAGTAGCAATAATCTCACCAGGAAAAAAAGAAGTCTTTAATGCTTCTTCTAAAAGATGGGTCCCCTCAAGCAACAACAAAGAAAACTTTTCTCGTCCTTCCTTAGAAGCGAGAGCTTTTAATCGACGAACAAGTGGATTACGACGACTAGAGATTAATGGCAAGGGAGAAGTTCTAATTGTTACCTCCCCCCCTCAAAAATTCTGATGATTGCGCACCTTGAAACTCTCATTTAAAACCAACTGCTGCTTTTCTACTTCAATACCCTTTATTGATGAAATCTCACCCTTTATGCCTTCTTGAGCAAGGGTCTCAAGCATTCTTTTTATTACCATGTCCTCAACAGTAGAGTCATCAATAAAGTCCGGCGTCATTCGCTCAACCAAACCCCCTAATTTGGCTGCAACTAATTCAGACGAATTAGAAATCTTCAATAAAATCATTAGTCAGAAATGGAATATTTTCATACCCTAAAGATAATGCGGATGGGGAGACTTGAACTCCCACGACATTGCTGCCACTAGTACCTGAAACTAGCGCGTCTACCAATTCCGCCACATCCGCACGGTCTTGTCGCAGCTAGGAACATAAGTCATCAATTGCCTCCTTCCTTCAACAACGCAAGCAAAAGCCACCCACTTTTCATAACGGCCATCTGGACGGCGCTATTTAGAGTTGTCAATATGGAAATAGATTTAAAAAGTGATAGGGCATGCCCATTGCGGCTTCAATCTCAAGCAAAATTTCCACGCCGCATTTAGAGGTTCAAGGTGATTGCATTTTATCCGGAGAATTAAAAGTCAGTGGTGCGAAGAATTCAGCTCTAGTGCTTATGGCAGCATCACTTCTCACTGAAGAAAAGCTGCAGCTACAAAATGTTCCAGAACTTACTGACATTGATGTCATGGGGAACATTCTCTTAACGATGGGAGTCAAGTTAAAGCAGTGGAAAGATGAAATGCATATAGACGCCTCAGAGCTTCATCATGTAGAGCTGCCTTACGAACTAGTTCATGGACTTAGAGCAAGCTTTTTCTGTATAGGTCCACTTTTAGCTAGGCTTGGTCAAGCTAAAATCCCCCTACCAGGCGGTTGTGAAATAGGAGCAAGACCTGTTTTAGAACATATAAGAGGCCTCAAAGCTTTGGGTGCATTTATAAACGTTGAGCATGGTGTGGTCACCGCTTCAGTGCCAGGTACTCAGAAACGCTTAAAGGGAGCGGAAATTGTATTGGATTGCCCAAGCGTCGGTGCGACCGAGACAATTCTTATGGCAGCTGTTCTCGCAGAAGGACATAGCAGCATTGAGAACGCTGCCCAAGAGCCAGAAGTTCAAGATCTCTCGAAATTACTAAATTCAATGGGGGCAAAAATAAGTGGGGCTGGTGGGCCAAAAATAACAATTGAAGGGGTCAAACACTTACATGGATGTGATTACAAGGTGATTCCTGACCGAATTGAAGCAGGAACATTTCTTATTGCAGCTGCCATTACTCGCTCTAATTTAAGTGTTGCGCCAGTTATCCCCGAACACTTAAATTCACTACTTCAAAAACTAAGAGATTGTGGATGTACCCTCGAAATCAATAAAGAAAGCATTCACATTAACCCAGGCGAAATTAAAGGGATAGATATAACAACGCAACCATTCCCAGGATTCCCAACAGATTTGCAGGCACCGTTCATGGCATTAATGACAACAGCCAAAGGAACAAGTGTAATTACAGAAAAAATCTATGAGAACCGTATGAAACATGTCGCTGAATTGCAGCGAATGGGAGCATCTATACGAGTCCAAGGCAATACAGCAGTTATTGAGGGTGTTCCACAATTGAGTGCTGCTCCTGTTCATGGAGGGGATTTACGCTCAACGGCAGCAATGGTGCTTGCAAGCCTTTCAGCAAGAGGGAATAGCCAAGTAGAAGGACTAAATCATCTCGATCGAGGTTATGCGTCATTAGAAGAAAAACTAAATAGTGCTGGTGCTCATATAATTAGGCATTAGCACAAACGCTTCCCCTGTCATACACTCAATTAACGGGAGCGTGGTGGAATTGGTAGACGCACCGCACTCAAAATGCGGCACCTTCGGGTTTGTCGGTTCGAGTCCGACCGCTCCCACTGTGTTAATGGATACTTATAAACGACTTCCTATAAAGATTGTTCGAGGAAAAGGTTGTTGGGTATGGGACCAAAATGGGAAACGATACCTTGATGCTGTAGCAGGCATAGCTACTTGTAGCCTCGGCCATAGTGACAATGCTCTACGCCGCGCTTTAACCAGGCAACTCAATCAAATTCAACATGTATCCAACCTGTTTGAGATATCTGAACAAGAAGCATTAGCAAGTTGGTTGGTTGATCACAGCTGCGCAGATAGAGCATTTTTCTGTAATAGCGGAGCTGAAGCAAATGAAGCAGCCATAAAGCTTGCCAGAAAATATGGACATTTCAAAAGAGGGATTGAAGAACCAGTGATACTGGCTGCTAAAGCTGGTTTTCATGGCCGAACACTGGCCGCAATCAGTGCTACAGGGCAACCCAATTACCACAAAGGGTTTGAACCATTGGTTCAAGGCTTTGAATTTTTTACCTACAACGATTTTGCATCTTTCGAGAAATTGCTGAAGCAAATAGAAAATAAAGGACCTCGTGTGGCTGCCGTCTTAATAGAGCCAATACAAGGGGAAGGCGGTATAAATACTGGCAATGAAATCTTCTTCCAACAATTACAGGCAGAGTGCATCAAAAGAGAAATTTTGTTGATCTTCGATGAAGTTCAAACAGGCATGGGACGCAGTGGGAATTGGTGGGGGTACGAGCACCTTGGCGTAGAGCCTGATGCATTCACCATTGCCAAAGGGTTAGGAGGAGGCCATGCAATTGGGGCCTTAATGGTCAAGCAACATGCAAACTTTTTTAGTCCTGGTGATCATGCAAGCACCTTTGGAGGCAATCCATTCGCCTGCAAAGCAGGAATCACCGTTGCAACAGAAATAGAAAGAAGGAACCTCCTAACAAACGTCAACAAGCGAGCAGCAGAGCTCAATGATGGGCTTATAGCTATTACAAAAAGTTTTCCAAATCATTTACATACCGTGCGAGGTCTTGGACTAATACAAGGGTTAGTACTTAATGAAGAAACAACAATAACTGCACAATTGTTTACCAAGGCCGCACTAAATGAAAAGTTGCTGGTCGTTCCGGCGGGACCAAAAGTGATTCGTATGGTTCCACCACTTGTAATTAAAGCAAGTGAAATAGAAGAATTACTCAAAAGAGTTAAAGCTACATTCAGAAATATTGAGTAATTGGAACATAAAACCATTTCTAATTTTGAAGAATTAACGGATCTAATTCCTTCCTTTGATCAAAGGGGAATGGATCTTGGAATAGAAAGAATAAAAAAAGCATTGCAATTGATGGGTAATCCCTGTTCTGAAATCCCAGCAATCCAAATCGCCGGAACAAATGGGAAAGGATCAATTGCAAGCTTTATTCAAAGCTGTCTAAAAGCTGCAAGGATCAAAAGTGGTACAACAACTTCGCCTCACCTTGTGAGCTGGTGCGAGAGAATTCGAATCGATGACAATCTCATTTCACTTCAAGAATTTCGACAAATTCTTTTATCTCTTAGACCACTATTAAAAGTCCATCAACTAACTCCATTTGAGTTGGTGATGGCAGTCGCTTTTGAATATTTCGCGAAGCATAATGTACAGCTATTAGTTTTGGAAGTAGGCCTTGGTGGCCGTCTCGATGCAACAACAGCACATCCTTTGAGACCTGTTATTGCAATGGGTAGTATTGGTTTAGATCACTGCGATCACTTAGGGGCAACCATAAAAGACATTGCTCAAGAAAAAGCAGCGGTTATCACATCAGGCTGCAAAGTTATAAGTGCAGCACAACATCCTGATGTCACTCAAGTACTCAAAGATACAGCTGAGAAACACAATGCCCAGATCCAATGGGTTCCTCCAATACCTCAAAGCTGGGAGCTTGGAATCAGTGGCGACATCCAAAGGAAGAATGCTGCAGTTGCGAAAGGAGCACTTCAGTCACTAGGAAAACTTGGGTGGGAACTCGACGAACCATTAATTCGAAAAGGGCTTGCTTTGGCCAATTGGCCTGGGAGGCTCCAAAGAACCAATTGGAATGGATTCCCTGTTGTGATAGATGGAGCACACAACCCACATGCAGCAAAAGAATTAGCAAAAGAAAGAAGCAAATGGGCTCAAGAAGAAATAGGCGTGCACTGGGTACTGGGGATACAACGACACAAACAGGCGCCTGAAATGCTCCGATATCTAATCAAGCCTCAAGACATTGCTTGGGTAATCCCAATACCTAATCACGACAGCTGGTCCCAAGTCCAGCTGTCCAATGCTTGTCCAGAATTAACAAGTCAACTACTCCAAGCAAATCAAGTTGAACAAGTTTTTTCCAAAATCCAAAAGAAAGGCCGATGGCCTACCCCCCCTCCCGTTGTGGCTGGCTCTTTATATTTAATCGGAGATACCTTTAAGCGAAAAATACTCAACAACACAATCCCATGAGGATCATTCTTGGTTGAGCTTCCCTAAAAACCAGCTAAAGAAATCACTCAAACTTGCTATAGCCATCCTTTTAACTTTCCTGGATTCAGAATACCTTGTGGGTCAAAGCGTCTTTTCATCTCAACTTGATCCACATCAACTACTCCAAGCCCACCATCCTCAACAGTAAAAACATGAGGATTGAACAAAACAGCTCCTATTTCACGGCAATCAGACATCAACTTTTTCAATGAATCAATTCCCCTCCAGCGCACAATTGGCAATGCCGCTAATCGCTGGACACCCTGCTGTCGAACAGCTTCCAAATGCCACAGAAGATCATCTCCCCATTTTTTCTTGAGAGTATTCATTGCTTCCAATTCAGGCTGTGGCAAAAGCATCTGCAAATAAGTCCAATCAGCATCTAATGCCCGCATATGAAGTGTGGTGTGATTCCAGGTCAGTTCTCGCAAACCACTGCCAGTTCTATAATTTTCAGGGCCCAAAAGATTAAATAATGCTCCTACACTTTTTGCCAAGCGTTCGATAGTACTAATGCCATCAGGAGCTACCAAAATCAAAAGTCGATGCTGAGCTATAGGTGGTCCTGACCAATGAGGGATCTTCTCAATAATTTTTTCTTCAAGCAAACTGCAAAGTTGAAGGTCAACAGCAGCTCGAGCACAACTATTTATAAGGTTCACTGCTATTGACCACGTTTCACAATCAATTGTTACTTCCTGCCAAGCTACTGATTGAGAAGTTGCCAGGGTTAACGCTGTGATAATCCCATTTGTGCCATAGGCATGATTCAGTGCCTCTGCGGCTTTAGCATCAAGCTGCAATTTTTGCGGTTTTTCTTCTACCGTTACAACTTCAAGCCCCAATAAATGCCCTGGATCTCGCAAAAAGCCCCATTTAACTGAACCAATTCCACCTGACCCCCCTGCAACGAATCCTCCTATTGAGGCACTTCTCCAAGTACTTGGAAGTAGGCGCAACTGTCGCCCCTGACTAATAAGGTATTTTTCGAGATCTCCCATCAAACAACCTGACTCAACGGTTACTTGACCATTACCAGGGTCTAGATCGCGAATCTGACGCAATGCCCCCATTAGCATGACGATTCCACCAAAAAGAGGGACACACTGGCCATAATTTCCAGTGCCAGCTCCTCTAATAGTCAAAGGGATGCCGTATCTATGGCATGAACCAGCAACTGACAAAACTGATTCAACCGAATCAGGACGAACCACAAGGTCTGCACAACAACCTTGTAATTGCTTTTTTAAAACTGGCGAATAGTCAAAAAAGTCTCTAGAAAAACGCTCCCTATCTGAACTGAGATTAAAAACTTTTAGTCCAGCAATAGATCTCAATTCCTTAATCAAATCAAGAGGAAGAAGTTTTTTGTTCATTAATTCAAATGCTCAATTGGATTAGTTTTTGGAATAATCGTTTCATCCAGCCAATTGCCGTTAATCAATACTTTCCTCTGAGGTGGTTTCGAAAGTGCTTCTGACCAACTACTGGCCTCCAATAAAACGAAATCAGCAGGACTACCTATTCGAACAATGCCATCCCATTTCAAATCCATTACAGCTGCTGCCGAAGTAGTAAAAGGAGCAAGTCCTCGACGCTGCCATGGAGCCAACTGAGTAAGCGGCATCGAAAATGACATCAAAGCTAAAGGGTCAAAGGTACCTGCGGGGAACCATGAATCTTGAACGTTATCCCCACCAATAGCAACTCTTACGCCTGCTTTTTGGAGTTGGGAAATAGGGGCCAAAGGTCTTAGTAATGGAGTGGTTTTTGACTGACGACCCAACAACCAAAAATTAGTTAGAGGTAAAGCGATCACATTCACGTGATGGTGAGCCAAGCGTTCAGACAAACGCCGCAAATCCACTGGAGAAAGAAGCCCCATACTGCTTGCATGGCTACAAGTAATAGAAACATTTACTTCGTTGTGATCAAGCACTTGAACTAATTGATTTAAACCAACTGCTGGTTCTGTATCCGATTCATCTATATGCAGATCAATTCCACAGTTATATTGATTAGCGAGTTTGAGCATCTGAGCTAATAAATCGCTAGATAACTCTCTGTTAAAGGGTGGAGCCAGCACGCCACCAAGGAGCCCCCCTTCTCTACCTAGACGAGAAGCCAGAAGATCACCCTCACGAGTATTCCAATATTCCAAAGGCGCTAGTGCTACTAACTGCAATTCAATTAGCGCATGCCATTTTTTTCGAAGTTCAAGCAACGCTTCCCAAATGGGATCTGCAAAATAGCCAAAACTATCAATATGACTTCTTATTGCTCTACATCCATTCTTTACAGCGATAGTCAAAGAGCGATCTGCTCGCCCAAAAACAATCTGACTTGTACGGTTTTTATGCTCTTGAAGATTTGCTTTAAGAGCATCTTCATAGCTCCCCTTAAAGTTCGGAAAGTCGTTCCAGGAGAATGCCTTATCAATATGTGCATGAGGTTCTAAAAGTCTAGGGAGAAGAAGTTTGAGAGAAGATGCATCTTCTTTCTTAATTGCCTCAAGACCAGAAATTTGTCCACTCTCCCAACTAATTCGCAAAGCACATAATCCGTCCTCTTTTGCCGACGCTGACAAAACTGCTTCCCCGCTTCCAACTAAGCCACGTGGGACCAAAACATCAAGAGATCCCTTTTTTCGCTGAGTCATTGCAAAGCCAACTTAACCAAAGTGGAATGAATCAACAGGAGCGAGTCTTAATAGCAAATTTTGTGATGGTACTAAACAATTTCCGCAGGCACAAAAGCTGAAATTAGTTTTAAAAAGTTAAAGGTACAAAATCAATTCCCATTAAGAGGCAACTAGAAGAACACTCTAAATCTTGCTCAAGAACATATTTCAGATTAATTTGCAGACGAATTGGTAAATTCATAACGACGCGGCGGGCGTCGCCAAGTGGTTAAGGCAGCGGCTTGTGGCGCCGCCATTCGGGGGTTCGAATCCCCTCGCTCGCCCTCATCCCAAAAGATTCTTCTTAGCTTGTAGGTTTCCTCAAACATTTCAGTCCATTCAAATTTGTCCAATGATGAAATCAATAAAGGTCCTTTGATCGAATTTCACCATGATCGCGACCAACACAAGCTCAAGACCAAAAACGTCTTTAATTCCTAAAAGTCCCCGCGATAGTTATTGGATTACAACTTTTGGCTGCCAAATGAATAAAGCCGATTCAGAAAGGATGGCAGGCATTCTTGAAGAAATGGGATATCACGAAGCAAAAACGGAGCTAGAAGCCGATTTGGTTCTGTATAACACATGCACAATCCGCGATAACGCTGAGCAAAAGGTATATAGCTATTTGGGGCGACAAGCAAAAAGGAAACAAACCTCACCTCATCTAAAACTCATTGTTGCGGGATGTGTAGCACAGCAAGAAGGTGAAGCATTACTTCGAAGAGTCCCTGAGATTGATCTGGTCATGGGACCTCAACATGCAAATCGTTTAGAAACCCTGCTAAGGCAAGTGGACAATGGCCAGCAAGTTTTAGCCACAGAAGAAGACCACATTCATGAAGATCTGACTACTGCTCGTAGAGATAGCACCATTTGTGCATGGGTAAATGTCATCTATGGCTGTAATGAACGCTGTACATATTGCGTTGTGCCTTCAGTGAGAGGAAAGGAACAATCTAGATATCCAGAAGCAATTCGAGCGGAGATAGAAAAGCTTGCTTTATTAGGGTACAAAGAGATCACACTCCTTGGGCAGAATATTGATGCTTATGGAAGAGATTTGCCTGGAATCACAAAACAAGGCCGTCGTCAAAATACATTCACAGATCTCCTTCATTACATTCACGATGTAGAAGGAATCGAACGTATTCGCTTTGCGACAAGCCACCCTAGATATTTCACAAGTCGTTTAATCAAAGCTTGCTCTGAACTGCAAAAAGTTTGTGAGCACTTTCACATTCCATTTCAAAGTGGTGATAACGAAATCCTTAGATCAATGGCGAGAGGTTACACAATTGAACGCTATATGCGAATAATCAAACAAATAAGACAGCTAATCCCTCATGCCTCAATTAGTGCAGATGTAATCGTTGCATTCCCTGGCGAAACTACTCAGCAATTCCAAAAGACCCTCTCCGTTATTGAGGAGGTAGGTTTCGATCAAGTCAATACTGCTGCTTATTCACCACGTCCTCATACCCCAGCCGCAAACTGGCCAAACCAACTCCCAGAAGCAGTAAAAATTGAACGACTACAAGAGCTCAATGCCTTAGTTGAAAAAACAGCAAAGCAACGCAATTCTCGTTACAAACATCATGTCGAAGAGGTTCTAGCAGAAGATATCAATCCAAAAAATCAGAATCAACTTATGGGGCGAACAAGAACCAACCGGCTTACCTTTTTTCCAAAAGAAGGACCACTAGGGTACCGGTATAAACCAGGAGATATTGTTTCGGTAGAAATCAAAGAGGTTCGCTCATTCTCTCTAAGCGGCATCCCATTGAGATGAATTATCTCCACTTCACTGATACCTTTGAGATCTATAAGAAAGGTTCTGGTCTAATTACATGCCTTCATCCAATACCTTTGTTGGCGTGGTTTTCGGTGGTGCTTCTAGGGAACACAACGTCTCTATCCAATCAGCAACTACTGTTATCAAAGCCCTAAGAAATGGTGATAATGCAAATCGTTTCAAGATCAAGCCAATATATATTGATTTAGACGGTCGCTGGTGGCCAGAAGAAATTGCAAATCAAGCTTTAAAAAAAGGCTATGCGCTGCAAGAGAAAGAACTGCCAACCCCACTACCGCCGCATGGCTTTAATGGCCTCCCTAATGGCACTAACAAAGTAGAGGTTTGGTATCCCGTGCTTCACGGTCCCAATGGAGAAGATGGAACAATACAAGGCGTATTCACATTAATGAGAAAACCTTTTGTGGGGTCAGGAGTATTAGCTTCTGCAACTGGAATGGACAAGCTAGCGATGAAGGCAGCCTTCTCTGCAGCAGGATTACCTCAAGTGCCTTATTTCCCTGCAGAAGCAAAAGATCTAACAAGAGAAGGTGACAAAGAAAAACTTTTAAAGAAACTTGAGTTGAATGTTGGATATCCCTGTTTTGTCAAGCCCGCAAACCTTGGCTCTTCAGTTGGAATAACCAAAGCTCTCAACAGGAAACAACTCATTGAAGGGCTAATGGAAGCCGCAAAACTTGACAGGCGAATAGTGATTGAAAAAGCAGTAATTGCAAGAGAACTGGAATGTGCAGTCCTTGGTGGTTCTGATTCGCTAAAAACATCTGCAGTGGGAGAAATACGCTTTGATGCTGATTGGTATGACTACGAGACAAAATACTCTCAAAATTCGAGCCAAGCGCTGATTCCTGCTCCCCTTCCTGCAAAAGTAAAAGATAGAGTTCAACAATTAACTTTGCAAGCATGTGAAATCATCACTGCAAAAGGTCTTGCAAGAGTTGATTTTTTCTATAAAGAAGAAACTGACGAACTATGGATCAATGAGATCAACACATTGCCAGGGTTTACATCTAAAAGTATGTATCCAATGCTTTGGGAAGCTGCTGGTGTAACGCTCGAACAACTTGTAGCAACGCTAGTTGCTACAGCTACAGAATAAACAAAGGAAAATCAATTCTTTCAGAACATCTATCTTTGACCTCCAATGATTCACGGTCTGCTCTGGTTCCCACTTCTATTGATATTTGTTCTGTTAACCGCCCTAGGTTGGCTTGAGCGTCGCAGACAAAATCTGTTTCGCAGTTGGGCAGAAGGTGCAGAGCTCTCAAAACTTGATGGATCAGGAGCGGCTCGACTCAAGAAAGGTATTTTGAGCTGGAGCAGCTTTGAAGCAGGCAGCTTTAAAGAGCAAAGCACATTTGAAATAACCAAACTAGAACTTTTGGAATTGATGGCACTAACTTCAGGTGAAGCACCATTAACAACAGAATCACAAGGGCGCTGCCGATTAAGACTAATTGGAAACGGCCAGGAAATGGATGTGCCCTTCTCGGATGCTGAGCAAGCCAGAGATTGGATGAATCAACTCATGCAAAGATCACGTTGCGATCTGTGAAGAGATCAATACAAAGCAAGCAATCTTCGACTAGCGCTCCTCCAACAAGCCCAAGGGCTGAGAAGCGTCAAAAACTTCGCATAAAGCATAGAAATAACCAGCTACTTCAACTATGGCGTGTTGTTGTATGCAGTTCAATAACTTATGGGCTAGGGGTATTAGTAATAAAAAATGGATGGAGTCTCATCGATGTTGAGCAAATTACAGTTCAAGGCAGCTCCAAGATTCAAGCAGCCTCAATAATTTCCGCTTCAGGCTTTAGTTTTCCTAAGCCACTTTTTGCAATTAATCCCAAACAACTTAAAATTAATCTTCTCAAAGAACTTCCAATTAGAAGTCTTCAAATCGAGCGAAGACTTTTCCCTCCTAAACTAACAATAATAATTCAAGAAAGAAAGCCCGTCGCTTTTGCTGATAGACGGGGTATAGAAGGGAAAGAGAAAGGAATGCTTGATAAAAATGGCAACTGGATGCCAATAAGAATGGCCCCTAAAACAGATCTTCCATTAAGCAATGTCTATGTTGAAGGATGGGTCGAAACTCAAAAGAATTTAATTTCAATACTCCTAGAGAATAAAGACAAACTTGGAAGCCCTCTAACAAAAATAATTTTGAGTCCGAATGGAGAAATAAGTCTAAAGACAAAAAAATTTCAAGTTGTCCAATTAGGAGCTAGTAATTTACCCATCAAAAAGCAAATCAAGGCTCTTTATCAATTAAGTATTAATTTACCTGCTAAGCTTGTTAATAAAAAAAATATAATCTTAGATATAAGAGATCCTTCGAAACCTGAATTACAAATCCCTAATAATGACTTATAGGAAGATCTCTCATAACTCTCCCAAAGTAAAACCCTAGCGAAAGTAATGTTTCCCCTAACTATTAGGCTTGAGCTGTAGAGCGTAAGTTAATCAAAAAAACAAACAATCTCTAATCAAAAACTGGCAACAAAGCCACTTTATTGATATCGATGGTGTAATTGGAAATTCTTGACGCCCTAGAGATGACCTCATCTGCTGGAAGTTTTACATATTGGTCGCTACTTGGACTCCCACCTGGAAGCAATTCGGACCAACTCAAAAAAGCCTTCAAACGAGAGGCCAAGCGTTGGCATCCTGATCTAAATAAAAATAGTAAAAGTGCAGAGGAGCGCTTCAAGTGGATCAATGAAGCATATTTGGTGCTAAGTGATCCCAAAAAACGCTTTGAATGGGAAATAGCAGGTCGGCCTAGCTTTGAAATCACAGTAATTGACCAAAAACATTCAAACACTGTTCCTGAGCCGTATGAGAAGAAATCAAATCATGGTGGAAATTTCAATTCCACAGAAAAATTTCTCATCTTATTAATTGCCTTAACCATGATGTTTTCTCTAGATGCTTTGATATTTTGAAAAATAAATCCTTTTAAATACTAGCTTTTAAGGCCGACCTCACCTTTCGAAGAAAGTCAAAAAACCCTCATCTAAAGCCGTTGAAAAAAGGTAACTTTTTTGAAAATTTCAACAGAAGACTATCGTGAGTACATAATGAACCAAAACTTAGTGCTTACCTCTGACTATGGAGATGGGTAGTGGAAACAAATCTGGGTTGATGAGGTTGGACGGAATTAGTCCAAGCCAATCAGCCCGCATAGAAGTCATTGGGGTAGGCGGTGGAGGAAGCAACGCCGTCAACGGAATGATTCTTAGTGACCTAGAGGGGGTTGCTTATCGAGTACTAAATACTGATGCTCAAGCCCTTATTGAATCCCAAGCCCAAAACAGATTGCAATTAGGCCAAACCTTAACAAGAGGATTGGGCGCTGGAGGGAATCCAAGCATCGGACAAAAAGCAGCTGAAGAATCCAGGGCTGAATTACAAGAAGCACTACAAGGCTCAGACCTAGTATTTATAGCTGCGGGGATGGGGGGCGGAACAGGAACGGGCGCAGCACCTGTAGTAGCAGAAGTCGCGAAAGAAAGCGGTGCCCTTACTGTAGGCATTGTCACTAAGCCTTTTAGTTTTGAAGGTCGACGAAGAATGAGGCAAGCAGATGAAGGGATAGCTCGCCTTGCAGAGAATGTTGACACTTTGATTGTTATACCTAACGATCGTTTAAAAGATGTGATCGCTGGTGCACCTTTGCGTGAAGCATTCCGAAATGCAGATGACGTTCTTCGTATGGGAGTGAAAGGGATAAGTGACATCATTACCTGCCCTGGGCTTGTCAATGTAGATTTCGCCGATGTCCGTTCAGTTATGACTGAAGCAGGAACAGCTTTACTTGGAATTGGATTAGGTTCCGGAAGGTCACGATCAATAGAAGCAGCTCAAGCAGCTATTAATAGTCCACTTCTTGAAGCAGGACGGATAGACGGAGCAAAAGGGTGCGTAATAAATATCACTGGAGGCAAAGATATGACTCTCGAAGATATGACCTCTGCCTCAGAAGTTATTTATGAAGTAGTTGACCCTGATGCAAACATCATTGTTGGAGCTGTAATTGATGAAAGGCTAGAAGGAGAAATCCAAGTAACTGTTATTGCTACTGGATTTGAAAGTAACCAGACTTACCGCAATCAAAAGTCACGCAGTAAATTATCAACTCAATCTCTTTACAACCAGACAGAAGTCAGAGAACCTGGGCCTGGAATACCTGACTTTCTGCGACTTCGGCAAGTTCGCAAGGATGACGAAAGATAGAAAAGCATTGTTTTTAGGTGACCCGGAATCCACGCCTGCTACGAGCATCCCTTGTGGCTGCTACCTTCCGGTCCTGACCAGGTTTAGGAGTCTTAGCCGCATGGGTCCGAGTCTTCTCCATTTTAGCAATTCATACTTAAGGGCTGCCTAAGAACATGCTCCCCGCGGAATTGATTCGTTTTAAACAAACTGGAAGATCCATAACAGTTCTGACCGCTTGGGACAGTATTTCTTCATCCATTGTTGAGGCTGCAGGCGCAGATGTAGTACTTGTTGGCGATTCACTAGCAATGGTGATCCTTGGCCATGCCACCACGCTCCCAGTCACCCTAGAGCAAATGCTCCATCACACTCAAGCTGTAGGAAGAGGCTTTAAAAAGCCCTTAAATGAGCAGCCGCTAGTTATCTGCGATCTTCCATTCCTCAGTTACCAATGTGGCGAAGATAAAGCAGTAGCGGCTGCAGGTTTCCTCATTAAAAACTCATGTGCTGCAGCTGTGAAGATAGAAGGAGCAGAACCTGAAGTCTTAAAAGTAATTGAACGGTTAATAAGAATGGGCATTCCTGTTATGGGACATCTAGGACTAACCCCACAATCAGTCCACAACCTTGGCTACCGTCGTCAAGCTGAAGATAAGGCCAGCCAAGAAAAACTTTTATCTCAAGCCCTTCAACTTCAAAAAGCTGGTTGTTTTGGTCTTGTTCTTGAGCATGTACCAGAGGAAGTGGCCAATCATCAAAGCAATCAACTAAAAATTCCTGTTATTGGGATAGGAGCAGGCAAAAATTGTGATGGACAAGTACGAGTAACAGCCGACCTTCTTGGCCTGTCCGAAAAACAACCTCCCTTTAGCCAGCCATTAATCGAAGGTCGTCAACTTTTTGTGAAAGCTCTCCAAAACTGGGTACAGCAACAGCATCTTCAGGAAGAGAATCCCACCAAAGAAGCATCTGAATAAGAACCTGATTGCTAAATTCCATTCCTTCAGGATCACTCAACTTAAATCGCCACCCTTGACTGATTAACCACCCACTTTGAATTGCATGCCTCCAAATCAATCTCAAAGAATTCAAATATTCTAGGCACTGGGTATTAGACCATCCCCATCGCTTGGATAAAAGCATTAGATCTACTCCCTCTCTTCGGCGAAGTCCAACCATGAACTGTTCATCTAATGCCATTGACTTGGCAGTATTAGCTTCTAATGAAGAGTCAAGTCCAAAACACTCTTGAGTTTCTATCCACCTTTGGTATAAATCTCTGGTTCTAGGTCGAGAGAGTCTTTCACCCCAAGGAGCGCTAGTTGCACCTTGACCAAACCCCCACCATCCTGAACCGCTCCAATAGACCCGATTATGTCGAGAAGCATGTCCTGGCATTGCATAGTTAGAAATCTCATAACGACCAAAACCTGCTCTCCCAAGAACTGAACTAGTGCATCTCATGATCTCTGCAGATAAGTCTTCATTAGGAAGTTGAAGTTCTCCACGGCTTTTCTTTCTGGCAAAAACAGTACCTGGTTCAACTGATAAGTCATATATAGAGAGGTGGGGCACACCCGTATCCATAGCATTTTTTAATTCTTTCTCCCAAATTGCCAAGTCCTGACCAGGCAAATTTTGCAATAAATCAAGGCTCCAACTTAAAATTCTTCCACGTTTGTAGAACTCATTCAGCCAATCGCATGACTGAACTAAATGATGTTTCCTATGCCTTCTACCAATGAGCTCTAAGGAATGATCATCGAAACTTTGTCCGCCTAAACTAAATCTATTAATACCTGCTTCCATATAACCTTCGAGGGCGTTCAGGCTAAAGCTTGCAGGATCGATTTCAAGACTAATTTCAGCCCCATACTGGAAGCCAAATTGCGCCTCAAGATGCTTTAACAAAGAACTTATCTGAGAAGGAGTTAACAAAGAGGGAGTACCTCCTCCTATATAAAGCGTTGCCAGCGGAGGGCCTTGAGGTATAAGAGATATTTCTCGGTGGAGAAGGCTTAAATAAGCTTTGATAGATGAGCTTCCTGGTCCATTTGCTCCGCTAGCGTTATCACCTAGAGGGACAACAGCAAAATCACAGTAAAAACAACGTCGATGACAAAAAGGGATATGCAAATATGCACTTCTGGGAGAATTAAAAAAGTGAACATCACCCATAGTTCAATCCCGCAAGCTGTGGTGGTCTTCCCAAAACAAATTCATAAGAATGGAGCATTACGCATAAATATGGAGCGAGGACTTCCTATCTGATCCAATGGTGGACCTCCTGTTACTTTTTTTATTTCTGGTCTCAGGGGCGACAACCGGTTGGTTTTGCGTCGACATATTGCCAGATAATTTTTTAGAGCAGATCTTTTTGCAAGAAGGTTTTCTAAATCAATGGGCCAATAAAGCAGACCTGAAAAGCCTCTTAACAGGTTTTGGAGCTTTAGTGGGGTTATTAACAGGGTTTGTATTCCAACAGTTGCGAAAAAGATTAATTAGCAAAACTCGCACAATGCCAACTGATCTCCTATTTGGTAGATCTTTAGGGTTAATCCTTGGTTTGCTCATAGCAAATCTTTTGCTTGCACCATTATTACTACTCCCACTCCCCCGAGAGATAATATTTACAAAACCATTTTTAGCAGTCCTGAGTAATATTTTCTTTGGAATACTTGGTTACAATCTTGCTGATATTCATGGTCGCACTCTTCTACGCCTTTTTAATCCAAACAGCACCGAAGCGCTCTTAATAGCTGAAGGCATCCTAACTCCTGCTACTGCAAAAATATTAGATTCAAGTGTTATTATCGATGGCCGTATTAATGCATTACTTGGATGCGGGCTAATCGAAGGTCAAGTAATCGTTTCACAAAGTGTATTAGACGAGCTACAACAGTTAGCAGATTCAAGTAATAATGAAAAAAGGTCAAAAGGGAGAAGAGGGCTTAAGTTATTAACAAAGTTACGTGATACATATGGCAAAAGACTTGTATTAAACACTACTCGTTATGAAGGGGATGGAACAGACGAAAGATTGCTTAAATTAACAGCCGACACAGGTGGAACACTCATCACAGCAGACTACAACTTGTTCCAAATTGCTCAGGTCAAAGAATTAAAAGTAATGAATCTCAGTGAATTAGTAATTGCATTAAGACCAGATGTTCAGCCAGGAGAAACTCTTAATCTTAAGATCGTTAGAGAAGGCAAGGAAGTTAGCCAAGGAGTGGCATATCTCGATGATGGAACAATGGTCGTAATAGAAGGTGCCAGAAATTACATCGGTCAACGTCGTGAAGTAATCATCACTGGAGCATTACAAACCCCTACTGGCCGAATGATTTTTGGAAGATTAGAAAAAGATCTTCCTCCAAATAAACCCAACAAAACAAAAACACCCTAAGGTTGTAGCCCGCTAGGCTCCAGATCCCAAAAAGTTTTGCTGCATATGACGGTGTCCGCTCCCTACTACGGTGATTCAACCGTGATGCGCACACCCCCACCAGATCTGCCATCACTTCTCTTAAAAGAAAGGATTGTCTATTTAGGGCTTCCTTTGTTTTCTGATGACGATGCCAAAAGACAACTTGGCATGGATGTCACTGAACTAATCATTGCCCAACTTCTTTATTTGGAGTTCGACAATGCAGAAAAACCCATTTATTTCTATATCAACTCAACTGGAACTAGCTGGTACACAGGAGATGCAGTGGGTTTTGAAACAGAAGCTTTCGCCATATGTGACACCTTGAGGTATGTGAAGCCACCCGTCCATACGATTTGCATTGGACAGGCAATGGGAACTGCAGCAGTAATTCTTTCTGCTGGCACAAAAGGGCAAAGAGCTGCTCTTCCTCACGCCTCAATTGTTCTTCATCAACCAAGAAGTGGAGCAAAAGGGCAAGCGACTGATATCCAGATTCGTGCAAAAGAGGTGATACACAACAAACAAGCAATGCTTGAAATCCTCTCAAGCAATACTGGACGAAGTGTTGAACAATTATCAAAAGATTCTGATCGAATGAGTTATCTAAGTCCAAAGGCCGCGGTTGAGTATGGCCTGATAGATCGAGTTCTAAGTAGCAGAAAGGATTTACCAGGCACACCTCCTATCAAATAAATCCTCAAAAGCCCTTTCCAAAAGAGCTATTTTTTACCACCTCTAAACACTCACTTTCTTTTAAAATGCCTATTGGTACCCCTAGTGTTCCCTACCGTCTTCCAGGTAGTCAATTAGAGAGATGGGTAGATATTTATACCAGGCTTGGTGCAGAAAGAATCTTATTTCTTGGGCAAGAGGTAACTGATGGAGTTGCAAATAGCCTTGTTGCTCAAATGCTTTACCTAGATTCAGAAGACAGCAGCAAGCCAATATTCGTTTATATCAATAGTCCAGGAGGCTCAGTGACAGCTGGACTAGCTATTTACGACACAATGAAGTACGTCAAAAGTGATGTGGTCACTATTTGTGTAGGTCTAGCCGCATCAATGGGGGCGTTCCTCCTGTCAGCAGGAACAAAAGGGAAAAGGCTTGCACTACCTCACAGCAGAATCATGATTCACCAACCATTGGGTGGCACTTCTCAAAGACAGGCTAGTGACATCGAAATAGAAGCCAAAGAAATCCTTCGCATTAAAGAGATGCTCAATCGTTCAATGGCAGAAATGACAGGGCAAACTTTTGAGAAAATTGAAAAGGATACTGATCGCGACTACTTTCTAAGCGCTTCCGAAGCCAAAGAATATGGATTGATTGACAAAGTGATTGCGCACCCGAACGAAGCCTAAATAAAAAAATTAATTAAAAAATAATTGACTTGTTCGAACACCAATAGTGCAAAACTCAACTCACCATTGAAATATTTAAATCAAGGTTTTCTGACCTTAGAAGACTTTTGCTTAAGCTTTGCCCTAAACCTGTAAAGAAATAGCGACCGAATGGCACAGCTCTTCTACGACTCCGATGCCGATCTAAACCTTCTAAAGGGTAAGACAGTCGCAATCATCGGTTATGGATCACAAGGCCACGCTCATGCCCTAAATCTCAAGGACAGCGGCGTAGATGTTGTAGTAGGTCTCTACGAAGGCAGTAGGTCTGCAAGCAAAGCAACTTCTGATGGGCTTGAAGTGCTTAGCGTAGCCGATGCCTCTGCAAAGGCTGACTGGATAATGGTTCTACTGCCTGATGAATTTCAGAAAGATGTTTATTCACAAGAAATAGCCCAACATCTCAGCAAAGGCAAAGTGCTGAGCTTTGCCCATGGCTTCAATATTCGTTTTGGATTAATCAAACCACCTTCTTTCGTGGATGTTGTAATGATTGCCCCTAAAGGACCAGGGCATACAGTGAGGTGGGAATATCAAAATGGTCAGGGAGTGCCTGCCCTCTTTGCTATTGAGCAAGACGCCTCTGGGCAAGCAAGAGATCTTGCCATGGCCTATGCAAAAGGGATTGGAGGCACTCGAGCTGGAATTCTAGAAACCAACTTCAAAGAAGAAACAGAGACCGACCTCTTCGGAGAACAAGCTGTTTTGTGCGGAGGCCTATCAGAACTAGTCAAAGCAGGATTCGAAACCCTTGTCGATGCGGGCTACCAACCAGAACTGGCCTACTTCGAATGCCTTCATGAAGTCAAGCTAATCGTTGATTTAATGGTTAAAGGTGGCTTGACAGCAATGCGTGACTCTATTTCAAACACAGCTGAATATGGAGATTATGTAAGCGGGCCAAGGCTTATTACCTCAGAGACCAAAGCAGAAATGAAGAGAATCTTGTCTGACATACAAAACGGAAGTTTTGCGAAGAACTTTGTAGCTGAATGCGAAGCAGGCAAGCCAGAGATGAAACGAATTCGCGATCGCGATGCAGCTCACCCAATTGAGAAAGTAGGCAAAGGGCTTCGATCAATGTTCAGTTGGCTTAAAACAGACTGATTTATGCTCTCACTCTGGTAATAGTTTCCGCAGCTCTGGATCTGCTTGTAGGAGATCCACTCTGGGCTCCCCATCCGGTTGCATATATGGGGAGGCTTATTTCAACATTGAGAAAATATACTGAGAAATTAGCAGGAGATAATATTTTAGGGTTAAGACTTGGAGGCCTATTAATTACATTCATTCTGATATTTTTGAGTGGACTTACTGGATGGTTTTTAGAACAAATAGCATTAATTAATTTACCTCTTTTATCTTACGTTGGTTCAATAATTTTAATCATTGGACTTGCTAGTACTCTTGCCGCTCGGAGCCTCAGAGAAAGCGTTTTAGCAGTCCTTGAAGCACTCCCCGAAGGCTCCAATAAAGAACAACTCCAAATAGCGCGTCAGAAACTAAGTTATATAGTTGGACGAGATGTTTGGCAATTAGAAGAATCAGAAATATTAAGAGCAGCTGCCGAAACGGCTAGCGAAAATGCAGTCGACGGAATCTTTGCTCCTCTTTTTTGGATGATTATAGGTGCATCATTTTGGAATATTTCTACAGATCTACCAGGTCCACTAACATTCGCCCTGGTTTTCAAAGCAAGTAGCACAATTGATTCAATGATCGGCTATCGGCATGGACGAATGCAGTGGCTGGGAACTGCTGGCGCCAAACTTGATGATGTACTCACTTGGATTCCGAGCAGAATTGTATTACTCACATTGCCATTAGTAAGTCAACCTCTTCAAAAAATGCCGTCTCTTATACATTCAGCCTGGGTAGATGGGTCGCAAGATAGTTCACCAAATGCAGGCATCTCAGAAGCAATATATGCACACTGTGCTGAAGTAAAAATGGGAGGTAAAAATAGATATCAAGAGAAATTGACAATTAAACCACTATTAGCCAAAAACTCACCAGAAGCAAGTATAAAATCAGTGAAGAGAATTCTTAATCTTACTCTAAGGCTTGAATTTGCTTGGATTGCAATAATTGGTATTTTACTTAATTACTTTCTATAAAGATAGCTCAATAAGCACCTCTATCTCTAGGCAAAAGAAGAACACCAAAAGTACGAATTATTACTCTTATGTCTAAAAGAATTGTTCTATGAGTTGAATAAATTAAATCCAAACGAACCCTTCTTTGATAACTAAGGTTATTTCTTCCACTGACTTGCCATAAGCCCGTAAGGCCTGGTCTAACTGATAGCACTTTATTCATAGAGTCTCCATATCTCGGGATCTCATCTGCAACTATGGGCCTAGGTCCCACAAGACTCATTTGACCTCGCAATATGTTGAGCAATTGAGGTAACTCATCGAGACTAGATCGCCTAAGAAATTTCCCTATAGGTGTAATTCGAGGATCTTCTCGAAGTTTAAAATCTCTTTCAAACTCCTTCTTAAGCTCAGGAGATTTATCCAACAAATTAGAAAGTAAATCATCAGACTCTGCGAACATTGTCCGGAATTTAATACAACCAAAACGCGAATAGTTGCGACCCACCCTCTCCTGTATATAAAAAACAGGTCCAGCCGAACTTAGTTTCACTAATAATGCTAAGAGTATAAATAAAGGAGAGGTAATAACTAAGGCGACAAGTGAAAAAAGAACATCTCCGATCCGCTTTACGGGTCTTGCGAAAAGGCGCTGCTGCAAATTAAGATCTTCCATGGAGTTGTAGAAATCAAGCAGCTATTGATCTAATGACAATACGTAGAAACTTTTTAAAGAGTCCACAAGCGAATTAAGACAAATAATAATTGAGGTCAATTCAAAAAAGCTTTGATTGAATCCTCACTCAATACCATTAAAGAAGCTGTGAGACGTTCCCAGGGCCACTCGCTTTAACGTCACAGGAACCACGATGCCTTTGCCAGGCTTTTCGTAATGCAGCCTCAAAGTAAAAGTCGAAGACCTCTTTGCTAAAACGCTCAGCCCATTGACGTATTACCTCAGCCGGCAATTTTTCCCAAATCTTATTTTCTTCAAACCAATCAACTGCGGCAAAAAGTGAGGAAACCGTTTGATCAGGGAAGAGAACACCAGTAGGGGACGAATCTCCTCTTGCTGCACACCGAACCGAATCCAACAAACCCCCTTGCCCAAAAGCAATAACTGGTGCCCCTGCTGCCATTGCTTCTACTGGTGCAATACCAAAGTCCTCCAATCCCGCGTAAACAAAGGCTTTACAGTGCGCCATTAATTCTTCTACTTGAAGAGACGTTTGACGACCTAAAAAGCGAATTGTTGGACCCGCCAATCTCTCCAAATACTTTCTTTCAGGGCCATCTCCAACAATCAATAAAGGAAGTTTCAATTGATTAAATGCCCTGACGACCAAATCAACTCTCTTATTAGGCACTAGCCTGCATAGGCAAAGGTAGAAATCATCTCTTGATTTATCCCAACGAAAACGTTCCACTGAAACTGGTGGATGAATAACTTCTGATTTGCGCCCCCAATAACGGGATATTCTTTTAGCCGTAAACCGAGAGTTGGCAATTAAATAGTCAGGTCTTGCACCGCTCAATTGATCCCATTGCCTCAGCTTATGCAGCTGCCAACGGATAAGGGGCTGTAAACAAGGTTTTGTTTTAGAAGCACTCTTCAAATAAACATGCATCTGATCCCATGCATATCTCACTGGCGTATGTACGTAACTCACATGAAGCTGGTCAGGGGAAGTAAGCACACCCTTTGCCACAAGATGACTACTGCTGATAACTAATGGGTATTCACTAAATTCAAATTGCTCAATCGCAAAAGGCAAAAGTGGCAAATAATTTTGTACATGACTAATTCCAAAAGGAAGTTTCTGGATAAAACTTGTTTTGATCGACCTACCAAACAACCAACTTCCAACCCTATTGCTTTCACCATCTACCAATGCAAACAATTCAGGTTGGGAGCCAAAATTTAAGAGAAGTTGATCTATTGCCTGAACAACTTTCTCTGCTCCCCCAAAAGATTGTGGCGACAACCATTCATGAACAAGGGCTATTCGTGATGGCAGATCTGAAGCTGTATTACTAGGCACTAGCACTTTCGAGTAAAAAGCAAGATTTCTCTAAGCGAGATTAAGTTGATGAGATATTTCCTAAAATAAGTATATATGTATTCCAAGGCTATACGTAAGAACTATCAGCAACAAAATCATTCAAATGGGATTTAAAAGAGTCTATGAAATAAGCTCCCACTAAAAATAAAGGAAAGCAATGAACCGCATAAAGCACCTAGACAGGAAAAATAAAGTACATACCCCTTATTCCTATTTAGCAAGTAATAGGAAAGAATCATAATCACCAAAATAATTGAACTACATATTGTCGAAGTTATGCTTGCAAGGCTATCTACATATAAACCAAAGTGGAATGTTTTACTCGCTATATTTAAATCTAAATCAAAAAGCTGCCCTGATAGATTCTTCTCAAATAAGGCAAAGCTTAAGCCTGTTGACACGGCCACACAAGTAATAAGAAAGTAAGAAACAGGCTTGCTGAGCCTATTCATTGTCCTATTAAAACTAATAAGCAAAAGCCAAATAGCAAATGCTCCTATAAACGGAGCAAGAGGTATTAACCAAGCGATGTCCAAAAGTGAAGACATTAACTAATCTTGCGATTCTGAGAAGGTTTTAATTCATTGAGTAGCTCACCAAGTCCTAAAATTGAAAGCAAAGGTAAAGCTATTCCAGTAAGAGTGGGGTAGATCGTATCCATTGTTTTTGCAATCGATATAACCGTTCCTAGCAAAGATTAGATTATGCGACCACGGCAATTACAAATAGAAAATAATCCGAAACAACTAGCCATAGGAAGACAGCATGCTTCTAATAAGATGATAGCTAGGAACAGAGTAAGAAGCCCATTAAAGTAATGACATTTTTCTTGAGTGAAGTAGCTAAATAAATAAGGCTCCTTACAAGAACGAGCATTTCAGTGTTGAATGAATATACTTCGTTGTGCAAGACCTAACAAAAAGCCAGAGGAAGTTGCGTATGGAAAACTATATTTGGCTTCTATTTATAGTTATAATCATTTCAATTATTGGCTTTTGGTTCAACAATGCAGAGGCAGATTACCTCTCAGGGAAAAGCTCTCGTATGGTCAAAAGATCAAAAAAAACATCAAGGTGGTACAAAAGACATTAGATCTTGAGCAAATGATTAAGACTGTATTTAGTTATAGATGAGTTTTTATTTATTTGGACAGGAAGCTTTGAGTTAATTTATACTTAAAAATTTAGGAGTTAAGCCAATAGCTATCTATTCGATTTAATTAATTCACGTACAGATGTACGCGATAGTGTTAAATAATGCAGTTCAAACAAGCTCTTATGCTACATCTCAACTCTTTTCTTATTAACTTTCTCACCCTAACTATAATTCAACATGACAAGAAAATAATGGCAGATTTCAAACAACTTCTTTTCAAAATCAGTGGCGTAAGTAAATTTTGGTGGTAAGTGTAATCACAATGTGACATGTTCCCAAGAATATTTGCTAAGAACAAGCAGAAAGCTTTAAGCGCAACTCATACTCAAACATCTCCAACGTATATAAATCTACTACAAAAAAGTAGGTTTACTCAACCAAAATGGAGACACTAAAAGTCTCTAAGATCGACTGAAATATTCTCGAAATCTCTTGTATTGGCTGATTTCTCACCAATAGAGGATTATTAGAGCGTTAAAAAGTTACATACATCACTAATCTTTAGCGTGAGCATAATGTCTTTCATATTTCTTTATCATATGGACGACATCGTGGGTGAAATATTTTCCTTTATGAAATACTTATCAAGAAAGAAACTATGGTCTAAGAACTTATGATTTCCCAGTTAAAGAAAATCAATTAGGAAATCTATAGCCTAAAGTGAAGTCAAAAATATATCTTTAGCTCATATCATTAACCTATAAGTTAATAGTGAAAGCGTTTCAGCACTTTAGAAGGCTTGTGATTGGGTAATACTTCATACAAGATCCACTGATTCGTCTCTAAGTCATGATCACAGCCAAAACTAGAGTTATCCTCATATAAAGTCCACTTTTCAGCATGACATGCTTGATCAGCTTCAAATGCTGAACGGTATCCTGTTAAAAACAAATAAGCCGAAAAGCTAATAACCAAAAGACAAGTCGCTGCAATTAATATTCTCATTGTTTTTTAATAGCTTTCAAAGCTTCAACTAAAAACGACCTCTCAATTATCCTTCATCAGGCTCACTGGCTCTAGTTTTAAGCCAGTTCATCCAATTTGCATGCCAAGTCACATTCTGTAAGTTCAGACTTGGCAAGCTTATCGAGAATTCTCGTCATATCAACCGAAGTCAATTCTCCATCACTGCTCCACTTCAATGTGGTTTTACGTTGAAGTGGAACGTTTTCTCTCTTCTCAGATTGAGGGCTCTGCAAACTCATTTCAGACATCCCAAAAGGTATCCAGCGATACATTTAACAATGAAAAAGGGTTTTATTGGGAGATTCTTACCCAAACTTAAAGAATGAAATACTTAGTTTAACTGACTGCCCTCTTCCAATTTCTTCACTCAGACACTATCATTCGATAATGAAAAAAGCTTTTAATTTGACAGTCAATTTTACTTAAAATATTCATTAACAAACAATACTTTTGATTCAAATGATTTTGATTATAAAAATTATTCAAATTAGCCAATAAATTCTTTCTTAGAGGCTTATATAAATTAGACGATTTCTTGTAAATTCGCTTCTGAAGCTCTTTCACGGCAAGATATAGAACCCTAAATTAGAAATTCATTTCTTTGGTCTATAAACCCCATAAATTGGGGGCATCTAAAAGGTAAAATATCTTTTATCAGCTAATATGGCTAGCAACAATAGCAAAAGAGAACAAATCCACTAGAGAGAACTACTCGAATCAAAGAAGGTGTTGAAAAAGATAGCTTTTAAAGAGTTTCTTATGTTGTTGATCAAACAAGAATAGAAGCGCTAAAAGGCAATAGAAAGATGAGGGAAAGGCTAGGTTAATCGATAAATTCTATGGATATATATTTTAATTCTTAATAGCCATTAACCAAAAAGTAAGTTGTTCTAAGAGATAGAAAAGCTGGACTCTTATCTTCAGAAAGAAAGGAGACAAAAAACTATTGAAGAGGCACTAAATAATAGCTTAAATATAAGCTATTATTTCTATAATTTATTGATGGATACATACATTTTACGAAATATACATCTTATGTCATCTAGATACCCAGAAAAAATTACTTCCCAACATGAATTATAAACTCTTTAAATGAGGGATTATAGAAATACAGGATTACAGCCAAAACCAGGATTAAATTTCCCCCTAAGACAATTCCTCCCAGAACAACTCTTTGCCTTCTCCCTGGAGCCTTGTACTCCAGACCACCTACTTTAAGAAGTACCTCTCTGCCATCAGATGGCGCACCTGATTTATTGGTCCATTTCTTTTTTTTGGATTTTTGGGACTGCTCCCCACCTAATTTCTGACTTCCTTGACTAGCACCCATGCCTTTCCCTGAAGAGCTTTTGGTTTCGTCCATCTCGCTAAAAAGACTTATCAATTAATAACACTATGAATACACGTAAAGTCTAAAATGAGCACTCAAACGTAAAGCTTGCTCATCTAAGGCTAAAAATTTAGGCGATAATCAAAGGTCTAAAGCCATAAAGAACCAGCTCAGGCTTTGAAAAAGCATAATGCCACTCCTAAAAACTCTCTTGTTAAGTGTAAACAAAATCATAACCATATAAACAGTATGGAATCTAGATATATTTGTTTGCCCCAGAAAAACTATCCCTTAGAATCACCTGAAAAATGTCAATACCAAACAATAGAAAAATTAATTTAATACCACTCAGATTATTGGCAGAGCTTTGGTAATACCTCTTAAAAGTCATCTAGAATTTATTTATTGGATTCATTTGGCTTCAGAGATTTAATTAAAGATCTCTACAAAGAATTTGCACTTCTTTTAGCATTCTCTTGACCGATACATCTCGCCCTTCATTAAAAGAAGCCATAAGCAAATCAGCTCCTAGCCCTAACAAATGCGATTGACAAGCATAGTTTCCAATTGAAGCTGCTTGGCGCTGTAACACTTCCGAACGAGACAATGCTCTTCTACAAGTTGAAACTCGACTAGTCTCTAAGCAAGCAGTGGATAAGGACGTTAATTTTGATAAAGGCTCGACCTCCCCAGACAAGGTATTGCTCCCACTGCCTCCAATCAATACAACCAGGAGCATAAACATCAAAGGAATCTTGCTATTCAAACTCAAGGTATTCATTCCTTGCTAAAAGAAGTGATTGACCAGTCAGAGCAACTCCTGGCTGTAACAAGCAAAATTGGTTCTTCATTAAGTGAAGGACTTGATTCATACCCCCTTTAACCTGCCTCACCTGATCAAACCCCCAAAAAAGGGGGAAATTGGCAAAGCAACTTGACAAAGATAAATCAAATAGATGACAAGATCTTCAATAGCAACGATTTACTGAGATACTCTATTTGGCAAGAAAATCAATTTTAAGGATGTATTTCGATTACCACGCTGTTGCAGGCTTTCTACACGCAGCAATTCCCTTAGCAGCGGGAGCAGCAGGTGCTGGATATATCGCCCTGCGTTCTAATCAAGTAGGTTTCAGCACCTCCCATTTATTAGTTGGCCTGCCAATGTTCATTGTTGGAGCTGCTTTAGGAGTCTTCTTCTTCATAACTGACAATCAAGCTCCAGTAGCCTTCTAAAAGCCAGGAGATCAATCCCCTCCTGAAGCATAAAGTGCTCTTTGCGAGCACACTGAAAAGGCAAAAGTGCCACCAAGATGCTTTACCAAAAAGTGTCTTGGTGGATTTTGCCTTTTTACTGGTTAAATAAAAGTCAAGACCAATTGACCCTAAGTAGTCCTCGAAAAGGGTTTTACACGCTATAGACAATGCCTCAGGCAGTTAAAACGGTATCAATAGAGCCTTGGTTATTTCTTAGTTCACTTAGAAGCTCTAAGGCAGATAATTCAGAGCCTTGAGGCACAAGGTCCAAAGTTGCAGCTAAAAAGCCAATTAAATTCTCAGCATTCATGAACTCCGCGTGAGTTGACATTGCGGCCTCCCCACCTTGTCGCTTCGAAAGTTTTATCCCATCAGTCCCAAGAAAAAGAGGAGTATGCAAAAAAGCAATAGGCTTCTGCTTCAAAGCATCAATAACAGCAAGTTGAGAAGTCAAAGCCTTTGCTAAATCTTCCCCCCTGACGACCTCATTAATTCCTAAAAACAACTCGTCAGAAACAGAAGCCAAATGATATGCAATAAATCCATCGGCTCGCCTTACAAGAACATCTCCAGATGTATTAGAAAATTTCTTCCCTACTCGTAATCTCAAGCTTGGCAACCTTCCATCCGTAGCATCCCAAGGCAAACCCAACTCTCTACAAGTGCCGGGATAAATATTGCTTCCATCCCCATCATTTAATCCATTTCTGTTTCCCAACAGACGCCGACTACATCGACATGGATATAACTTGCCCTGCTGTTTTAAAGCCAAAAGAACAGATTCATATAACTTTCGCCGCTTGCTCTGCAAAATAATCGGGCCATCCCAATTCAGACCAAGCCAAGAAAGGTCTTTCTGAATACTCTCAAGAGCCCCAGAGCGATTTCTAGGGGTATCCAAATCATCAATTCTTAAAAGCCATTCGCCTCCTCTCAAGCGAGCGCGTAGCCAAGAAACTAAAGCCGTTCGCAAATTACCTAAATGCAATGGACCCGAAGGAGATGGAGCAAAACGCCCCCGATAATATTGAGAACGAAGCCTCTCGCCTTCTTTTAATAACGTCAAAAGTTCTTCAGGGAGTTTTGAATGCGAGCCCATTAATTTGTTTTAAGAGCTTCATCTAAATAATCACAAAAAAAGTGAGTGGTTTTTAGACCACTCACCAAAAAGAGAACGTATTTTTTCAACCCTGAACGCGATCTTTGAACATTTTGCCTGCAGTAAAAGCAGGAACACGCTTTGCAGGAATTTTAATTTTCTCACCAGTCTTTGGATTTAGGCCCTGGCGAGCTGAGCGATCACGTGGCTCAAAGGAGCCGAAACCAAGAATGGAGACCTTTTTGCCCTCCACGACAGAATCAATAATGGTGTCGATAGCGGCATCGATAACAAGAGAAACATCTGTCTTAGTTAGCTCGGTACGAGCTGCAACTAGGTTGACCAAATCTGCTTTGTTCATTTGGAAGGGGTGATTTAACAGAGGGCATTAAGTGGTGAAATCAAAAAAGGAATTCACCATCAAAATCGCGAACGCGTTAATCGTATGGAGCAAATGCTCTGGCGGCAACCGAAAGACGCTGTGGCGCAACGCTTTATAGCTTGGATAATCCTTAAGGCTTGCCTTTTAAGGTGACTTCCAACACTCCCATTTGTACAGTTTCCCCCCTCGATGTAAATTCGCGCCTGCCCCAGAAGCCAGTTCTGGGAAGGGGTCTCGAGGCAGCCATTGGCGCAGCTTCTTTAAACTCTTTTGCTGTCTAGTCCAATGAAAAGTACTTTTTGTGCGCAAAGATATCAATTGATTTGATTTCAACGGAATCAGCAAACGTCCGCAGAACAGCACATTCCATGGTGGCGGAGCATAAACAACACAACTTCCTGGAGTGGGACCTGGCGTCCAAAGCAAGCGCAAACCCGATACCGTTTCATGATTTGCAGAAAAACTTTTTAATTGCAGTAATCCTGGAAGTAAATATGCCTCCTGTTCCTGAACAAGAACTGGCCATTCCAATGCATCCTGCAATTCAGAAACTCTTCCATGGGCTTCTCTACTGGTAAGAACAATCAGTGATTGACGCCCAAGTGAAACACTCTTCAAAAAATTTATAGTTGTTTCGTTAACAGGCGGACAGTCGATCAAAATAGGCTCAGGGTCACAACCAAGCCACCAAGATCTATTGCCATTACATAGATTATTGGGAGGGAAGGCCCAAAGGGCACTTTTCAGCTGTTTTGGCTGATTGCCAGAGTCAGCTGATGAAATAGGCACCATTAGATTGTTAAAAGGCCCTAAGCCATTAGTTTGGTCGAAATGCTTACTGCTTAACCGGTGGGAAAAACAGTGAGCAAGATTCATGAAGGAAAGCCCTGGCCACTTGGGAGCACTATTACTAAGAGAGGTGTGAATTTCTGCATAGCTGCACCAACAGCTAGCAGCTTGGAGCTGCTCTTATTTGCTAGTGAAAATGAAAGCAGTCCAGAACATGTTTTCAAGCTAAGCAATAAAAATCGTTCTGGTGACTACTGGCATATTGAAATTGAAGGATTAAATGCAGGGTGCTGTTATGGCTACAGAGTTTTTAAGGAGGGAGAAGCGCAAAGCAATTTGTCGCAATCAAACAAAGTGCTCTTAGACCCATGTGCTAGAGCCATTTGTGGTTGGGAGACTTATCAAAGGGATAAAGCAACTGGAGCGTCACCAAATTTTCATTCATGCTTAAAAGGTGTTGTTTGCGAACGAGATCATTTCGATTTCGAATCTCATCCCCGCCCTAAGCATCTTTGGAGCCGAAGCATTATCTACGAACTTCATTTAGGAGGATTTACCAAAAACCCTGACTCTAATGTTGATTTTTCTTGCAAAGGAACGTTCATTGGATTAATAGAAAAAATCCCTTACTTGCGTGACTTAGGGGTCACGACAATTGAATTACTTCCTGTATTTTCTTTTGACCCTTCAGATGCACCAGAAGGAGTTCAAAATTACTGGGGGTATAGCCCTATTAATTGGTTCACCCCACATCAAAATTATATTGTTGGAAACGACCCTTTAAAAGCCCGAAATCAAGTCCGTAACTTAGTGGCAGCATGCCATGACCAAGGATTAGAAGTCGTAATTGATGTTGTTTACAACCACACCACTGAAGGCAATAAAGATGGGCCTGTGATCAGTTGGCGTGGTTTTGACGAGTCTCTCTATTACTACCAAAACAAAAAAGGTGAATATCTAGATGTCAGTGGATGTGGTAACAGTATTGCCGCCAATAGGCCTCTAGTAAGGCAATTAATTATCGAATCAATGCGCTGCTGGGCCATCGAGCTAGGTGTTGATGGCTTCCGATTTGATTTGGGTATTGCTCTTAGCAGAGGGGAGGATTTAGCTCCACTTAACTCCCCACCATTATTCGAAGAAATTGAATCAGACCCAACTTTAAGTGATTTAAAACTAATAAGTGAGCCCTGGGATTGTGGAGGGCTTTATCGATTATCAGATTTTCCTGCGACCAGAATCAGCACTTGGAATGGTCACTTCAGAGACGATCTGCGTAAGTTCTGGAAAGGAGAAAAAAATAGTGTTTGGTCATTGAAAGACAGGTTGAGGGGTAGTAAAGAGTTATACAAAGCCCAAAATGCCCAAAACCGTTCAATTAACTTCATCACAGCCCATGATGGATTCACTCTGCATGATTTAGTGAGTTACAGCGTCAAGCACAACTTGGCAAATGGAGAAAATAATCGTGATGGAGAGAATCACAACAACAGCTGGAATAACAATGTTGAAGGACCTACTAGTGACATAGAGATAACTAGTCTTCGAAGACGGCAAAAGCTTAATCTTATTTCTTCACTTCTTCTTTCTCCAGGGATACCTATGTTGTCAATGGGGGATGAAGTTGGAAGAAGTCAAGGAGGGAATAACAACAGTTGGTGCCAAAACAACCAGCTTGGGTGGATGATTTGGCACCCAAACCAATGCGACCTTGACTTACACGCATATGTGAAGAAATTGTTAATCGTTCGAAAACTACTTCCTCAGCTATTTAGTCCTGAAAATCTCCCAAATGATGCTGAAGAGAATTGCAAAAGCAATTCAGATAATTTCTGGGTGCAGTGGCATGGGATCAAAGTCAATCAGCCCGATTGGGGGCATTGGTCTCACACAATCAGTTACAGCATCAACCAAGGTAAACAAGGAGCAGTGTTGTGGATGGGATTGAATAGCTACAGCAAAAAAATGTCTTTTGAACTGCCTACACCAATTTGCTCTTGGGAAAGACTTTTAGATACTGCCTCGAAAAGTCCAAATGATCTAATAAGCCCAGTCAAACAACCTAATCAACAAATTATTGGATTAGCCCGCAAAAGCCTTGTTGTTTTATTGGATAGCAAATATGCCTCAACTATTAAACTCTGATTAATCAAGAAGCGGGCGGCGGGAATCGAACCCGCATCATCAGCTTGGAAGGCTGAGGTTTTACCACTAAACTACGCCCGCACACAAGGCAAAAGGCCATCCATGAAGGTGAACCTTTTTGCAAGTACCACTGCATTATGACCTCGCGAGTCCCCCTTTAGAAAGCTTGAAGAATTCCAAAACAATCGAAAGGGGATACCGTCAAAGGCTGATGTTCTCATATGGCTTAGGAGATGCTGGCACTGGTCTAGCAGCAGCTCAATTGGGCTTTTATTTACTTCCATTCTTTACATGCGCAGCAAGCCTTCCTGTCTGGGTTGGAGGAGTACTTTTAACAGTCACAAAATTATGGGATGCCTTCAACGATCCCTTAATAGGTTGGCTTAGCGATCACACTCGTTCACGATGGGGGCCGCGCCTTCCATGGATAGCAATAGGGGCCGCACCGTTAGGGATAAGTTTGGCGGCCATATGGTGGGTTCCACCTGGAGGCGTATTCGAAAAAACCTTCTATTACGTATTTATAGTGGTGCTACTGATGACTGCTTACACCAGTGTCAACCTTCCATATGCAGCCCTCGCTTCAGAACTAACCACTCAAACATCAATCCGTACGCGTTTAAATGCAGCAAGATTCACAGGGTCAATAATTGCAAGTTTAACTGGCTTATTAGTAGCGTCCCTTCTAACCAGTAAAGGGACTGCTGGTTATATAGAAATGGGCCGTATTACTGGCACAATAGCAACATTAACTACCCTTTGTTGCTGCTGGGGACTCGCACCTTTTGCAAAGAAAGCTCAACAGCCTAAACAGAAAACAGAGCCATTACTAAACCAATTAAGCCGAATAATAAGAAACAACTATTTTATTAAAGTTCTCAGTCTCTATTTACTTCTCTGGTGCGGGCTGCAGCTAATGCAAACTGTTGCTCTCTTTTATCTGGTCCAAGTCATAAGGCTTCCAGTGACGATATCTACATGGCTCTTATTACTATTTCAAATCAGTGCACTAGCAGGCCTTCAAACTTGGAGTGTGTACTCCAATAAGCATGGACGGATTAAAGCACTTAACAAAGGGGGAGGGCTATGGATAGGAGCATGCATCTTGACAATGTTTTTGCCACCTTTATCACATCAAGTAAATGTTTTTAGCCTTCTAGATATAGCAAGTGCTGACGGATTAAAAATGCTTTCACTTGTTGCCTGCATTCTTCTTGCTGGTTTTGGAGCTTCTACCGCTTATTTAATTCCATGGTCTCTACTGCCAGATGCAATCGATTCAGATCCAGATAAACCTGCAGGTTCATATACGGCCTGGATGGTATTAATTCAAAAAATCCTAGTTGCTCTAAGTGTATTGCTGGTGACTTGTTTACTTTGGCTGGCTGGCTATCAATCCGCTCCAGAATGCACCGGCGCAATGACCTTTGCAGATCAACCAGCATCAGCTGTCCTCACAATTCGATTGTTCATGGGGTTGATACCTGCTCTACTCGTTGCAATTGGTTTGAGAGTGATGCGCCATTGGCCAAATCAATCCAAAACCGTTAAGGTTTTGGTCTCATGAACTCCCCTCGCTGGCTCAAAAGACTAGGAAGCAGTCTGATCATTGGAGGGCAAGCGATAGCAGCAATAGCACGAGGAAAAATTGACAGAATTGATCTCTTTGATCAACTTCTTGAAGCTGGCCCAGGAAGCTTCCTTATTGTTCTAATTACTGGAGTGGCTGCTGGAACAGTATTTAATATTCAAGTAGCTGCTGAGCTAAGCAGACAAGGTGTGGGATCACAAGTGGGGGGACTATTAGCAATTGGGATGGCTAGAGAAATTGCACCATTACTTACCGCAACACTTCTTACGGGCAAAGTTGCAACGGCTTATGCAGCACAACTTGGAACAATGAAAGTTACAGAACAAATTGATGCAATAACGATGCTGAGAACTGACCCTGTTGAATATCTTGTCGTCCCTAGATTGATAGCAATGGTAATAATGGCCCCAGTTCAATGCTTGCTTTTTTTTAGTGTCGCTTTATGGAGTGGCCAAATAAGTAGTACGGCCCTTTACCAGATCCCCCCAGGTGTGTTCTGGAATTCGGTTCGAGATTGGCTAGTTCTCACTGACTTACCATTCATGCTCATCAAGGCTGTGGTTTTTGGGCTTCAAATCGCTGTAATAGCCTGTGGCTGGGGTCTTACAACAAGAGGGGGGCCAAAAGAAGTCGGGACAAGCACAACTGGAGCAGTGGTAATGACTCTTGTAACTGTTTCGTTAGTTGATGTCTTGTTAACTCAAGTCCTATTCGGTTAATCATTATGAGCACTCAAACTCAATTGGATCCTTCTAAAAGTGTCGTATTAAAACCTTCATATCGATTGCCCTTAATAATAATCTTCTTAGGGCTTTCACTCTTCCTATTTCCACCTAATCCTTGGCCAGCTATATGCATAAGTGTTTTTGGCCTATTTTTGTTGATTCAATCCCTCATCTTGCGATTGGAATTCACTGCAAATGATCTAATAGTTTGGCAACTAGATCGAGAACTGCGACGTTTCCCATTTAAAAGTTGGTTAGCCTGGAGAATCTTATTGCCACAACTTCCTGGCATCTTCTATTTCCGAGAAGAGGCTAGTCCGCACCTATTGCCTATACTTTTTGATCCTAAAACACTTGAGAATCAACTTAAACTAAGAGTTGGGGCTCTTGAAACCCCAAAAAATGACTTATCAAAGTCTTCTTAAACTTATAAAAAATTGAAAACTTCATAATTAATGTCCGAACAAAATTCCTCTCCCAAAGAAACGAACAAAGCAGAGCAGCCTGCTGAGATTCAAACTCCTTTGGAATCACCTGTAATTAATACCCCCTCTAATCCAGCAAATCAAGCTCAAAATGAGACTATCAACATTCCCAATAATAAAGCCAACTTTGCTCCTCTCATAGAGATCGCATTAAAAGAAATTGAGTCTAGAAGAAATGAGCTTGTTAAAGAAATTGAAGTACTCGCAAAGCGTAAATCAAATCTTGAAGAAGAGCTACAAACTACCTTCACAGGACAATCAGATGCTATTGCAAGACGAGTCAAAGGTTTTCAAGATTATTTAACAGGAGCTCTCCAGGGCCTTGCTCAATCAGCTGAAAAGCTCGATTTAGTTGTGCAACCTGTTGTACTTCAACCCTCACCACTTGACAAAAAAGAATCCGAGGAAATAAACGAAACCTCAGCAAAAGTTGATGCCATAGCAAATACATTCCAACCTGATGAAAATCTGATCCGAGAATGTTTAGAGCAATTTCTTGGTCAACCTGACTTTTATGCCGATCCATGGAAGTTACGAAGAAGTCTAGATTCAAAAGATATTGAACTCTTAGAAGATTGGTTTTTTAATATGGGAGGAAGAGGAGCACAACCAAGCAGAGGAAGTAGGCCCAAAAATGTTCTTATAAGTGCTGGTTTAATTTCCATTCTTGGAGAACTATATGGAGATCGTTTCCAAACCCTTGTTTTAGCTAGCCAACCTGAACGATTAGGAGAATGGAGGAGGGGCCTTCAAGATGCCTTGGGCCTTGAGCGAGAAGATTTCGGACCTAACAGTGGCATTGTTTTATTCGAACGGTCAAATGGTGTTTTAGAACGAGCAGATCGGTTAGAAGAACGAGGAGAAGTCCCACTAATACTTATAGATGCTGCCGAGCAAAGCGTTGAAATTCCAATACTTCAATTTCCACTTTGGCTAGCATTTGCTGCTGAACCTGAAGAGCTCTACAAAGAAGAGGAGCTTCTCTAATGCCTTTCTTTACTTTTAATTTGGGAATTCTCGCTCTAATGATTAGTTATCTACTTGGATCAATTCCAAGTGGCTATCTTGCTGGCAAATGGCTTGCAGGTATTGATTTACGTCGAATAGGTTCGGGCTCTACTGGTGCTACAAATGTTTTACGTCACGTAGGCAAATGGCCAGCCCTAGTCGTTTTCTTAATTGATGTCATTAAGGGTGTGATTCCAATTCTCATTGCAAAGAATTTGGTCCTAAATGACTATTGGCAAGTGGGCGCAGGCCTAACAGCCCTAGCTGGCCATATTTGGCCTATCTGGCTTGGGGGGAAAGGAGGCAAAGCCGTCGCAACAGGCCTGGGTGTACTTTTAGGCCTAACCTGGCAAGTAGGGATGGCTTGTTTTGGAATCTTCCTTACGATGTTAAGCCTTAGCAAAATCGTCTCTTTAGCAAGCATTGTATCTTCAATAAGCCTCCCTATTTTAATGTTTTTAAGTTTTGATGGGAGAGAAATTCAGCCTGCATATTTATCTTTTAGCTTACTAACAATGTTGATAGTTCTATGGAGGCATAGAAGCAATTTAAAACGCTTGGTAGAAGGGAATGAGCCCCAAATAGGTCAATCACGTTGAGACTCATATACCTCTTTACAGAATTCCTGAAATATTTTCATTGGGTCCTTTGCTTGTGTAATAGGCCTACCAATTACCAAGCGTGTTGCTCCTGACTTTAAGGCATCAGATGGACTCATTATCCTAACTTGATCATTATGCTCAAAACCTTTATTCCTAATTCCAGGTGTCACTAACTCAAAAGCCTCAGGGAATAGCCTGCGTAAAGAATTTACTTCCAGAGGTGAACAAATACAACCACCAATACCAGCATCAAAAGATAGTTTAGCCAGATATTCAACTCTTTTTTCTAATGGCTGATTAATAATAAGTTCATTAGCAAATTTATTCGAAGACCAGCTTGTTAAAACCGTTACAGCCAAAAGAGTAGGAGCCTCAAAACCTGCAAATTTTGCCCCCTGTGCAGCAGCGGCATTTGCCTCTTTAAGTGCATCAATTCCTGCGCAAGCATGAACAGTGATTAGTTCTGCACCTGTCGAAGCGGCTTGCCTACAGGCACCTGCCATCGTTATCGGTATGTCGTGAAACTTCAGGTCAAGAAAAACTCTTAGGCCTCTATCTTTTAAAGCAAGTATAATTTCTCGTCCATTGCTAATAAATAACTCCAGCCCAACTTTTACCCATCTCAAGTTATTCAACTTTGCAATCAACTCAAACACCTCAGACTGATCCATTCCATCCAAAGCAAGAATTAATTTATCTGCGGGGTCAAACTTCATGAGGATTTATAGGTTTATTTAATTGGCGAACCTTCTAAAAGTCTTCTTCCCAATCTGAATTACTTTGCCCAACAACATCTTTTTTTCAGAAAACTCCATATTTGGCTCGGTAATTTTTTTACCATCTAAGCGAACAGCACCTCCCTGAATCTGACGTCTCGCTTCACTACTGCTCGAACACAAACCAATAGAACTAAGCAAATAAAATGCTTTAGCAGGGAAATTAACCTTTGAAAGAGAGATAACGGAAACCTCTGCCATGTCGTCTCGACACCCTGCAACCAAAGTTTCAGCATTAGCTTGGGCAACCTTGGCCGCAGGAAGGCCATGAAAACTAGCTGTAACTGCTAAAGCCATAGTCTTCTGCCTTTCTCTTGGACTAGAAGCCAATGTTTTTCTTATATCCAAATCAGTTAATAGCGTCAGATAACTACTCACGAGGTGATCAGAAACCTTTTCTAGTTTGGAGTACATCGATAAAGCATCTTCATAAAGTCCCACCGTATTCCCAAGACTTTTACTCATCTTTTGGACCCCATCCAAACCTACCAAGATGGGCAAAAGCAATCCAAACTGCTGTCTTTGATTAAAACGACGCTGCAGATCTCTACCCATGGCAACATTGAATTTTTGATCAGTTCCACCTAGTTCAACATCAGCATTAACAGCTACAGAGTCATATCCCTGAAGAAGTGGGTAAAGAAACTCATGCAAAGAAATAGGGACACCCGATTCAGATCGATTTCCAAAGTCCTCCTTAGCAAGCATTTGGCCAACAGTTGCATTACTAAGCAAGTCAATTACTTGAGAGAGGTCAAGGGCAGCCAACCATTCACTATTACGACGTACTTCCAATCGACCAGGAGTTGTGAAATCTAACAAAGAAATTTCAGGTGGTTTACCAAGACCCAATTGCTCAAGGTAAGTCTTTGCATTCTTCTCAACTTGTTCAGGACTTAATTGGACTCTCGTTTTATTTTTACCAGTTGGATCACCTATCCGTGCGGTGAAGTCTCCAATAATCAAAACAGCAGTATGTCCTTCATCTTGAAAAGCCCGAAGCTTTCGAAAAAGAATGGTATGTCCTAAATGAATCTCACTCCCTGTTGGATCAATCCCCAATTTGACCCGCAAAGGAATTGACTTTTTGACGCGCTCTTCAAGAAGGTGTGCAAGATTCTTTTCTTTTTCATCTCTGGTGCCTGCAGGGAAAAGATCTGCTACTCCTCTTTCTAGCCAAGCCGGCAATGACGTTGTTTTCACCGGCATGAGCACGTGATCGAAATAGGCAGATTTTAGAGGTCTTGAATTAACTCAACCAGAAGATTCTTCAAGTTGAGCTTTCATTCTGTTCAAAGTGGTGTTCATCTGATCAAACATTTGTTCAGGAGTAATTCCAAACTGGCCTAATTGAGTTCTCAATTGCTCAACAGTCATTTTTGCTTGAAAATCTTCAGACAGTTCAAACCTCTTCATAAAAACCCTATAGCGCTCCATCAAGGCCTCCATAGTATCTATAAACATTTTTTTCCCTTCTCGATCAAATTTTCCATAATCAGAACCAAGCTTCATAAGTTCCTGATAATCATTAAAAAGGCTTTTAGCCTCCTCTTGAACAATTTCGGATTCAAAAAACGCCATTTAAAAAAGCCTGTATTTTCAATACTTGGGAACAATTCGCATAGACTGCGAATTGTTCAACAACTTGAACTTTATTGAATCGCAAGGACAGGTCCATTGCGATTTAAAGGCAAGGTCCAAATTATTGTCAGTAGATCTTAGGGAACAGTACAGGAAGTGGAAGGGGGGAAGAACCTCACCTCAACTTCTTTAAAGAAAAATTTGAGATAGGCCAAATTTTCAAACCAGGTTCCCTAAAAACTAGATGATTATTTATTCATTTAAAACTAAATCAAAATTTACTATTACTAATTCATTTCATTTGAGGATTAAAAGTATAAGCTGCCTTTCAAATTATCTCTATTATTTATGCCACTTTTGATCAAGAGGGTTAAAGCAAGACTCTGAAGCAGCTTTATCACTGATAGAGTTTTAAATCATATTGACTGAATTTCTCAAGTTGGTCTCTAACAACTTCTAAAAATTCAGAACAAAAGTACCAACAAGCTAAGGCAATAAGTCAAATGGAAGCATCAAAAAAACAAGGAGACCTATTCCCTAGCAATAGTGCCCCCAATACCCTTAGCTCACCTCACAAGGAACTAAGACTCAGCAAAGAGGTCTTAAAAAGTTGGCAAGCAAGAATTCATAATTATCAATCCCAACTTTTTCAAGGATTAAATAGTCATCACCAAGGCTCTCTTTTTACAAAATTCGAAAAAGCTCCTATTGATGATTTTGAACCATTAAAGCTCACACCTGTACCACTGAGCTTCTGGAGATGGCCAAAATGCTCTCTCCAAGGTCCAGCTATATATCTAGTAATGGATCGACTAGCAGACTTTGAGTCACAGATACTGCTTTACATAGGAGAAACCGTTGCAGCAGATAAACGATGGAAAGGTGAACATGACTGCAAATCTTATCTGGCAGCCTATTCTGAAGCACTAAGTTTTGCTGGAATTCAAAATCAGATCAGCATTCGTTTCTGGTCTGATGTCCCAGAAAACACACGATCCCGAAGAAAGATCGAACAAGAGCTAATTCAGCGCTGGCTTCCACCTTTCAACAAAGAAACCAGGGCTCATTGGGGGACACCCTTCACTGCAGAAACAAGCTGAAAAAAGCTTCTTAAACTCAAATCCAACACGCCGCAAAAATGGAAATTTCTCTCAATCCTTCCGGTATAAAAAACTGGGATGGATCAATTCTTATTTTGGGCCTCTATGAAGGAAAGATTGAAGAACAACTCAACAAATATGAGCATCCGCATCAGGAAACACTGGTGAAAGAGCTACAAAAAATCAACTTCAAAGCAAAGACAGGAGAGGTAACAAAGTTTCAACTTCTTGGCCAAACACCTGCCCAAGTGATTCTGGTAGGACTAGGAGAGCCTAAAGCCCTTCTTCTAGATGACCTTCGCAAGGCGGCCTCCATAGGGGCGCGTGCAAGTTTTGGGAGCTCAGGCAAATTAGGCATTATGCTTCCTTGGAATCAGTTTGATTCTGAAACAACAGCTTTAGCAGTAGGGGAAGCACTGCGCCTTTCACTTTTTAAAGATCTCCGATTCCGAAATAATCCTGACCCAATACTTAGGCCAGAAGCCCTTGAATTGCTTGGTGTCAGGATTGAATCAAAAAAAGTCCTTGAAAGAGTGACTCCTATTTGTGCAGGTGTTGAACTAGCTAGAGAACTTGTAGGTTCCCCGCCCAATAGTCTTACCCCTAAAGCACTTGCTGAGCAAGCTGTTCAAATTGCAAATGAATATGGCCTTGAGTCAATAATCCTAGGAGCAGAAGAATGCAAAGAAAGAGGAATGGGAGCTTATCTTGCAGTCGCTCAAGGATCAGATATGGCTCCGCAATTCATTCATCTCATATATAGACCTGATGGACCAGTAAAAAGACGTCTTGCAATGGTGGGCAAAGGATTAACTTTTGACTCAGGAGGCTACAACCTGAAAGTAGGTGCAGCCCAAATAGAAATGATGAAATTCGACATGGGAGGGAGTGCAGCAGTTATCGGTGCAGCTAGAGCATTAGCAGAGCTACGTCCAAAAGACATAGAAGTACATTTCATAGTTGCTGCATGCGAAAACATGATAAATGGTTCCGCCGTGCATCCAGGCGACATAGTTCAAGCCTCGAATGGAAAAACCATAGAAATCAATAACACAGATGCAGAAGGACGACTAACGCTTGCTGATGCACTCATCTATGCCTGTGAACTTGAGCCAGATGCAATAGTCGATCTTGCAACTCTTACAGGTGCCTGCGTCATCGCACTTGGAGATGAAATAGCTGGGCTTTGGACTGACGACGATGAGCTGGCAATGGAATTAATAGAAGCAGCTGATAGCACTGGAGAAGGACTTTGGAGAATGCCTCTAAGAAGTTCATATAAAGAAGGTTTAAAATCGATGCTTGCAGATATAAAAAACACTGGACCCAGAGCAGGAGGTTCAATCACTGCAGGCCTTTTCCTTAAAGAATTTGTAAAAGAATCTATTCCTTGGGCCCATATAGATATCGCAGGAACAGTTTGGACTGACAAAGATCGTGGAATTAACCCTGCTGGTGCAACTGGATACGGTGTACGAACGCTAGTTAACTGGGCTTGCAAACCATTGGGCGAAAGCAATCAAGCCCTCAATAAAAAGAAATAATGTAATGAGGGCTAAAAATTAAGATCAAGTTAGAGCATTTAAATTGAAAAATAAATAAATTCATCTGAAGAAGACTTCAAGTATGCAGAAGCCTTACTGAACTTAGTTAGCAAGAAACTTCAAGAAGCAGCAGCAGCAGTAAAAGCTTTATCTCTTTCATTGATCCTTTCTGAAAAAGATTTTGTCTTGGGATTTTCTAAAGCGTGAATCTGCCAGCGAGCTCTCTCTGTACAAGAAGACAACACCCTATCTAGATCGTCTGAAGCCTGCTTTGGGGTGATATAAGGCCCTACGTGTCTAGTCACCAGCCCATCCTTAACTGTCAGCAGATACATACATGCCCTTCACTTAACCACGGACAAATGGTAAGCGAATTTCGGCAAGAAGCGATAGGTGGGAAGCCGTATCTTCATCGAAAAAAATACCTATAAGAGATTTTTCCTTAAGGTTTCCGTTATATTTACCCTCCTCTTTGTCTTTTTACCTCCAAGCTTTTCCGCTTCTAGCTTCATCTCCCCATACCTCATCTAAGCGCTTATCTCTCGCGCAGCTATAGCGATAAAAATTATATTTAAGACTATTTTTCTTAGCAAAATCCTGATGGTATTCCTCAGCCAGCCAAAACTTCTGCGCATCCTGAATGTCAACCTGAAGAGCATTAGCAGGCTGGTTTAACTCCTTTGCAGCTGCTCTCATACTTTCAATTGCATCACTTCGCTGGCTGTCACCACTAGTAAAAATTACTGGGCGGTAGGAATCTCCTCGATCACAAAATTGCCCGCCGCCATCAAGTGGGTCAACATTGCGCCAATAATTTCTCAAAAGTTTCTCGTAACTTATTTTCCCTGAATCAAAAGAAACAATTACAGCCTCTTGATGTCCTTTATGGTTGGGATAAGTAGGCTTAGAGAGATTTCCTCCGGTATATCCACTTTCCACTTTTAATACACCAGGAAGGTTCTCTAAGTCATGTTCTAAGCACCAAAAACAACCTCCCGCAAAAACTCCTTCTTGCTGACTTGCTTCTACTAGCCCTGGCAAAGAAAAACAAAAAAGACAGAGGGCAGCAGCTAACAGGAGTCCCCTCAAAATTTTTGAAATACGTTTCATCAATGGACTAAATCAAAGATTTCTTTTGCTGCTCTATCTGTAACACCTGGCTCACCCAGTTGCTCTCTAAGACGTTCATAACCTTCTAACATCCTGGACCTACTCTGAGGATCTTCAAGTAAAGGAATTGCCAATTGTTTGATTAATTGTGGGGTAAATTCATCTTGTACGAGCTCTGGAACTAATCGTTCCTTCAATAGAAGGTTGACTGGTGAAATGTGATCCACATTAAAACGCAATAATTTCTTAGCCAAAAAGGCAGTAACTTTACTCACTTTATATCCCACAATCTGAGGAACTCTATTTAATGCTAATTCCATATTGACTGTTCCCGATTTCCCTAAAGCAAGATCAGCACCTGCAAAGAGAAATGGTTTAAGTTCATCAGTTTGATTTGCTGGAATCACTTTCCCATGCACTCCAGCATCAATCAAGGCCTTATCAATAGGCTCTTCAAATGAAGACAAGCCAGCAGGTACTAAGACATTAATAGAAGGATTATGCTGCTGAAGTAAAAATGCAGCTTTAGCTAAAATAGGCATCAAATAGCGAATCTCTTGAGGCCTAGAAGCTGGTAAAAGTAACAGGAGCTTTTCATCAGCTCCAATTCCGAGTCGTGCAAGAGCCTTATTTCTAGTGGGCAAAGGACTAAGTACATCAATCATAGGGTGTCCTACCCAAGTAACATCTCCTCCTCTTTGACTATAAAAATCAGCTTCAGCTTTAAATATCGCAAGTATTTTATCTGTAAAGCCTATTAAATCAGTAGTTCCTCCATCACCTAAGCGCCAAGCCCATTCTTGAGGAGCTATGTAATAAATGATTGGAAGTTCAGCTTTCTTCCGCCGCAACTTATTCCCAAGTCTGATATTAGGTCCCATATAATCAATTAAGACAACAGCATCTAGAGGTTTACCTCTTAAAAACTTCTCAACTCTATTTTGCAATTTCAATGTTGGCCAAAGAAGAGGTAAAGCTTCAAAAAGGCCAATTGCTCCCATTGGAGCAGTATCAGCAATTAATTCAGCACCAGCCTCTTTCATTCGAGGCCCACCAATAGCAACCAACTCAAGTGGCATTGAGCGTTTTAATGCCTCACGATGTAAGGCCTGAATCAAAAGACTTCCCTGCAAGTCTCCAGAGACTTCCCCAGTACTAATAAGCATTCGCATTGTTAATTAGTACTCTTCTTAAATGTCATCGGCCCTCTTCTATCTTGCTGAATAGAGGCTTGAAGAAAGTCACATAAGTGTTTGGCCGCAGGAAATAATTGTTGCTTTCTAGCCAGCTCAAGACTTTTAACAAGAACGTTCTCTGAACGAAATAAAAGGGTCCAGATTTCTTGCAATTGGCGAAGTTCACCACCTTGATCATTGTTGACTCCCCTACGACGAAGACCAACACGATTTATTCCACGCAACCTTCCTGGATGTCCTTCTACCAAACAAAAAGGAGGAACATCCCTATCAACCTTAGTCATACCTCCAACCATGGCTAATCTTCCTATGTGCACAAATTGATGAATACCCACACAACCACCAATTACTGCCCAATCTTCAATAAAAACGTGACCTGCAACTTGAATGCCATTAGACATAACAATTCCATTACCAAGCAAACAATTGTGGCCTAAATGGCAATAAGCCATCAACAAATTCTCATTCCCAACCTTTGTCGCTTCACCTTCTTCCGTAGCACGATTAATCGTCACACATTCTCGAATCGTATTTCTATCGCCTATGACTACCTCTGTAGAGGCTCCTTTATATTTAAGGTCTTGAGGCTCAAGACCTAAGCAAGCTCCTGGAAAAATCCTATTTTGAGATCCAATTGTTAATCGTCCATCAAGAACAACATTTGGGCCAATCCAAGTCTGAGAGCCTATCTTCACTTCTGGACCTACTACAGCTCCTGAGCCAATAACTACGCCCTCTTCAAGTTCTGCCTTCGGATCAACATTTGCCAAAGGGTGTACTTCTGGAGGTTTGTTAATGGTCAAAGTTGAAGGGTGTCGAAACTCACTCATAGCCTTCAATCAACTAAAGAAAACATGAGTTCACCAGAGCAAACCAGCTGATCATCAACTGTTACTTTGCCGCTAACTTTCCCAAATCTCTTCCTCTTGAGACTAATAAGCTCACAAGTAATTTCAAGCTGGTCGCCAGGCACTACTGGCCGGCGAAACCGAACGCCATCTATGCCAGCAAACACAAAAAGTCCCTTCGGCAAATCTGGCATTTGGGTCACAATCAAGCCACCTACTTGAGCCATTGCCTCAACGATCAAAACACCAGGCATTAAAGGTCTATCTGGGAAATGCCCTTGAAATTGAGGCTCATTAATTGTGACATTCTTTATAGCCACAGCCCTTTTGCCAGGTTCATGCTCGAGAACACGGTCAACCAATGCGAAAGGATATCTATGAGGCAATAACCCCATAATTTGTTCAGTTGTAAGCACTTGAGGCATAGAGGAAGAAGAATCAATCAAAACAAATTTGCGTGGTAGAAACTATTGGAGGAGAGAAGCTGCTAAATCGTTATGTAAACAATGTGAACCTCTATACACAAGAACTTGTGCATTAGGAAACCCAACCAGTGCTAAATCTCCGATTAAGTCCAAAAGTTTATGTCTCACTGGTTCATCCTTGAATCTCAAGGGGGGATTGATCCAATCATCACAGTCACATACCAAAGCGTTATCAAGAGTTCCCCCTTTTATTAAGCCAGACTTCTGGAGTTTCTCCAATTGATCCTTAAAACCAAAAGTTCTAGCTGGTGCAATTTCCTTAACAAAAACATTTGGAGTCAGTTGAATAGTCAACATTTGTTGGCCGATAGCTGGATATGGAAAATCAATAATGCCTACCAAAGTAAATTTTTCAGCGGGTGTTGCAGTGATAACACTATGACCACGATGAAATGCCAATGGTTTGTTCACTAATGGAGCGGCTAAGCGTGGTGTACACGCTGGAGCAAGGCCAGCTTCCAAAATTGCTTCAACCCAACACAGTGCAGAACCATCTAAAAGTGGGATTTCCTGACCAGAGACCTCAATAAGAACGTGGCTTATGCCACAACCACCCAATGCTGCAAGAAGATGTTCTACTGTTGAAAGACGATGATTACCCAACTGAAGAGTTGTGCATAATTGCGTGTCAAAAGCTTGATCAGCACTAAGAGTTATTGGCGCTTCACCACTATCGATCCATGAGACATGAAAACCAGCCTTCTCATATGGAGATAGACGGACCTCAGCTTCTTCTCCAGTATGGAGTCCAATACCTCTTCTCAAAACTGTTTTAGCAAGAGTCCAAGCACCCTCGTAGTTATTCGGCAAACAGGTCACTAAAACTTCCAACCCACTCCCAAGTTGAAACGCCAATCACCATCAAAGTCACGCTTTGCCCCCTCAAGACGCAAAGGACCTATAGGCGTATTGACAATCAAGCCTGCACCGGGAGAGAACCCAGAACCATTCTTTCCAAGTAATTTTCCTGGTTTACCAGGAACCGCATTTTGCGATCCAAAGTCCGTCGCACCATCAACAAAAAATGCTGCAGATAACAACTTCCAAACTGGAAATCTATATTCAACAGACCCCTCTCCAAAATTTCTACCCACAGCGAGGTCACAGTTGTTCCAGCCTCTAACAGAACTAGAGCCACCTAGACAAAAAGCTTCGTATGGAGGGAGATCTCCCACAATTGAGCCAGCTTTAACTTGAAAAGCAATAGTTTGAGGGCAATTAGCTTTTTCTCCACTTTTTGGTCTACAACCCTTCGCAATCTTTAACCAGTTAACTGGAATAAAATGAGAATAACTAGTTCTTGCTCGATTAAAAGTGGGAGAGTCTTCTCCAACTGAGACGAATTGCTCGGTTCCCACAGTCATAAAATCGCCTGAAGTTGGATTTCTCGAATCATTAAGAGTGTTATAAGTTGCTGCAGTTCTTACACTAAAAAGATTATTTTCTGCAGCACAATTAAATGATACACAAATCACTTCTTTATTAGGAACCTGATTATTAGATAAGTTATCAACTAGAACTCCATAAGGGCGACTATTCCCAGCGTAATCAATCGCTTTTACTTGCTGAACATTCATTCCTACTAAAACTCTCCAAGGAACTTTCTTATAAGGGTCTCCACCATTCAAAGGCCTTGCGAAAGAAAATCCACCTCCTACTCTTTCAAGAACTATAGAATCACCCTCATAGTCAAACCAACTAACATTTGGATTAGCAGCCTTAGCATCAGAGACTGATGGATAAGGTCCAAAAACAGTATTTTGAATTTCGTATGCTGTAGATGTATTTGCATCATAATAGTCTTTAACGCTACGAATACTTCCCCCTGATTGACTACGAAACTCCTGAGGTACTTCTCTACTTAAAAATAGTGAGCTTCTAAATGATGTACGATATTTATCTCCTCTTATCCATGGATCTGAAAAGGTAAAATTAACCAAAGCTCCATACTGACCATAAGTTAAATCAATACCACTATTCCATGCCTTACCAAAGAAGTTTGACTCTTTAAGGCCTAGCTGCCCAAAAGCACCTTGACCTCCACTATACCCAATACCACCGGAAAGTGAGCCTGTTGATTGTTCAGTAATACCCAACACTATTATAACACTGCCAGGTGAACCAGTTACTGGCCTTAGAGTAACTTTTACATCACTAAATAGGGATGTTGAATATAATCTTTTGATATCCCCCTCTAGCTGATTTCTATTAAAAATATCTCCAGGTTTCATTGAAATTTCTCTTTTGATTACCCAAGGTCTTGTTTTACCTTTTATCACTTTTCCATCTTGATTACTTAAGTCTCCATCTTTATTCAAGAACTGAATCTCTATACCTGAGACTGTACCTTCGCCAATCTTTAGCTCAACAATTCCATCAGGAGTAATTCTATTTGGCCCAGAAATTCTTGCCAAAGAATATCCCTCTTTAGTGTACCAGTTTTTTAATTCCTTGATTCTTACCTGAAGAGCATTTAGGTTTAACGTCTTTCCATAATCAGATTTAAAAATATTATCAATAACGCTTGGTGGAATTTTACTTTCTGTTGGTAGAAGTTTAACTTTTTTTAGCACAGGATTAGGATCAACTTCTACTAAAAGTTGTACTCCTAGAGGTCCATTAATTGGCTCAATCCTAACCCCTGAGAACCAACCTGTTGAATAAATTGCATCTAGAGAAAGTTTTAACTCTTCTCTAGTGATATTGCTACCTGGACGCACACTCATTGCATCGTAAGCGGCAAATTCCAAGCGTTCTTGCTCTGGATGACCATCGATACCCTCTATAACCACCTCAGTGATCAAAACCCTAGTATTGCCAGACCCTTGAGGACTAGGTTCAACTCCTTTTCTCTCTCCAGTAGGCCGTGCAAACTGAGCAACATTTACATCCTTTGGGCTCTTACTCTTTTCATAAGTAATTTTCTCTTGGTTTGAGAGGCTGGAGAACCCAGTTCCAACAAGAGCTGGCAAGGCCAGAGCTAAACCATATGTCCCTCGATGCAATAGCCAGGAAGGAATAGCTGAAAGAAATCTGGCCATAGAGAGAAAAGGACGTCTGGCTAGTTATGCCACAAACCTCCGGTGACCTTAACTGCAAGTGCGTGGTTTGGTGGTTACACCTTGTACACGTTTAAGGACCTCCCCGTATGCATCAACCACACCACCAAGGTCCTTTCGAAAGCGATCTTTATCAAGAATTCGATCTTTAGCATTCCCGGCTCTTTGATCCCAAAGCCTGCATGTATCAGGACTAATTTCATCTGAGACAAGAAGGTGACCATTTTTATTAATCCCAAATTCCAACTTAAAGTCAACTAGCAAAAGGTCTAATTGCCCCAAGAAAACCTTCAATAATTTATTCACACGAAAGGCAAGGTTTTCAATCTCTAATCTTTGTTTATCTGTGATTAAGCCTAACCTTCTTAATCTTTCTTCAGTCAGCAAAGGATCACCCAAGTCATCATCCTTGTAGTAAAGGTCTAATAAGGGGGGGGATAATTCTTTGCCTTGTTTAATAGGAGTCTCTTTACACAACGATCCAGTTGCAATATTGCGAACAACAACCTCCAATGGGACAATTTCTACCCGCTGAGCGACAATCCAACAATCAGCGGGACTATAAAGATAATGAGTTGGAATACCTTCTGATTCCAAAAGCTCAAAGAAATGAGCGGAGATTTGACAATTAACTAGACCTTTCCCTTCTAACTCAGCATGTTTTAAGGCATTAAAAGCTGTTGCGTCATTCTTGAATTCAATCAAAACACGATCATCGCGCTCTGAATGAAAGATTCTCTTAGCCTTGCCTTGATATAGCAGCTGTCCGTGATCTGGTGTCATAATTACCAACCAAATAAGTGATACTCAATTCAAAAGGGCACCTATTCGAGATTGGGTGCATTTCTTCTTGGTGAACGTAGCTGATCCTCAAGAATATGTTTTTCTTCCTTTCTTGAAGGGGCCAATCGAATAAGTTCCAATTGTGTATAGCGATCATCAAGTTCTTTCGAGAATTGCTCAAGACGCTTTCGAGCATTTTCAGCGTCTCCACCAGAGGCCAAATCAAGCAAAAGGTGCAATCTCAAAATATCCCCAACTAACCACCAAGCCTCATCATTCTTTGCCTCATCAAGTGCTGACCGGAGTAAAGCCTTTCTCTTCTCAAGACTTAATCCATCTAAACATTGAACTGCACGAGAAATGCGGCGAGCCCCTATAGCTCCACTTGTGCGACCAGCTAGCAAAACCTTAGCTGCCGCATCACAACGACCATTTAATCGCTCATGCTCTGCCAAAAGGTCTAATGCTGATCTAGTCAATGGAGTCCCATCTACTCCATATCCAACAGTAATTTGCTCATCATCTAATGTCTGAAAATTGCCTCCTGAAAGTCTTCTCAAAGCTAAAGAAGCGTTTAAATGATCCATAACAGCATTACTTGCTTTCCAAAACAAAATTGACCAAGCCTTTTGCTCTTTCAAACTTGTTGGATTAATTCCTTGAAGAACCTTCTGAGCATTTGAAGGAGCCTTGCAATCCAAAAGAAGTTCAGCTCTCTGCATTTCCAATTCGAAGGAAGCAGTTACCTGGAATGAATGCATTAATTGATTGCTAAGTTTTCTCAAACGATGACTTGAGGGAATCTTGGCAGCTTCAACACAAGCAGTCTTTAATTGAACAATCATCTCTTTGCTCAGCTTTGTTTTTTGAAGTGCTTCAACACGTAATTCGGATCCATCTCTATTAAAGGCACCTGATGCCTTGACTATGTGAAGCTGACTAGAAAACACAACCAACAAAATGGTTAAGGGAAGATAGTTATTTCTCATTGATGGAACCCATTCACCAAGATCAAATAAGCCACATTTGAATTTCCTGCCAAGACCAGACTCGTAAAGCCTAGGTCCAATGCAAAAATCACTTTATGAAAATCTCAAACTCTTCTAGTCCAATCTTGCCACCACTGAAAAAAATTCTTGTCTTAGGCAGTGGTGGAAGGGAAAATGCTCTCGCTTGGGCAATGCGCAAATGCAAATCGATCGAAGAAGTTTGGGTAGCCCCTGGCAATGGAGGGACAGAAAATCATCAAGGATGTAAACGTTTAAACATTCAAGAAAACGATGTCAAGGCAATTATCAATAAATGCCAAGCGAGCAAGCTAGACCTAGTAGTAATAGGACCTGAAGCTCCTTTAGCGGAAGGTGTAGCCGACGAATTACGCGAAGCAGGTCTAACAGTTTTTGGGCCAGGAGCCAACGGCGCAAAGTTAGAAGCCAGTAAAACATGGGCCAAGGAGCTCATGCTCGAGGCAGGAGTTCCCACTGCAAGATATTGGTCAGTTAGCACTGAGGAAGAAGCACTAGTCACTCTCAAAAATTTTCAAGGCCCACTTGTAGTTAAAGCTGATGGGCTGGCAGCAGGGAAAGGAGTTACTGTCGCTGAAACAATAGAAGAAGCAAAAACAGCTATTCAAGAAGCCTTCAATGGAAAGTATGGAGCCTCTGGAGAAAAGCTTGTTCTTGAAGAGCGCCTCCAAGGTCCAGAAGTCTCTGTTTTCGCTCTTTGCGACGGCCAAAGAATGGTCCTACTACCACCTGCGCAGGATCACAAGCGTCTAAAAGAAGGAGATCAAGGACCTAACACTGGAGGCATGGGGGCATATGCACCAGCACCTCTGCTAAATGAAGAAGATCTAAATAATGTCAAGGAATTAGTGCTTGAACCAACTTTAAAAGCTCTAAGGGAAAGAGGAATCGATTATCGAGGCGTCATATATGCAGGGTTAATGATCACAAATGCAGGCCCTAAAGTAATAGAATATAACTGCAGGTTTGGGGACCCTGAGTGTCAAACACTCATACCCTTATTAGGCCCGGAATTGGCCAATATTCTCCATGCATGTGCATTAGGTTGTCTCGAACAAGCGCCTAAGCTTTTTATATCGAATTTGTGTAGTGCATGTGTGGTTGCTGCTACATCTGGATATCCAGAAGCTCCACGTTATGGAGACCTTATTAACATCAACATTCAATTAAACCAATCATTGCAACTATTTCATGCAGGAACTCGCAGCAATGACAAAAATGACGTTTTCACTTCAGGAGGAAGAGTCCTTTCAGTGGTTGCTCAAGCTCCAAGTTTCGATGAAGCATTCAAGAAGGCTTATGCAGGGCTGGATGACATCCACTTCAATGGAATCAACTTTCGAAGAGATATCGGTAATCAAGTGCGCAAGTTCTAGCCTATACACAAGCACTATGCATTGATGAAAAGTACTAATTCAACATCAATTGCAAACTGGGCTCAAAACAGTGGTAATGGCCAACCACCAGAACGCACTAATTGGTGGATGCGTATAAATAATTGGTGGGCTGCATTTAGCTTACGCACAAAATTACTTGCCATCACGACTTTAGTGGTGAGCTTGATGATGACAGGCATAACTTTCTTTACCTTAAACGGCATTCAACGAGATGCCGGCATGAATGACACCAGGTATGCGAGAGATCTTGGCCTACTACTCTCTGGGAACGTCACAGAGTTAGTAGCAAATGGGCAAAACAGAGAAGTTGCTAATGTTGCTGAAAAGTTTTGGCGTTCTAGCAGAAACTTAAGGTACATATTTTTTACTAATCCAGAGGGTGTAATAGAACTAGGGATTCCTGTTAGTGCAACTCCAAATACACTTAATAGTGAACTACTACTCACCCGACGTCTTGAATTGCCACTAGAGCTAAGTAAAAGGCCACAGTTTCCATTAGTAAGGCAACATCTAACCCCGCAAGGCCAAGTAACAGATGTATTCGTACCGATGCTATGGAAAGGCAACTATCTTGGAGTATTGGCATTAGGGGTAACACCTAATAAAAAAGCCCTAGCAAATGCTGCATTAACAAAAGAAGTAACAGTAGCTGTTTTTATATCTATATGGGTACTTGTACTTCTAGGAGCTGTTTTTAATGCCCTAACTATTACTCGACCTGTTAAGGAACTTGTTCGTGGTGTACGAGAGATTGCCACTGGTAATTTTAAATCAAGGATTCAAATTCCCATGAGCGGTGAATTAGGGGAACTGTTAAATGGATTTAATGCGATGGCTTCCCAACTTGAAGACTATGACAATGCAAATATTGAAGAATTGCGAGCCGCACAGGTTAAACAGCAATCACTAATCGCCACAATGGCTGATGGTGCAATATTAATGGATGAAGAAGGAAAAATTGTATTAGTTAATCCAACTGCACGAAGACTATTTAGATGGGAGGGTCGCAACTTGGAGGGGCAAGAATTACTAAATGAGTTGCCAGAAATACTTGCAAATGAATTACATGCCCCAATCACTTCTCTACTAACAAACTCAATAGAAAGTAGTGACATTCGATGCAGCATTGGGGAGCCGCCAAGAACTCTAAGAATAGTCTTACAATCTGTGAGAGATTCCACTGGAGAAACGCTCAAGGGCTTAGCGGTTACAGTCCAAGATCTCACACGAGAAGTTGAACTGAATGCAGCTCAAAGCAGATTCATTAGTAATGTCTCACATGAATTAAGAACTCCTTTATTCAATATCAAAAGTTATGTAGAAACGCTTCATGACCTAGGAGATCAACTGACTGAAGATGAAAAAAAAGAATTTCTTGGAGTTGCAAATGCAGAAACAGATAGACTCGCCCGGCTAGTCAACGATGTCCTAGATCTATCGAAGTTAGAGTCTGGCCGATCTATCCAGTTTGAATCAATTGATTTGCGTCCCGCAATGGAGCAAACATTACGCAATTACAAATTAAATGCAAAGGATAAGGAAGTTGAACTTGAAATAGATATGGATAAATCATTACCCATGATTCTTGGCAATTGGGACTTACTTTTGCAAGTCTTTGATAATTTAGTTGGAAATGGTCTTAAATTTAGTCGCGCTGGGGGCAAGTTGAAGCTCAGTGCATATACATGGCCTGACATTTGTACTGCAAAACCAATAAAAAGTACTCACTCAGCTCCACACTGTGCACTTGTATCTCCCCTCCCAAGACTAAGAGTGGAAATTGCAGACACAGGGCTTGGAATCTCATTGGCCGATCAACAAAGAATATTCGAACGCTTCTATCGAGTAGAAAATGCAGTGCATACCGAGGCAGGAACTGGCTTAGGGCTCTCAATTGTTCGAGGTATTATTGAAAAGCATGGTGGAACAATTCGCATGGCAAGTGAGCCTGATCTAGGTACTACTTTTTGGTTTGATTTGCCTCTTGAACAATCAGATGCTGACGAGCTAATGCTGCTTTCTGAAAGAAAAACTAGGCAAGCAGAACTAGGAGAAGGATTATCAGAAATTTAGTTAGGGCAAACAAAAATATCACTCAATAGCTTTGAACACACCAGGTATTTGATCGTCTGAGACACGGTGTGGCGCACCACTAAAAATTTGTTCAAAGTTAGAAAAAGAATCTTTTATTTGGGGTCCTTCTCCAGTAATTATAAACTCTCGGATTCTTTTGTCGTGCCAGGATCCCCTCATTTTGAAAACATTAATAGCTCTCGCCATTTCACCACGGATCTCAACATATTGGAGCAACATTATCGTATCAGTGATTGTGGATATATGAGAATCAGTAATCGAATGGCTACCCATAAATTCTTCAGCAGTATTAGTAAAAAATCCAGCTATTTCCTCTTGCTTGGCATAACCGGTCACACCTATTACAAACTGACGAAATGCATTCAGGCTGACACCTCGAGCCAGAGCTGACAATGAATCAATTGCCATTCTAGAGGGCTTAAATTGTGTAATCTCAGCCTTAATTATCTGTAAATGATCCTCCAATCCAGTTGATTCAGGATATGCACAAATAATTTTTAAAAGCCCATCACTTTCCATCTTCTCAAAGTCAATTCCCCAACTAGTGGCATTCCTCAATAGTTGCGCGCGAGATTCTTCATAAGCAAAAAGTATCGCTCTCTCTTCGTTACGATATGCATCTTCAATAAATTTAGAAACAAGCATTGTTTTACCAGTTCCTGTTGCACCAGTAGCAAGAATAATTGAATCCTGAAAAAAGCCACCTCCACACATTTCATCAAGACTAGGAACCCCTGAACTTATACGAGTATTTGACGATCTTTGCGTTAATCTCATCGCACCGAGAGCAAAAACAGTAATTCCTTGACTGCCCATTGTGAAAGGGAACTCACCCTTCATATGTATTGTTCCACGCAACTTAAGGATCTCAACTGTCCGGCGCCTTCTTTCTGACTCAAGGACATTACGTAGTATCACAACATTATCAGAAACAAACTCTTCAACTCCATACCTAGCAATAGGTCCATATTCATCTATTCTTTCAGTAGTCATAACAGTTGTCACACCAATATCTTTTAAACGAGCTATTAATCTAAAAATCTCTCTTCTAACAACATAAATAGCGTCATATTGCTGAAAAACAGCTGTCATTGAATCAATTGCTACCCGCTTTGCCTTATATTTTCTTATTGCATAACTAATTCTTTCAATCAAGCCAGATAAATCAAAACTACCAGCAACATCTTGGCCATCGGGGTCTGGAGATGCATCAAGAATAAACAGCTTATCTTGATCTATTAACTCTTGCAGATTCCATCCAAAACTGGCTGCATTTCGAATTATGTCTTCAGGAGATTCTTCAAAAGTAACAAAGATGCCAGGCTCATCAAAATGACATATTCCATGATGCAAATATTGAAGAGAAAAAACAGTTTTACCTGTTCCCGAAGTTCCACTTACCAAAGTACTTCTAGCCGTGGGTAAACCGCCCTGGCAAACATCATCGAAGCCTTCGATCCCGGTGGGGAGTTTCTGAACTTGGGTTTTGGGAGACGGCGCAGCGCTGGAAGATGACATATTCACTATCTAATGGTGAAACGCTAGAGACAAATAACTACTTAGCCACTAGCTTCACAGCCTGACTTAAGAATCTGCCTCTAAATGTCCTCATCTCAGGACTCATCAATGATTACAGAGCTTAGATCGGCATCTGATAACTCATCATAAAGAAGGTCCAGACCTATCAAAACCCTTTCGCGGTCAGACAAGTCACCAATTATTCTTCGAACAGGGGGGGGGAGAATCTTTGCCAATGTTGGCGTAGCAAGAATTTTATCTTCCTCAGCCAATTGTGGATTTTTCAGTACATCAATAACTTTCAAAGCATAAACCCCACGGAATTCCGTTTCTAAAATGTCACGCAATGTTTTTAATGCTCGCATGGAATTTGGAGTATTTCCTGCCACATATAGCTTGAGAATGTAGGTCTTCCTAGGACTCATAAGAGCAACTCCATTGCGCCGGATAAAGAAGGTTTGTTCAATTAAATCTTGACTAATGGAGGGGCAAAAGCCGAGGATGTTTGATTGTCTTTCGATTGTGAACTTAGGCCTAAATCGGCAAACAAGCTTTTAAGCACCAAAAATGCCCAAGGCAAAACTATCCGAGCCTATTCACGTCTCAGAAACCATGGCTAAGCAATCACCTCCTTCCAAAGAAGAAACTAAGTCTGACTCATATGCCATTGTTGAGGCTTCAGGCTCACAATTCTGGGTCCAGACAAACCGTTACTACGACTTCAACCGCATAAAAGCAGATATTGGAGAAATAGTGACTCTTGACAATGTCCTATTAATCAATGAAGGAAAAGGTGCCACGCTAGGGAAGCCCTTTGTAAAAGGTGCATCAGTAGAACTAAAAGTGCTAGAACATCGAAGAGGCCCAAAAGTGATTGTTTATAAAATGCGTCCTAAAAAAAAGACAAGGACCAAAAATGGTCACCGACAAGAACTCACTCGAGTTATGGTTCAAGCCATTTCTACAAGTGGCAAAAAAGCAAAGGCTTCCAAATCTATCGATTAACCTCTTTCACTCTCCCCTCCCTCATAAATTCCAATGGCACATAAAAAAGGCACTGGCTCTACACGCAATGGTCGCGATTCAAATTCAAAGCGCCTAGGAGTAAAAGCATATGGAGGAGCAAAAGTTACAGCTGGTTCAATCCTCATTAGGCAAAGAGGCACATCTGTTCTACCTGGCCTTAACGTCGGCAAAGGTAAAGACGACACACTCTTCGCGCTAACAGATGGAGTGGTGAATTTTGAAAGTATTCGTCGCGGGCTTCGCAACCGAAAGCGAATTAATATTGCTGCCACCGCCAATTGAACACTCGAGAATCATTTAGTGCTAATCAGTTCATAGTTCTATAGGCTCGAGTGGTAATAAGAAAAGGATGAAACACCTCGATAAAAAGACTCTGTAGAGTCCTAAAAAAATTTTCAATCATTACCGGATCATCAAAATGAAATGGATACTCCCCTTTATTGCCCTTATAGAAGTACCAATTCATTAATGCAATTCCATCAACTGACAAGCATTCATGAAAAGCAGTTATTTGACTAGAAGGGTTAGAAATATGTTCAAGTACATCCAGACAAATCAACGTGTCAAATTTCAACATGCCTGTGTTTTCAAGATCTCTATGAACAGAGATCGCATCCACTAAACCAAGTTCTTTCGAGCGTTGTTCAACAAAGTTTCTATTTTCAGGATTCAAGTCCACATACCAAACATGATCTACATCAGGCAGAGCTGCTGCTGCAAGGGCATGGGTGCCAATACCACCTCCAAAGTCAAGAACCTGTCCTCGCGCAAATTGCTGCTGAAGACGAAGTGTGTCTGCAATGTAATTTGCACTGCTCAAATGCCATGCTGCCAGATCGAATAGATGTCTCGTCCCTACCTTATCCTCATAAAAATCGATAGTGTCCTCAGGATCAATCGAGCCTGGGTGAAACGTTGCTAAGTCAAGAGAGCCTAAAGACAAACGACTATCAACCTGCTCAACTGTTAACTGGAGAAAAGTTGCCAAATGGGATTTGAGGTTAAAGCCAGTTCTCAGGAACTCAGAAACATCAACATCTCTGCAATGCATGGCCTAATCGATTCTCAGAATTGCTTGCAATATCAACCTATACCTTCAGATTTAGAAAAGCACACCTTCAAATCGTCAGAGTCTGGTCTAAGTGTTCAATTATGAATAATCCATTCGGCTTCGTAATAATCGACAAAGAGCAAGGGCTTACTTCACATGACTGCGTAAACAAAGTAAGAAAAATCTTTGGAATAAAGCGCGTTGGACATGGGGGAACCCTAGATCCATCCGTAACAGGAGTATTACCTATAGCCCTAGGTCCTGCCACAAGGCTCTTAACTTACCTTCCAAGCGACAAGAGATACAGGGGTATTATTCAACTAGGAAAACGCACTACCACAGATGATCTTGATGGAGAAATCATCTCTAATCAACCTTGGCCCAAAATAGAACAAACCATTCTCAACAAACACCTCGATATGTTCCGAGGCAAAATAAGACAGCAGCCTCCCAACATTTCCAGCATCCATATCAAAGGAGAAAGAGCTTATAAAAAAGCACTTAGAGGCGAAGTTTTTGATTTACCGGATAGGTCAATCACTATTCATGAGATTCTTCTTCTAGGTTGGGACCAATCCACAGGGCGAATAGAAATCAACGTACATTGCTCATCAGGCACATACATCCGTGCTCTGGCGAGGGATCTAGGTAATAGCCTCGGGTGCGGGGGATGCTTAGCCAAGCTTCGCCGAACAGAAGCATTAGGATTCAATGAAAAACAAGCCTTACCACTACCAACGACTAGCAATGAGCATTCAGCTATCCCATTAAATGTAGTTTCACCTCTACAAGCACTTCGTAATTTACCTCGCTTAAAATTAACTACAGAAACGGAATCCATACACTGGCGCACAGGTCGTCAATTAAACATCACGAGAGATAGAATTGAGCCTTCATCTGAAATGCAGTTCGCAAAACATCAACCAGAAGAGGTTTTCATATTGGTTTCCAATACATCTGCAGAAGTTTTAGGGATAGGGGGATGGGATGGATCATCAACACTAAAATCTAAAGTTGTCTTCCAAGCATTGGGCTAATTAATAAGCACTAGCAAAAGTTCTACATGCCAATCACTAACAGAACACTAAAACCCAATCAACCAGCAAAGCCAAGTAACAAAATCAGTCGCATTCAGCTTGTGAAGCTAATGAAAAATTCAAAGGGGCAAGCTTATTTTTTTCAATTAACAAAAGGAATCGCTCCTCGGATGAGAGCTACAATGACTCAGGAGCATCGAAGAGGTAAAAGCATATAGGCACTATTAAAGCTATTGGCTTCTATTTTGAGTTGATACAAATATTTCAAGGCATTATCCATTTTATTGGCGAACAATCATAGACATAAAGGGGAAAATTGTTGCACGACCTTCGTCAATGAAGAGTAGTCACACCACAAGCAGATATTGTTATGTTGCTTGATCCAGCTTGCAGGCAAACATTCAGACATAGGCTCATTCAGAAGCGAATACAAGGTATTGGCCTTAGTTGCACCAGTCACAACCAAATGAATCTCTTCAGCATCCAAAATCTCTTGCATCCCAAGAGTTATCGCATTTCTTGGAACCAAATGTGGATCGCCCCTAAAAGCAAAAGCATTTTGTTTCCGCGTTTCTGCCGATAGGGAAACAACTCTGCATGAAGAATCAGAACCACAGGGAGGTTCATTAAAACCCACATGACCATTCACTCCAAGACCAAGCAATTGAATGCCTACACCACCAAGAGTCTTCAGCTGCTCGGCATACAACAAAGCCTCTTTTTGCGGATCTTTTGCACAACCATCAGGAAGTCGAAGTTTGTCAGGAGTAAGACTCAAAGGGGTACCAAGAAATTGAGCCATAAAGGCAGCAAAACTGTCAGTTGACTCATTGGACAGCCCAACATATTCGTCTAAGTTAAAACTGCACCAGCCTTCCAAAAGGCTGTCCATCTTTGGCTTTGGCCAATCTTTAAGGCGAGAAACAAGTGAGGTATAGATAGGTTGCATAGTTCTTCCGGTAGCCAACCCAAGAGGTTTCGATTCCATTTGAAATAGTCTCTTCCTTAAACGGTCTTCAAGCACATCCACTAGGATTTCAACCAATTCAGTGGGATTTTCTTTAGCCACAATTGTTCCACGGAACCCCCAAGAAGAGACCAGGGCTGACAAGTCTTGATCCAAAAAAGCCCCTTAAAATAAACTATTCAATATAGAAAATAACTAAGCTTGCCCTCAGAGCACAGGTCAAGTCGCTGAAAACTGGCGAATCTCTACGCCTTTGTAGTAATGAGTAAGTATCTTCCGAAAATCAACTCCTTTCTCAGCTAAACCATAAGCCCCCCATTGACTCATACCAACACCATGGCCTGAGCCAGAACCTTTTACCACCAACATGAGTTTCTTAGCTATAGGAGGCAAAGGTGGAGGAGCCTCCAACGCAAATAAAGGTGGAAGCTTTGGGAATAAATAAGGGCGAGGTGGAGGAAGTGGTGGTTTCAAGGCCTGAGTTTTATGTGCCAAATCAAAATCAAGTTCTTTGAAAGACCAACCACGCCGCAATAAATCATCTGAAGAGTTTTTTATTTTTGATGACGACTCATTGAACGAATCCCATAAAGCAAATGGTTTTGTCAATGTTTTCTTAGACGTCGGCATATGCGGAACCATTTCAAAGCTGGCCAATGTGCTTTTCAAGCCCAAACGATGGCGCAATTCTTTACCAGTTAGCTCAAGATCACCACGCGGTCCATCGATCCTTGCAGTGAGAACCCTACCTGTATTACTGCTATTAAGTACCTTTATCCCTTCTACACCTCCTATTTCAGAAAAAGCTGCTTTTAGTTGATATGGATCAAATTCCATCTCCCACTTAAAGGCAGGACTATGTTGATCATAGTCAGGCACACTAACCAAATAAGGCAACTGTTTGGTCCAAACTGCCCCACTAGCCTCTGTTGCACCTCCTGAACTGCTGTGAAAAACAGCATTTATTAATCGACCTTTATGCATCAACACCAAAGAGCGAGTTGTATATACAGCCTTTTTCGTGCTTGTAGTCTCAGATTCAATGCCTAAATAAACTTGATTTTGCTCAGTAGAGTTGACGTCATAAAACTCTTTCTTTCCTAGTTGTTGTAAAGCATATGTTCTTGCAGCGACAGCCTGTGCTCTTAGTGCTTCCATAGGCCAAGACTTAGGCATCTCACTACCAACAACACTGGCCAAATACTTTTCGATGCCTAAATAATTCACAACTAATAAATCATTACCTCTGACAAAAACTCGTAATTCACCACTGTATCGACGTTTACCCAGCCAAATTCCTCGAGGATCATTACTCCTAATTCTTAACTCAGTTTTACGAGGTAAATAAGACCATCTTCCAGAGCTACCATTCACTGCCATTTTAAACTGACCATTCTTCTTGTGAATTTTCAAAGTACTAATTCTTTTTTTATTTGCACCTGTTCCAAAAAGCATTAAAGGCTTATCTCCATCAGCACGAAAACGAAGTTGCTTTGATTCCAAAACCAAAACTCGCAAAACTGGCTCCTTAGCGGCCTGACTTGGTTCAACAGGACAAATAATCGCTAGCAATATTCCCCCAAGTGCACCCCAGGCCTTCTGAGGCATCAGTCGAAACATAATGAATGCTCAAGAAAAATAGCAGTTTGCTTATAAGACAACAATTCAAGCAATGTTCAGACTTTGAGATGACAAGATGTTCTTAAAAAGCAATAGACCTTGCAGGTCACCTTCCTAGGCACAAGCTCAGGCGTTCCAACACGCGCTCGTAACGTTTCAGCGATGGCACTGCGCCTTCCGCAGCGAGCAGAGCTATGGCTTTTTGATTGTGGAGAAGGAACCCAGCATCAATTCCTTCGAAGCAACTTACGCCTATCGCAATTGCGAAGAGTCTTTATTTCTCATATGCATGGAGATCATGTCTTTGGACTACCTGGACTATTAGCAAGTCTTGGATTGGCTGGAAATAGTTCAGGTATTGATTTGTATGGTCCTGACCCTTTGGAGTCATATCTCACTGGTGTTATGGAAAGCAGCTCTAGCCGAATCGGCTACCCAACAAAGATTCACCGTGTAAGAGAATCCGCTGAAAAAAATACTGTTTTAATAGATGATGATGATCTTCTAGTACGTTGCTGCCCTTTAAATCACAGGGTTCCTGCATATGCATATAGGGTCGAGCAGAAGACAAGACCAGGTCGTTTTAACCTGGAGCTTGCTCAAAAATTGAATATTGAGCCAGGTCCAATCTATGCAGCTCTGCAAAGAGGAGAAAAAGTCAATTTAGGAGATGGGCGGATTTTTGATGGGAAAGATTTCTGTGGCCCTAGTCGCCCAGGTACAAGCATTGTTTATTGCACAGATACAATTTTTTCAGAAGCAGTCATAGAGCTCGCTCGCGGAGCGGATCTATTAATTCATGAAGCTACATATGCCCATGAAGATGCAGATTTGGCTTATCAAAGACAGCATTCCACCAGCACAATGGCAGCACAAACTGCTGCAGAGGCATGCGTAAGACAATTAGTTTTAACTCACCTAAGTCCTAGATACGCCCCAGGAAACCGTTTAACTCCTAATGATCTTCTTAATGAAGCAAAGGCAATTTTCCCGAATAGCCTCTTGGCAAAAGACTTTTTGCAATTAGACATAAAACCTCGCTGCAACAGTTCGTGATTCCTTGTCAAAGGAGCTCCCACGTCGTGAAAGAATGAGAGGGTGCGGTTTTTTAAGTCAGTATCTGGCGTCCTCAATGACCTCTCTTATTTCTTCCCTAAAACGGTCCCTTACAAGACTGCTGATCCTATTGCCAGTGCTAATTGGCCTAAGTATCAGCCCGATGTCAGTAGACGCTCTTTATCCCACAGATACATCTGATTCGAGCGTCGGCCGTGATTTGCATGGTCAAAACCTGCAGAACACTGAGTATGTCAAATATGACCTTTCTGGCGCGGATTTAAGCGACGCCGATCTCTCTGGTGCTTTCTTTAGTGTTTCAAGCCTCCAAAACGCTAATTTGAGTGGAGCAAACTTCAAAGGTGTTATTGCTTATGCAACACGCTTTGATAATGCAGACCTTTCAAATACAAATCTCAGTGGTGCAGATCTACTGAAAAGTAAGTTCCCTGGAGCAAACATAGATGGAGCCGATTTCACTGACGCCCTTCTAGACAGGTCCCAACAGAAAGCTCTTTGTGAAAGGGCTTCTGGGAAAACTGCTGAAAGTTTGAAATGCGGTTCAATCAGTGCTGGCTATGTTCCTGCTTCTGAGGGACAAAACAAGTTCAATCCTGGAACCTAACTAAACACACAAAGACTATTTCAAACTTTGATTTAGTGAGTTAGATACTTCTGCTTTCACTCAATCAAGGTCAAAGAAATGTCCTCATAAAAGCTCCGCAGTGATTTGAACTGTGGAGCTTTTTTATTTAAAAGGCCTTTAAGGTAAATAGTTCGAAGCCTCCTTAGATCTAGGGAGCTTGCTATACCACCACTCTTGCACCTCCGCTGTAAGTCGCCGAGAAAATAGTGTTAATACTGTTTTCGTGGGCTTAGTGCCAGGCTGGAGAATCTCGACTGCATAGGAAGGGCATCTACGAGAAGCAATATCAGCAACAAAGCGACAACCAATTCTTCTCCAGCTGGGCTCTTTACTTCTCCATGCCAAACGAGAGCAAGGCCAAGGCAACTCCTCCCGATCAAAAAGCCTGCAACATGGCCCAATCACACGAAAACTGTATTGCCCCCCTTCACTTGGATAAATTGATCCATGCTCCAACAAAGAATCCACATTGTGCCTCTCTAGAGCGGCAGAAGTTATCAATTTAAAAGAGGCCTAAAAAGCCTTCATGAAAAAGCCACCCCATGAGGGTGGCTGATCAAACAACCTTTTGCAAGTCTCAAAAATGATCTGAGATCAAAGGGCCTAAAAGTTTTTAGTAAAGCTCTTCCTCAGCATGAGTACTGATTGTGCAATCAGAAGTTGGATAAGCCACACATGTCAAAAGGAAGCCAGCCTCAAGCTGGTCATCATCTAAAAAGCTCTGATCAGATTGATCAACTGTCCCTGAAGTGAGTTTTCCTGCACATGTAGAGCAAGCTCCTGCTCTACATGAGTAAGGAAGATCAATACCCTGCTCCTCAGCAGCATCGAGTATGTACTGATCATCTGGGACTTCAATGGTTGTATTGATACCCTCGCTTTGGCTGACAAGGGTCACTTTGTATGAAGCCATAGTGAAATAAAGGACCTGGAAGATCTGATGTAAAAAATATCACCTTATTATCGATCCTTTTTGCCTCGATAGTGGGTGATTAACGACCATTCTGACACTCTAATGAATCAATATGATCTAAATATCACAATTCATTTGCTTAGCTTATGAATTGGTTCTGTCTTTTGGGCTGGCTGATCTCCAATAATCCCCATTGATCCTTTAACAAGCAGTTACTAACTTCCCACCCCAAAGAATTCAACAACTTTGCAAGCCCTGCAGATTGATCAAACAATAATCCGCTTAGCAATGCCCTCCCATTTGGAGATAGCAAATCATGAAAGCTCGGAGCTAATTGCTCAATCACAGGGGCCAAAATATTACAAAGCAATAGATCTGCTGGATTCCCTTTCAACTCCTCCATCAACACATCTACCGACCCAATAAAAGCACTAAAGTTTCCCTTAAAAGCTTTATTCAGCTTTTGATTTTGCAAACTTGTTCTAATTGCCAAAGAATCAATATCAACAGCTAAGACCTCTTTTGCCCCTAAACCAAGCGCCGCCAAACTTAAGATCCCACTGCCACAACCAAGATCAGCCACTCTCAAATTAACAGGTGGGTCATTCTCTAAGGCTTCTAAGCACAAACGAGTCGTGGGATGGCTTCCAGTACCAAAGGCACAACCTGGATCTAATCGCAGAATCAAACGATGAGAAAGCTCTTCTGGAGGTTCTAGCCAAGCAGGCAAGATCAACAAGTTTTTTCCAACAGCATCTGGCTCCCAATATTGCTTCCAGCTCTTACTCCAATCCTCTTCTTCAATTCTTTCCCACTTCACAGCCGAAATAGGCCAGTTCAAGCTCTCTGCGATCTGCTTGAGAGTATTTACTAAGCCTTCTCGTTCATGCTGGAGCCATTCATTTGAGGGCAACCAAACATAAAAATTACGTTCATCAGATTTTTCAGGGGAATATTCAACTGCCACTTTATTGATTCCTAATTCTGCGAGCTTCTCAAAAAAGAAATCTTCAAAATCAGGAAAAGAAATAAAGCCCAATCGCCACCAAAATACTTTCTCTGAAAAACTCATTATTTATAGATTCAAAATCACCTTAAACTCATAATGTGACTGGATACGCTTCTTTAATACCTTCGATTGAATGTATCGAAATCAGCAACTCTGAAGGGATTGGATCATCAATACTCAATACCATCACTGCATCCCCCCGAACAATCTTGCGTCCTACTTGCATAGAAGCAATATTGACATTGTGCTCACCTAATAGAGAACCAAGTTGCCCAATAATTCCAGGCATGTCTCTATGGCGTGTAAAAAGCATGTGCTGGCTAGGAGAGACGTTGACAGGGAATTCATCAATACTAGTTATTCTCAAGTCCCCATCTGCAAGAACAGTGCCTGTCACTATGTGACTACCACAATCACCCTTAGTAGTGATTTGCAAAGAACCAAGAGCAAAATCACGACTGGATTCATCTTTAACTTCAAGCACATGGATTCCTCTGGCTTTTGCCTCTAATGAAGAATTCACATAATTAATTCTTTCTCCCAAAGCTGTTGTAAGCAAGCCTTTTAAAGTTGCAACCACAATCGGTTGTGAGGGATGCTGAGCAAAATCCCCCTGCAAACGAACTTCCAAAGAATTAACTTGTCCACCTGATAACTGACTTGAAAGCAACCCTAAAGTTTCCCCAAGTTGCAAATGAGGTTTCAATCTCTCCATTAAGTCAGCATTAAGACCAGGAATATTTACAGCGCTTCTAGCAGGAAGACCTAAGAGAACGTCCCTAATTTGTTCAGCAACATCTATTGCGACATTCTCTTGAGCTTCTGCTGTTGATGCCCCTAAATGAGGAGTGAGAATCAAACGCTCATCTACTGAGAGGAGAGGTGACTCCTTTGACAAAGGTTCAGTTGCATATACATCCAACGCTGCACCAGCGATAACACCTTTATTAATAGCTTCTGCCAGGGCGGATTCATCAATAATGCCCCCACGAGCACAATTGACCAACCTTGCTGTGGATTTCATTGAGGACAATAAATTGGCATCCACCAAATTCTCTGTATCAGGTGTTCTTGGCAAGTGAAGAGTGACATAATCAGCTTTTTCAAAAAGATTCTGAATAGGCATAAGCTTCACCTGCATCTTTTGAGCACGGTCTGCTGAAATAAAAGGGTCAAAAGCTATGACTTCCATTCCCATTGCAATTGCGACTTTTGCCACGTGTGAGCCAATCTTCCCAAGACCTACTACGCCTAAAACTTTCTTATAAAGCTCGTTCCCTACATATTTTTTTCGATCCCATCCCCCAGAAATTGTGCTTGCATGAGCTTGAGCCACATGGCGTGAAAGAGAAAGAAGCAATGCAAGTGCATGTTCAGCAGCGGCAATGGTATTTCCACCTGGTGAGTTAACCACCAAAATTCCTCTTTGAGTAGCTGCAGGAACATCTACGTTGTCTACTCCAACTCCTGCACGCCCAATTATTCGAAGGTTTTCAGCGGCTTGAACAACATCAGAAGTAACCTGTGTGCCGGATCGGATCATGAGTCCGTCATATTGACCAATGATCTGCTTCAGATCATCAATTGTGAGACCAATGATCTGATCAACATCCGCAACCTGACTAAGAATGTCAATACCTGCCTGATCAATGGGGTCGGAAACCAGAACTTTCGTCATCAAAGGCGAAACATTGCCGAACTGAACTGTAGAGAGCAATCTGCTCATCATCAGTTTTCAGGAGGTCAGGATTCAAAATCCAAACAATTGAGGAATGACTGAGTGACTATTTGCATAGTGGTTCTTTCCGAAAGTGGAAAAGCTAATCAACTGATCCAAAGCATTCAAAATGCAGGCATTGCATTGGTCAGATGTGACCTAATTCAACCTAGGGTTAATCAGGATGGGAGCAGGGCACAAAAGCCGCAAGAAACTTCAACCGATCCGACAACCAATAATCCTTCCTCAATTGCTTCCGTAGAAATAGATACCGTTGAATTACTGACTCCAAACCTTTCCAAGAAATTGCGTCAGCGAAAGATGTCAATGTTATTAATGCCTTTTGGATTTATAGCAGGACTCACCTTTACTCAAATGACTGGCCTTACAACATTTTCCGATTTTGGAGTTGGTGCCCTAGGGGAACCTCTAAGTGGAGGTCTTGTAGGGATGGCTTCTGGGTGGATGGGCAGCCATGTAGCCGCTGCAAGTGTCAGCTCAAAAAATGAAGAGGATATTACAAGTCTGCGAAAACTCAGTGAGCAGGGAGAATGGCTGCTCCTTCTTGAGACTCCCTTTGAAGTCGAATTGCCCTGGAAATTGTTAAAGGAAATTGAACCACTTGATATTGTTAGGCTTATAGATCAGTGAAATTACCCAGAAATCAGCTACTAAATGGTTGCAAGAATCCTTTAGCGATAGAGGAATTACTCAATCAAGCTGAAACAGTACTTCGCACAAAACAGCCTATATGGAGTGACTTTCTCTCCGCACCTCTTAAGGAAGAAGCAATCAACATAATGGAACCTCTAAATAATCTTCATCTGCATTCTGATGGAGGACACCCTGGCGCCGAACGGCAAAGATTGCAGTACATCCATTATGAAAAAGAAAGGCCTGTCACCTCAGATTCTGCTCCAATTACAGGGCTTCGAATAGAAGGCAACTTCTTATTTGATAGAGCTTCGCCAACAGATATCAGGAACACACTAGAAATGATGGGAATCAAAGCAGGTGCACTAGGAGATATTTGGATATGTGGTGATAGAGGCGCGCAAGCTTTGTGCACTCCAGAAGCATCTTTATACCTCAACAACAAAACTGGAAGAGTAAGAGATGTACAAATCCTTTGTGAAGCAGTCAATTCGAAAGAATTAAACCTACCTATTCAAAGAATCCCAAAACGATTGTGCACAGTTGAGGCTTCGAGAAGGCTAGATGCAATAGCATCAGCAGGTTTTGGCATATCGCGAGCCAAAATTATTAAGCAAATCAAAGAAGGGCGCCTCAGGCTTAACTGGAAAGGCATCAACAAAGTCAATAAAACATTAGGCGTGGGAGATCGCATTCAACTTGAAGGGAAAGGGAGGCTGGAAGTTTTAAGCCTTGAGCTGACAAAAAGGCAGCGATGGAGGATCGAATTACTACGTCAATGAGAATATTTGGAGCATAAGCTGCTACTTTGCTTTTTGTTCAGCTTGTGATCAAGCACATCCACAAGTTGGTTAACAGGGCGATTAGCTCAGAGGTAGAGCACTACCTTGACACGGTAGGAGTCACTGGTTCGATTCCAGTATCGCCCATTCCCGTTGCAATGAAAGGAGTCTTTGGAATCAAAAATAGTAATTATAGGGCTAGGACGTTCTGGTATTGGTGCTGCCAAACTTCTTAATTCTGAAGGTCATCAAGTAATAGTTTTTGAGAGCCGCGAGGGACCTTCATACAAGGCTCATGCAGAGAAACTTAAAGGTCAAGGTATCCAAGTAGAGCTAGGAACGCCATTAAAGCTTTCTAGTTTTCAACCATGGCTAAACCAACTGTCTTCAGTAGTAATTAGTCCTGCAATTCCATGGAATCACCCCGTACTCAATGAGCTTCGAAGTCAAGGAGTACATATTAAAGGAGAAATTACCCTCGCATGGGAGCATCTCAAACACCTGCCTTGGGTTGGCATCACAGGGACAAATGGGAAAACCACTGTGACCCACATGCTCAATCATGTTTTGGAACAAAATCAACTAGTAGCTCCTATGGGGGGAAATGTAGGAAATTCAGCCGCCGAAATTGCATTGGCATATCTCAAAAAGAAACAAAAGCCAGATTGGTTAATTATGGAATTAAGTAGCTATCAACTTGAAGCTTCACCTGAAATTTCTCCAAACATTGGCATATGGACAAACCTCACTCCAGATCATCTAGAAAGACACGGAAATCTTGAGGTTTATAGCAATATCAAGCGGAGACTTCTTGAAAACTCTGTTGTCCCTATTTACAATGCAGATGACAGATTTCTTTCAAAACAAAAAAACTCTCTAAAAGAAGGTATTTGGATTAGTGCTAAAGATCAAAATAATACAAATAATTCAGCAGAATTCTGGATCAATGACAAAGGGATGATTATAGAAAAAGGAAAAGAACTGTTTCACTCATCAGTACTTAATATGCCAGGGATCCACAATCTGCAAAATCTTTTAATCGTAACTGCAGCCGCTAGACAAACAGGTCTTTCTGCAAGCAATATCAAGAAAAGCATAAGTACTTTTACTGGCGTTCCTCATCGCCTCGAAAAACTTGGATGCTTACATGGTCTAAACATATTCAATGACAGTAAAGCTACTAATTTTGAGTCAGCAAAAATGGGGTTAATAGCAGTGAGTCCCCCTACAATTATTCTTGCTGGAGGACAACCTAAAGAAGGCGACCCTTCTGAATGGTTAAAAGCAATTCACAAAAGAGCTTGTGGCATTGTTCTATTTGGGAGTGGGGCAACTCACCTAAAGAACTTAATAGAATTATCAAACTTCCAAGGCACAATTTCTTGTTGCAAAGAGCTTGAGAAAGCAGTAACTATAGCAATTGAAATTGGGAAAAATAAAAAAGCGAAAAGCCTTATATTATCGCCAGCATGTGCCAGTTTTGATCAATATAAAGACTACGAGGAACGCGGAGAGCATTTTCAAAAACTAATCTCATCATTCTTATCAATTTGATCTTCATAGTCATGAAATAATTCATAAAAAATCTACTTATAAAATAAAAACCGAAAAAGGAGCTATAGATAACCTTGAATTTGAGGTCGGTCATTACTCCCTTAACTAACTAGCGCATAGTCTCCACAAATAGATAAGTTAAGAAAGAGTTAGGGGTATGTCTTGAGCAATTTTAATTCTTTGCCAAACTCAATAAGCCATAAACAACTAAATTCACTACTCGCCAAGGCCCGAAAACAGCCGTTATCAAGTCATGATTCAATTAGTCTCTCTTCAAAAGAGCAAGAATCTTTTGAAGAATTGTTGGTCAATTGGTCCTCTTTAAGCCGAAAGCTACTTGATGAACTCCAGAGAAAGCATGATTACATAGTTGAAGGGAAAAAACCACAAGCAATAATGGCCTTAGGGGCATTGGCGGCTCACCTAAATATGGCCATACAAGCTCGAAACGCATCAAACCTAGAATAAGTAAAAAGTCGCTTGAAATCGTTAACAATTTTGCAGCCAATAAATGGCACGATAATCCAAAGGCAAAGAACTTAATCAAGCTAGTAAGTGATTTTCCTCATAGACATTCATTAATTAAACATCTAGACAAGTAATAGAGTCAGAAAAAGCAACTTGGCACTGCTCTAATTGACTTAGAGGGAATCATCAGTATTTAAGTGTCCCTCGACTCACCATGGAGGAAGACATGACTTTCAAAGAAGCACTTGCCCTTGTTGAATCCCTAATGCCAGCTGTAATAGGCGGTTCTATGGGTATTTTTGCATTAGTTGGCTTGCGCGAACTATTCAAGGAAGCAAAGCTAGCCTTCAAAAAAAGCGCAAGCGCATAAAAACTAACTATCACCTTTTAAAGACAACAAGAAGTAGGAGGTGCCCTATGAAGTTAACGCCTGCAAAAAATCACAATTTGAATGCATGTGATATCCCAAGAAGACAAGAAGCAATACTGGCCCTGTTAGTACTAGCTTGGCGCAAAGGGAAAAAGCAAAGGCCAGCGTGGCTAACCAAAGAAGTAAACAGCTACTGCTAATTTAATATAAGGAACCAGCCATTCATTAAAACAATATTTAAACATTAAAAGCAAGTAAAAAGAAAACCTCTTTTTAGGGAATCATCTTGATAGATTCATATGAATCAACTAATAGCTAGGCAATGACTATCAAGGATAAATAACATAATATATGCCTGCAAGTGCAACTGTTCAGACTGAAAGAGATGAAATCACCTAACAGAAGAAAAGAGATTGCAGAAACAATAGAATTTGCATCTCCTTTATATGCCTATTGGAAATCATCCCAAAACACAGCTCAAGAGAATGAAAGGCTGAAAAAATCAAGCGCAACATTCCCAGCTGCAGGCCTTTTCAAAAAGGAGCCCTATAAATGGGAGATGTTATATCAAAGCATTGCACGAGAGGTAGTTAAAGGGGACCTAAGCGCAATAAAAGGACTGAAATTATTAATCAAAATGCTTAATACTGAAGAGCAATATAAAATTATTCAAACTTTTTCTAATAAAGAATTATTCAGCGAAGATATAATATCTGAGTTACAAAATAGTGAACAAAGCCAAGAAGCAACAAAAAAGAATATCATTAGGTTTATAAGAATATTATTAGCCATTTTTACTAATCCATATTGCATAGAAATAAAGCGTGAAAAATCACATATATATGAACATACAGGCTCAGCCATTCAGAAGCTCAGGAAACTAGTCACAAGAAGGAATGCCATCAAGAAGAGCCACAACGGCACTATTGTGACCAAATAATCGACCAAATTGTGCGGTTTGTTCCATTCAAAGGTTCTTGTATCACCATGAGCAAAAAACAACAGTTTGATCCTGTAAAAGAGATTGTTATCTCCATCTAAATGCTGACAACAAACAATCGGCTACTTGTCAAAGAAATACTGCACCGTCTAGAAATCAAGGAACCTGTTACAGTCAATGAGCTTATCTATCTGCATCAACAAGCCAGTGAATATGAAGAAGTTGATTGCTGGGTAAAGAAACTTTTGAGCAGTGATGAGTTTGTAGAACCTGAACTCAAGGCAACCTCACCTCCTATTGCTGCATAATTTCTAGACTCAACCCCTTTTCTAAAAAATCTTGTGTAGTCATAGCCCCCAAGAGTAGTTATTTCTTAAGGGTGAAACCTTTATCCAAAAGCTTTTGATAAGTCAGTCTTGCTTGGTATGAAAGAAATTGCTCGTAAATCTCGTCGTTTTTGTTGATGTTGAACCAATTTTTATCATGCTTATTCTTTGAGAACTTTACAAAGTCAACTCCTTTAACAAGAGTCCATTCATCTTGATAGGATTTTTTTTGTCCTGGACCTAGATCCCAAGGACAATTCGCTGGATATTTTTCCTTTACCATCACCGTCAACCCAAAAGGTTATGTACAAGTTGTAACGCATTTTGCCCATTTGAAAACTAAACCAAAATAATTGCTTGAAAGTCATCGAGGTCAGGGGAGCTCTCTCCACCAAGAAGCTCATTAAGAATCAATAGATCCAAATGAGCAAAAAAACTAGATTTAGAGTCAAAATTATCTCTTTATACTTTATATCTATTAACTTTAAAGCTTGAATTTGACTGTCTTTAATGCCAATTATGAGGTTTTTCTAATGGCATACAAAGCAAATAAGGCAGTCTAATTGAAAAGTTTTTCAATGTTCAAATTAATTTATTATTGCAGAGTTTATCTATACAAATACTCCTAGTTAAAAGCTTTCAGAAAAGAAAATATACGGAGGGTGTTGATCTCATTCAAAACAATTGCCAATTAATTGAAATAATCTTTGTTGAGAACAAATTACTTGTTAATGTTCAAACCAGCCAAAGGAACAAGGAACTTAACTATTGTTGGGATTAATAAAAGTACAGTCATCAGTCTCACTGCATGAAGAGCTGCTACCGCAGCACCTACCCCAAATTCAGCGCCAACAAGACTCATCCCAATAGTTCCGCCTGGAGCAGCCCCTAAGAATGCAACGACAGGATCTAGGCCCAACAATCGACTACAAAGTATCCCAAGTAACACTCCGCTAATGACAAGGGTAATTGTAATGAGCAAAGCAGGTTTCCAAAGGGTCTGTAATTCTCCTAAGGTTTCTCTATTTATTCCAGTACCAATAACAGTCCCTACTCCTATTCCAAGAGCTGTTTTAGTGCCAGGTGGCCATTCTGCAACCTCTAATAGACCACTAATACTTAATAAGCCTGCACCAAGAATCGCCCCTGCAAGCGGCGCAGCTGGTATACCAGTAACAAGCATTAATAGACCTAAAGCAGTCCCACTAAGAAGATATAGAAGCAATGTAGCTACTGGAGGCATGATCATAAAGATTATGGAGTTTCATTAGTCTCGCTTCTTCAAGCACCAATTGAAAACGAATGAAGACAATTACTCAGGAAAGATAATCTTTGTTTATACCACCACTAATTTAGAGCGCATCTCCCATGCAAAACTTTGCATGGCCTTCACTAGTTATTCTCTAGCTAGCTGATCAAAATACTTAGTCAAAAAAACTAGTGGTAAAAGAATCAAAGTCTTTTAGTGTTTTACTATAGCTAAAGAAATTAATTAAAATTAATTTCCCTAAAAAATTTCCAGGGGAATTGAGATATCTCACTAATTATTTTTACATCAAATCAGTAAATAACTACAGTTTAATATTTTATTTATACTGCTTTCAAAGTGAGGCAAATTTGTTTTGCAGATATCATTCAGCAGTTTCAAACTGGCGGAGCAAACGGAAGCCCTTACGAACCACCAAGACAGCGCCATAAAGTCCAAAACCAAAAGGAACAATAATAAGTGGATTCACACTCATCTCGGCCATAGTTTTTCCTCCCGTGGAATAGTCATAACCATGGCAAGGAGATAGGAGCATAAGGCTCCCAAAAATTACAAGCCAGCCAATAATTGACAACAATCCATCACGAGTTTGACCGTCATAAAACCTGTCCAGGCCTAAACCCCAACCGACTGATAACAAAGCTAAGCGGGTAAGAGATTTCTTTTCTTCTTTACGAAACATGTTCGACTAGCTATTGAGTTGATAATAGTTATAGGTATTAATTTCCAAAAGTGCGAGGCTATAAGTGACAGCTTAATAAGGAAGCTCATAACTCAAAAGCAAATTTCATGTCAGTACTTGTCGCAAATGGCCAAAACACCTCCAAACACTTAATCAAAACAAGGCAAGTCAAGCTTGGCATCAGCGTATCTTCTACAAAATGCATAAGGTGAGGCAAAAAAGTTAGAGCGAGCACAAATGAATCACAACACTGATACTTCGAGTAACCTATCCAAAGAATCGCCCTGATTTGAGCTAGTTGGCTTTGAAGTTCTAATCAATTAAGCATAATTAGATTCATGAGGAATCAAACTTTAAAGATAGGCACTCCACTCTTTAGGCAAGTCAATTCAAACACTCTCCAAGTAACGCATAGCGACCACTGAGGAATAATAAGCATTAAGGCTGATTGCTTTTTATTCCCTCAACGACAAGCATATAGTTATTAAAGAAGGAGGTACCTAATGACGGTAGATACTCCACCAGAGTCTTTCCCAGAAGCCTTCTAACTTCTGACCCCTGCTCCAACAGTCTCAATTATCAACAGGGCTTTGCATGAAAGCTGATTCGACAAGGATCAATTCTATCTATCTTTTGTAGATAGATATAGGTGCGTCAAATCAGTCGCTCTCTTTTGCATCGTCTTAGGTGCCCTAAAAGGGATTTAGCCCTATTCCTAGAAACATGGCCCCAGGAGGTCAAGTACCAGAAACTTGAATTAAAAGGCATCTAAAAGCCGACTTCTATAACCGAAGTCGGCTTTTAGAGTTTTAAGAAGCTATAACAATTAAAAGGACCCATAAATTTTTGGCTGGTGAATATTTTACAAAAATTTTCTTCATTATGTAAATTAACAGCACCCAAGTGTCAGATGATAAAAATCACCAGGTTCAATTTGACCTAAGAGTTTTTAAACTTATATACTAGTTTCTAGATAAAGAGAATAGTCCTGACTTCTCAGACAAACATTCATTATTGCTATGGAATCAAAAACATTATCAGTGAATGCAAAAGTGCAGTTACTTGTGGATAGGCTAGATGGCGACAAAGCCAAAAATGATGCCTTGTCCAGCTGTAAGGATGGAGAAGATATGTTGAATCTTCTAATTGAAACTTCTACACAAATGAATCTTGATCTAACTAGGGATGACTTTTTAAAAACACCACCCATTCGCGATTGGATCTGGTGGAAGAACAAAGATGCACCTTTAACATTGGGAGATGGAGTTCTCCGTTATCAGCAGGACAAAAATTCTAAAAATCGTAGATTCATAGGGATGGGGGCACTAATAATACTGCTTTTTATAGTTGGCATGGTAGCTGGCTTCTGATGTCAAGATAAGAAAAATCCCCAAATTAGGAGGGAATGAAAAAATCACTTTCTCAATTGTTAAATTACTTTCAACTCAAATAAAAACCATCATAGAGTCAAAGAATGGAACAACCTATCTCCAACGAAAAATCGACACCTAAAGCCCAAAACAAAGATGAAAAAAAAGAGGTAGGACAACTTTTTGGCATTCAATTATCTGCACCTAAAGGAATGAAAAATCCTGGTGCAATCTTTCTCGTCTTGGTCATTGGTAACTTTCTCTTGCTTTTTGGATTAGGCAAGGCCTTGGGTTTGTTTTAACAGCTTATTTCCAAGGCTATGGTTTTCTAAGTAGTGCTTGGGTACTTCCATGCAATTACAGTATGTTGTCTCTCCAGCCTGTCAATAGAGAACTCAATTGCTCTATTTACAGCTTTCCTTTAGCGCCTAACAAAAAATTTCCGATAGATGACTTTCTCAGCCCTTTATTTCGGCTCTAGCGGCTGGTTAATTGAATTTGGCAACTTCAGAGTTTTGATAGACCCATGGCTAACCGGAACTCTTAAATTCCCCCCTGGGGCTTGGCTTATTGAAGGCAGTTTGCCTAATGAGATAAAGATTCCCGAACAAATCGATTTGCTTCTTTTAACTCAAGGACTCGCCGATCATTCCCATAAACCAACTCTCAAAAAACTACCCCGTTCCTTGCCAGTCGTAGGTTCCCCCTCCGCCGCTAATGTTGCAAGAAGTTGTGACTTCGAAATTGTTCAGGAGTTAAAGCCAGGTGAAACCTCACAAATAAAAGAACTTAAAATCGAGGCTTTTGCCGGGGCGCCAGTCCCCAATGTTGAAAACGGTTATGTAATTTCTCATCCAATGGGGTCTTTATACGTGGAGCCACATGGCTTCATGGATAAGAACATAAAGCCCCGTCAACTTGATGCAGTTATTAGTCCAGTAGTTGATGTCACCTTGCCATTCGCTGGAGCCTTTTTAAAAGGTCAAACTGTTTTACCTGAACTTATTGACCGCTTCCAGCCCTTAAGCGTCCTAGCTAGCACTACAGGAGGAAATGCAAAATTCACAGGATTACTAAGCAGCCTAATGAAAATGGAAGGGAGCACTGAAGAGGCTGCAAAGAGTCTCGATAAAAAGACTCTTCTTATCGATCCTATTCCAGAAAAAAAGTACTTACTAAAAACGCACAGCTAAAAGCCTAATCAAAATAACAATAAGAAATAGGCAGATAATAAATAAAGAATTAGAAGTACAACTATCTAAGTGATCATTATCAAACAGCCTACCTGCCACCTGAGATAAGTAAAAGATAAAAGGTAATCACAGTAGCTCTATAAGCTTTCAAGATTGATCACACCATCAAGGATTTTGGGTCTATCAACCCAAGCATTATTCCAACGATAACTATGAAAATAGCCATAACGAGTACAGCGCCAGGCCAAATAACTTTCCATTGACTACCCATATACAGATTGCAAATAGTTAATTATTAGCGATAAAACGAAGAATTATTCATTTAGCCAGAAGGCTGAAATAAATACTTAAAAAAAGCTGGAGTGCTTCAAGCCCAATCGCAAAACTTGCAGCCTTAAAAAATCAGTACATAAGTTATTCTTATTCGCCTTATGAGTATCCATTATTCCTCTTGATCAATTGCCCGCTTTTCGATATGTTTTTTATATGAAAACAACTACAGCACAAATCAAAAGTAGCAAAATCTACAATGCAATTGTAGAGGCTTCTAAGAATGGGGAACTATGGGGCATGAATCCAAAAAGAAGTATTATAAAGCGAACTTAAAATAGATAAGTCAAATATCTATGAAGGCTTTGTAGTAGCTTCGATGTAATTTTAAACCATAGCAATAATTATTAATTTTTGATTTTAGTTATCATGTACTCTTCAAGTCATTCTCAAAAATATTCTTCTGCGGCCTTAATAATCACAGCTGGATAAATATCAGTTAGATTGATGGACTTATTTATAAATACTCGTTTAATTATTCCATCTAAAGAATTAAAATGGTCCTTCTCTCGCGCTAAAGGTCCAGGAGGTCAAGCAGTTAACAAAGTTGAAAGCCAAGTAGAGCTTCTGCTTAATTTAGAAAAATCCTATACACTTAGTCCCTTTCAAAAACATAGATTACTTGAGAAACTTAAAAGTCAAGTAGTGAATGGGGCTCTTCGTGTTGTCGCCAAAGAAGAACGTTCTCAATACCAAAATCGCAAAGTAGCCTTAGCGAGAATGAAAGAACTATTAATAGAAGGGTTAAAGCCGCCACAAAAGGCTAGGAAATCAACCAAACCAGGGCTTAAAGCTAAAAATCAAAGAATTAAAATCAAGAAAATTAGAGGTGATTTAAAGCGGAAGCGTCAAAAGAAAGTTTTTATTGAAGGTTAAATCTTACTAGCCATAAAGAAATCTATTCTAATAATTAGAATTCTGTTATCTAAGGCGAATACATAAAAAATCAAAAGATCTATATTCAAGCTAATATTATTAGCTTAGAAAATTGATAATATTCCCATTTCACTACGTTTAACTGAAACCTTATTCCCTTTGGGAGTCAAAAAAACCTTCTCTATAATTACTCCATCTCTTACAACAATTAAAGAGACTGTCCCTGATATCCGGCCACGAGTCCAATCAAGTCTATTCCTTGACAGGCTAATTTTTTTATCTTTAGATAAAGCTTTGAAAGGCATTGTCAATTCTCTAATATTTATTTCTTCATCTTGTCTTTCTAAAAAGAAATCATATTTCTCAACGAAATTTAAAGTGCTTTGATCGACTCCATCTCTTTCAAGTTTATCTTGCCTATGAAATTTTGATGAAAGCTTTTGTTTTAATACTTGGTATTGAGAAGAAATGTTATTTTGAATTAAATGGTATTTAGAGACTCTTTTTTCCTGTCTTTTCTTCAAGTAAGTTGGAACAACCATTTTGCGCCATTAAGTATATAAGAAATCTAACGTCTAATACTAGTTTTTCAAGCTTTTATCATGCTATAGAGAACTATCACTCATCTATAAATTTAACCATTTCAGGCCTTAACATAACATCTCATGAGAACGAGATGCTTGTTAAAGATTTCATAAATAATTTAGATATTTAGTCTCTAAATATAGATATACTTTCCAAGAAAGACTAGGAAGGGTGACTTTCTAATTTATACCCTTTATCTAACAACTTTTGAAATATAAGGCGGGCCTCATAGGCCAAGATAGATTTAAGTGTTTGTTTTTGTGTGACATAGAAATAATTTGAATTGTCTTTATTTTTAGCAAATATCACAAAGTCTTCTCCGTTTTTCATAACCCAATTCGATTGATCAGATTGATTCTGATTAGGACCAAAGTCCCATGGGCATTTCTCTGGATATTTCTCCCTTCCCGTAGCCATCAGAAAAATTCATTGAATTTCTATTATGTATCTTTTGTTAGGTAAGCGTCAAGACTTTTTTTTGAATTACTGGTATAGATCTAATCTAGACTAGATAGCTCCAGATCCTTGATGAACTATCTCTAAAGAAAGGGTGCAAAGCTATATCCTTTGAGGTAGTTAATTCTTTAAATTATCAGTTTAAAAACACGAACTATATTTACAGCTGTAATTATAAAACTCAATTGCAGCATTCGAATATATTGATATAGCTAAAATTTTAATTATGGAATAGTCAAACTCTCAAGAGAACTAAAAGTTATGCCGCTTCTATATTATCTGGGTGATGATCATCCATCCAATCTATTAAATCACTTAGTAAGTTCTGAGTAGCATCGTATAGATCATCTTCAGTTGCACTTTTTCCTGCCTTCTTAAGTCTTCTTTCTAAAAGAAGCATTACATCATCTTCAGCTTCAGAAGGGCTGATTCCCTCATCTTCGAGCTTTTCAAAAAGTTTTTCTACTGAAATTAGAGATGTAATTTGTGCGACATCCAAGGTGCACTCAACATCTTCATATGCAACACCTTCTAAAATGCAATAGTCAAAAGCATAGGCCTTAAAATCATTAGGAAAGGATTCCCAAGAGTTATCTTGAAATTCCTCTGTCTCTTCTTTATCTAATCCTTTCTCAGAACAAAAGGAATGCTTACAATTCTCAAAGTCTTCTCCTTCCTGTGAATCTAAAAGAAACGCTTGTTCATTCTCATTAAAAAAAGCAACTTTTGCATTAAATGTCTTTGGTAATTGAGCAAGTTTCCAATAATGCAAGAGTTGCTCTGTCTTAGTCATTTTCTCTGATTAAAGATCTAAAGTTTTTTTTAGAGCCTTTTCAAGTTTTAAGCCACTATTTAGTTTGATTTTAGAACTAGCAAGTCAAAATCTTAAAGAGACTAAGGTAGGCATTTTGATATAAAGTAAATACTTGTTTCGTAAAAAAAGAAAATCATAGGAAGGTATATAGATATAAATACTGTCTATTTAGGAGATGCTCAAATTCTATAAAGAATTTTTCATGAGAAGTTCAATTTTAGTTGAGTTGATATAAAAAAATAAGCTTTTATGCTGATTTTACTCTGAAAATCATCCGTGCAAGTCAGGCACATATATAAATCAAGACCTACCAGACCAACAAGCCAACTCCTTGGAACCGAGGTAATTGATACATTTGTACTTGGTGACGGCCTCGACAGCAAGGGCTACCTTTGGGTGTCGTACCTTATGCAATGGCTTCAACCTCTATTTCGCCCGAGGTACTGGAAGCGGGAGGCATATATCTCGGCGAAGAAGTGGAGAAAGGGTTGGTGCCAGCCCAAGTGGCATTCATCAAGGAGTCAACCCTGGAGGTCAATGAAGAGCTGCTTACAGCGGGGCAATGTATTAGGGCAGTAGCAGCGCACTTATTTGAAATCAAGCAAAATGTTAGGCCAGGCAACTGGAAGGCTTATCTCCGCTCTGGGGCACTCAACTGTTCAGAAAGGTATGCGGTCGATCTAGTCAATGCTCATGAGAAATGGCTAGGCAACTCTGATGTGGATGATCATTTGCTGGCCGGCTTTTCCGCAAGGTCACTTAACGCGATGGGAGGAAAAGGGATTACAGATAGAGAAAGAGCAAAGGTGTTTGATTTGGCGGCCAAAGGAGAGGTCCTATCAGACGCAAAGGTTCGCAATACCCTACGTGGCAGGCCATCTGCAAAAAGCAAGGTGCCTAAAACAGTAGATGCAAGGGTTGAAGAATTAAATAATCGTCTAAAAGTAGCTATTAAGAAGAATAAGGAATTAATTGCTGAAAATAAAAAACTTAGAGATCTTGTGGCGCAAGGTGGGGCTTCCAAAATATGACAAAACCTCTAATGGTTATGAAGTGGATATAAATAAAAGCATATTAATTTAATAGTAAATTTATTAACAATAATAAAAGTTATTTGGGAAAAAGTATATTTTTTAAATTCAAAGATATCTTATTTAGTTGAAATCCTAATCCAAGGAAGAATTATCTTTGCTACTTGTTTTTTATCACTTATAGAGGTGGCTTGCCAATTTGAAAGCGAATCCAATATAAATATTAAAAGATTACTTTCTAGATAAAAATTAATTGAGAGGTTCTTTTGATTTAATATGTAACGACTCTAAATTAGTATCTTTATTAAACAGTGTAAATCTAAAACAACTTTCAAACTATCTACATTGAAAAGACAGTTCCGATAAGTTACAAATGAAGGAATCAAACATTTATTAGAGCTCTTGTTGCTTCTCAAATGAAAGAACTTATTAGTAGAAAAACGTTTAAAAACTTTTATCCAAGGAAACGTTTTTTTGATAAAGATTTGAACAAGAAGTTACTATTAAACAAACATCAGGTATTTTCTGAGTTTAATTTCAGTAGTCAAGAGAATGTATTTTAGTGATATGAAAAACAAGAATATAGTTTATTTGTATGAAGTTGAGGAGTTATTAGGAGGCGAAGGTCTATCTCCCTATGACTTAGCTACAATTACTTCCAATGAAGTGAAATGGTCTAAGCAGATTGACGAAAATGATTCAGCTAAAGAAGCTGCCTAGATATAGTTATCTTCAGTAGTTAATCTCACTCAGTTTAATATAAAGAATAATAGCCTCAATAGTTTTTCTTATAATTAAAATGAATCAAGTTCAACGAGTACTATATACTTTAAAATAACTAAATTTATTACTTAAATAATAGTTAGTTAAATCTATGTATAAAGCAAAGTCGGTTGAGGCAAGGCCCATTACTCCAATAAAAGATTTTGAAAGGTCATTGCTTAAAGCAGAGCTTTCCAAAAGTGAAGAAGAGTTAATTGATTATATTAGATTTATAGGAGTTTTTAATCAGATTACATTAAAAAAAGAACTAAATTTAAGTTCAAAGCCACCTATATTATCAATTATTTGTGATTTATCAAGAAAAATTGGTAATTATATGCCAAGTCACTTTTTTAGTGTTCGCAAATGGTCTGAAGCAGTTAGCAAAGATGGAGTTAGATGGGATGGGAATCTGATTTGTAGTATAGTTTGGAACATTGATGGTGAAATGCTGACTCCTGAGGAAGGAACTGCCCAATACCATACTTTTGCCGTGCATAAAGAACTTTTTAAAGGGTTTGAATAATATTTTTTACGTAAATTACATATAATAATTGATTATTATTAAATTTATTTATTTAGAGTTAGAATGCTATTTCTTCTTTTGGTTTCTCTTAGTCCATTCCTTAATGTCAACACTACTGATAGTGGCAGAGTCAATTTTCTGTTCTTCAAGATCTAATTCATCTTCAGGAGGCTCGATCTCTTCCATAGAGTCTTGAAACGGCTTAGTAGCACCAGACTCTGCAGAAACTTTAGCCTCGACTTCTATGACTTCCTCTTCCATAGAGTCTTGAAACGGCTTAGTAGCACCAGACTCTGCAGAAACTTTAGCCTCGACTTCTATGACTTCCTCTTCCATAGAGTCTTGAAACAGCTTAGTAGCACCAGACTCTGCAGAAACTTTAGCCTCGACTTCTATGACTTCCTCTTCCATAGAGTCTTGAAACGGCTTAGTTTCTTTTGGACTGATTAGCGATGCAATTGAACTCAAGAAATCAATAAGGCTAGGTGGTTGATCATTATCACTATTCGCGTTGTTATTTTCTGTTGACCTGCTCAACAATTCCGTGAGCAAATAAAGAAATGCAATTAGCGCAATTAGTTTCATCATACCCTTATTTTATCTCCTGTTATCTTGGAGGACAAGTAAAGTTTATGGCGAATAGAAAATAGACATTGGCACTAAAAATAAAATTTAAGTGTCAACTAATATATTGTTTAGAATCTAAGTTCTAAAATTAAATAGTACAAAACAATTATTTAATATTAGTTTCTTTCTTAAGACTAAAACATCTCTACTAATTAGTTACTTTGCATTTAAATCAATTATCAATCGGTCACAAAGATTTTTCAGCGTCAGCGCCCCATTGAGGCTGAACACTAATCCAGCCTTCCGCTCTCAGACTTTCCCAAACCTTAACTGCTTCTTGCCTGTGCAAATAATCTCTCCGCCTTAATAAGGCCGGTTCATTTGGTATGGGCCTTCCTGAATCTATGAAAACAAAAGGATTTTTATGCCAGCTTTTTTCATCTCTATAAAATCTTTTTGTATCATTTGTACGGCTATTCATTAGCCAGCCTTCTCTTTTCATGAAAGATTAGTCAGATAATTACTAATATCTTGACTTATTTTAAGCATGAATCAAATCTTATCCAATAATTCATTTGCAGATTTTCTATGAGCAATAAAAATAATGCTAAAAATTTACAAGCCACAAAACAGAAGAGTCTAGTCCTACAGTACAATTGAACTAGTCAGTGGGGTGCCGGATGGTTTAATCTGAATCCTCCTGATTGTATTTTTTTTTACGCGACTCTGGAAGTGCTGAAGCATCAAGCAGCTAAACCTGTTCTTAAGTTTGCCAACCTCTGGTATTGCCTATAAAGAAAAGATCTTCGATGCTGCATTAAACAGACCGCCAACTATACGATTTTTAAACACATTAATCTAGATCATCTAGTCTTTTAACTTGCTCTCTCTAATTGGAGTATTGTATAAAAAGCTTTAAAATATCTTTGAAACTTGGAGGAACGTTCACAGCTCAATGTGGTTCTCAGTAAAGAGCTAATTAGAGCAGTCAAAGCTCAAGCCAGAAGACAGGGAATGTCCTTATCTCAATTCGTAAATAGTTGTCTCTTAGAAGCAATTGAGGGAAAATCCGAAGTAAATATAGACCAAAGAATAGTTACATTAGAAGAAGAATTGAATAGCCTAAAAAATGCCTTAATTTCTTCTAAGATTTTATCAGAGAACTTTTATGGTAAAAAGACTAAAGTAGCCAAGTCAAAAATTTCCTACTCAAATGAGGGAGCAAAGTTATATAGCCAAGCCTTGAAAGAAGCATTCAATCAAATTGGACAAGATCTTATGCTAAGCCTAGATTCGACCTGGAATGAATTAAAAAAGCAACCAGCGATTAAAAATGCAGCAAGTATTGACCCTAATTATCTATCCTTTTGTCACGAAGTCTTAAAAGGAAGCCATATTTTAAAAGGGTCAGAAATAGAAGATTCTTTAAACAATTTTCAAAGTTGCCCTTGTAAAGAAGGTTTAAGTCAATTATCAGGAAAGAGTCTTCCAGAACTGGATTTTGCCTTGAATGATGCAGAGGTATATCCAGACTAAAGAGCTATTAATAAATTTTTAGTATTAGCCAATAACGACTATTTTGGATTTAACTCTATATATCTTATATTTCATTCGTGTATCGAAAAAAGAAATCTGACTAAGGTCTATATAAATATTCAGATAGATGCAGCAGCCATTGTTTTTCCAGCTGCAACATAAGGACTAACAACTACATTTGCACCCGCTAATTTTAACTTGTTAGAAGCCTCTTCACTTTCTGCCCTTGCTATCAGGCGACATTCTGGGTGTATACCTTTTGCACTAAGTACAACATACAAATTAGCTGCATCACTTGGTAGTGTTACTACAAGGCTCCGACACTCTTTTATACCACTTAGTATTAATGTTTCGTCAAGGGTTGCATCTGCTTGCAGTACTTTTAAGCCTCTTTCTTCGGCTTGACTCTTAACAATAGTGTCTAACTCCACAATAAGAATAGGCAAATTTTGTGATTGAAGTTGGGTAGCAATTTCTCTACCAATACGGCCATAGCCGCAAATAATTATGTGATTGTGCATTCTTCTTAATACCCTTCTAAACCTTAGCTCCCTCATCTGGCGAAAGTAGCCAGAGTCAGAAAGACCTAATAAGCGTTGCAAGGTTAATTGAACCACAACTACTCCTCCACCTATGATCAAAACTGTGACTGCTCTCCCTGCCTCACTTAACGGCTCTACCTCACCAAAGCCAATAGTAGTAATTGTGATAAGAACCATCCAAAGGCAATCACCCCAATCCCAACCCTCCGTTATGCGATATCCCAGGGCTCCTAATATGAATAATATTGTCAGGCAAATTATTGGGCTTAACCATGGCTTAACAAGCTCTCTAAGCATCAATTTATAAGAGGTCATTCTTCTCATAATTAACGGAATTGAATTAGTCTTCAAATATTTAATCTTTTTATGATTACCACAGCATTAAACCAACTCACAAGGGTGGGAAATAAAAGTGAATGTTTTTTGCATTAACTCTAATCCAAGCAAAACTTTTCCGTATTAACTATTTTCTGCTTAAGAAGATTAAAGTTGTAAGGCGAAGTAAAACAAACATATACAAGTTACATGATAGATAAAGATGCATCCGTAACCCATTCATAATTAATAAAGAGATCTTCAAGAAAGTCTTGAAGATCCATTTTAAATATATCCCTATCTGGACAACTATGAATAATAACTAGGTTCCCATCATCATCTATTTTATATTCTCCCTCAAATGGCTTATGCCAATCTTCCTCCTCACGTTGTAGTTTATAACCTAATTTTTCAATATTATTTTTAAATTGTGCGCTGATAGTGATATGCAACATATGGCGTTCGTCAAACTTACCATCATAGCTTTCATAAAAGTCATCCCACGAATTCAAACAATAATCTCCATTCCTATCTTTGTATTCCATTATCTTATTATGAATCACCAAAGTTCATTAATTTCTTCTGTTGCTAGTGAATGATTCTCAGGTTCTATTTTAATAAGGTCCTTAAAAAGAAGAAGGCGGGATATTGGGATAACTTCTAGAGTTGAACTTCTTTGAAATAATTTCTTGAGTAGAGGTGCCATGAGTATTTAAATTTTATATACACAACTATTACAAGTAAAAACAAAGAAAACAAGTCCCTGGTAGTTTTATTGAATATGAAGTATTTAAAAGATACGCAAACTTCTAAGTAGGAAGTCCAACTAGAGTTGATCTAATTGCGAAAGCCTGGCTCAAGAACGTAATACTTCGGATTTAACTCTTTTAGTGAGATCCATTCACGGAGCTTAACCACCTCTTCTTCTGGTCCATGTATTTCCAATCGAAAAATTTCCGCAATGCTTGTAATGCGTTCTAGAAGATCTGCAACGTTGTCGAGATGTGCAACCAATGACTCAGCATCCTTATATCCCTCTCGACAAAAAGCTTCGCCTTCACCATATGAAAACCCATAGTAAAGGCATCCCATTTCGCCTCTTGTAGTTTCTACAAGATCTTGAGCAAGCTTTTTGAAGCTTGCAAGATTTTCATTGGAGACTTTGTAATAAGGATGAATAGTTACAGCATTGTCACGGAGGTCCATTACTTCTGATGTCTAAAGAGCAAGCAATATCTTAAAGAGGTTAAATCAGCCAAAGAGAAGCCCACACCTGTAAGAGGGTGCAAAAGTCATATTCCCTTTAAGGATATTTGCCATTTTAAACAGATTTGGAAGAGAAAGAAAAAGACCCAAGCATGAAAACCTGTATTAAAAACTGTTAAAATGAAGTAATACACATATCTAAAGAAAAAGAAATATCTTAACTTCGATTTCTCTGGCTAAAGCTCTTTTAGAACTATAAAGCTTAAGGCAAGTGTATCTTAATATTTTAAGCTTGACTCCTCAATTAGAACAGGGGTTAACCCAAAAAATGAAATCATGATGTCACTCCCTTAATATCAACTAAAGGTCTATTATCTAATTTATTAATCTCTTTATGTTGCCTTAAAAGTATAATTAGCTTTTGCCTTAGTGGGAATGTTTATATGATTATTCGTTTGTTATTTTAGCCTGAATGTATAGGAAGCAAAGTGTCCTTCGTTTTTTGATTTGTTTAAAGGTAGTCAATAAATGCTTCATGCTAACTTTGCTTTAAAGTAATTTTTGTACCTTATAGCTCCTTCAAAATTAACCCTCTTAGATCATTGGAGTTTTTTTACTAGAAGTTGGGATTTCTTCTTTCAATAGCCCAGTAAAAGTAAAGTATGCCACCGCCTTTCTTCAAATCAGGCAAGCATTAACGAATTCCTTTAGGTAGGTTTAACCTAATAAGCAGACAGCTAGCCGCAGTGACCACGAAGCAGCTTGAAATTATGGAGTTGTTCCTAAAGGGAAAAGAGTCAATGAGGCTATCGCCAAGGGAAGTAGATGAAAGTCTTGAGGTTGGTATAAATGAAGTGATAGATCTCTTTTTAGATCTTGAAGTATATGGACTACTAAAATGGAGCTCGTTGAAGCTGACAGAACTAGAGCTTGAAAGAAGCACAACAGATATATACCAAGAAATCTACAACTCCTCTGCTCAACTCACAAAACAAGGTAAACTATTTATTAAGGGCCATAGATCACCTAAGGAGGCCGCTTAAGCAGAAGAAATCGAGGGAGAAGCTAAAGATACTATATATAAACCTTTTTTCTTGCTAAGAACTAAACAGAAGAAAGCACTTCTTTGCTAAACCTGGAAACCAAGTCGCATGAATACTGAGTGGATGAGCTATGCAGATTTACTTGACCGTGGCAAAAAAGCACGAATTAGAGGTAATGAGGAATTAGCCAAAGCACTCTTTGAGCGCGCAAAGGAGGAGAAAAACAATATCAACAAAACAAAGGCTGACAAGTAAACCAGAAGGCCTAGCGATCTAAAAACTTTCAGAATTGATCCTAGAAGTTCAATGCCAATAGGAATCTACTGATCAATATGCAATAAGCATGTAATTAAAAGGTTAAGCCTAGCAAAGGAAATGAATCAATTTCATAGCATCCAATCAGAGTATGAGGAATCAATCATTTCAGAGCTAAAGTCGTCTGCTCAAAATAAAAAAATCATCATGATGATTATTATTGTGAATCATTATCTAAAATAAGGTTATACACAATGTTTTCAATCTCATTGATAAAAACAAATAATGTATCGCTATATAAAACCTATAAAGAAGGTTCTCAGGTTTAAGCTAGTCAGATTACTATTTGCTAATGAGTCATGGCTGACTTTTATTGTCCTTATTGCAACCCTAATTATTTCTTCAAAAAGCAACGTCCAGATGGTGTTTTGATATGTGGTCTATGTGGAGACAAGTTAGTCAAAAAAAAGACTTTTAAACCAATTAGACTATTAGGCTTAGCAGCGTGTTTTGCTTTCATTGCTCCAATGATATTAATGCTAAATTCAACTTTTAATCAACAAAAAGTAGATTCACCAATAGAACCTATTTCGTAACATCCAATCAGAGCCTATGTATCTTTATTTAAGGTGAGTGAATTTACTTCAACAAACTAAAGTTAATATAATAAAAGTTTTATTAGGTAAATTGTTTAATCCGATTTTCACTCTTAAAGACTTATAACAATGTGTGGTCGATATGAACTAACAACAGATCTAGAACAACTCCCTAGACCAGGTGAAGCAAAGATTATTGATGGAATTAAAAATCACTATGAGAAACAACCATTAATTAAACCAAATGATCCAGTTCTAGTTCTAAAGCAAGAACATGCAAGAGCTGAATTTTCAATAATGTTATGGGGTTTATTAGCAGATTGGGAGCAAGAGTCCAATCAATAGCCCCAGGCCTCTTAATGCCAGAGCTGAAACCTTGGCAACAAAGACAAGTTTTCGGTCAGCCTGGAGATATAGAAGGTGTCTTCTCCCTGCTAATGGTTTTTTTGAGAAAGGAATGCATATAAAAAGAATGGATCATAAACCTTTTTGGTTGGCAGGCCTTTGGAATAGATGGCTTGGCCCTGATGGAAGTGAAATAGAAAGTTGCACCGTAATAACTACTAAGGCAAACCAGCTGATCAAACCTTTTCATAACAGAATGCCAGTAATTATTTCCACTGAATTGGGAAATGATTGGGTTCAACAAAAAGATGGTCTGGGATTAAGAGACTTAGAACCACTCCTATGTGAATGGAGCCCAGATAATTGGGTAGCAGAAAGGATAGTCAAGGAGAATTCAAATACACAAATGAGCATATTTTGACTTGCTAAGAAAAAATATTACCATGGGAGAATCTCGCCATTAGCATGCCAAAAAGTACCTGAATTGTTAATAGTTAATGAGTCTATCCTCTCAAGAAGTCCATTTACCGAATATTCAACTTGGATCCCTTTAGAAGTAAAGCCAGTCATTCGTGTACTAACTAAGCCAGGGTGTAAAATAGCCACAGCAATTCCATAAGGCTGCAAATCAATAGATAGGGACTTTCCAGCCATACAAAGAGCAACTTTGGACATTCTGTATCCATAGGAGCCTCCAGAAGTATTGTCATCAATAGATCCCATTCTGCTAGTCATAAGAGCAACTTTGCCCCCTTTTCCCATGTGGCTCAGAAAAGCATGAGTAAAGCATAATGGGCTTAATGCATTGACTTGAAACTGGCGAATAACACTTTCAGGATCAAGATTGGATAAAGAGTTAAATTCCGCTATTCCAGCATTTTGAATTAATACATCTATTTGGATTCCAATTAATTTCTCTTTAAGCCTTAAAACTGAGGAACCTGATGTAACATCAACACCAGTTTCAACTCTTACAGCCAGAGCATCTAACTCAGGTGAAGATGTTCTACATGTTGCAATGACCTCATGACCTCTATCTTTAAGTTGTCTGCAATACTCGAGACCTATCCCTCGATTGGAGCCCGTTACTAAGTAGGTAGTCAAAACAGCTTAAATATCTTTCTTGCAATATTTTACATGAAAGGTAAAGAGCCTAATTAATTCTCTCTATCTTGAAATTATTCATACTATAAAACTCAGACTTAACTCGAAGAAACTTTCTCATGAATCAAATTAAGTTTATAAGCAAGGCTTCACAAGCGAATATGAGATAACAACTGAAAAACAATTATATAATTACAGATATTCTGACTTAATTGCACATCACTAAGAGTCAGCGAAAATAATTAACTGTTATAAGCATCCACTAGATAATCATCTCTCAATATATCGAGAAAGCTTTTCAAGAGGCAATGATTCTTCTTCAATAGTCGATTGTGCAAAAGCACTTCTGAGTAAAGAAATAGTAATGAACGAATACAAATCAAAGCATTTAAATCAGATCTATGATTTAAACTGCGATAAACTTTTCCTAAGCCCTAACAAAGAAATTATATGTCTTATTGACTGATTTTCCTGGTACTGGAACGAATCATATTTATCCCCTCATTAAAGTCCTCTTAGTGTGAAAACAGCTAGCAATGTTCAAATCAGATCCCTCTTAACTCCAAGTCTATTGTTGACTGGAAGTACTATCCTAAGCTTTTAGGGCGCGATAGATTAATTTGATAATGCTGAAAGGCAAAAATATTTGATCAATGATTAATTAAATCCATAAAGCTTTTACATTAGTAAATAAGTTGTAGCTAAACAACACTAGACAAAGTAAAAAGCGTTAGAAAGTAAGGTGATGTTTAGGAGTATTTAATCAAATGACTAAAGAAGTGAAGGAAAACAAACTGCTCAAGAAAAGTGGAAAATGGGGTGCAATTCTTGGTATTACTTGGATTGGCCTGAATATTGTTATACCATTAGTCCTGTTGCGTATTCCTGCTGTTCAAAAAATTCTAGTAGTGCTAGAAACAAAACTACCTTTTGATATCCCAGGTGTCGGGTGATTGACGACTAAAATTATTTATTTACTGTCGTGACCAATAAAAGCAACCTATTGCTTTAGAGCTTTCTTGCCTGGATGGCAAAGAAGGTAAAACCAAATAAGTCCCAAAACCAAAATAGAAAAAGTTCTAATTGAATCAAGGCTAGTATCAATCATTTCTATACATTCTTCACCGAATTAACAAGATGATCTTCCAACCCCTCAGGGACTTTTAAATTATAAGTAGCCAATAAGTCTCTCAAAAGTATTTTGCTCTGTATCTTATTTCTTTGTGGGTAGAAAAATTTAAACAATGAAAGCATTGGGAATGCACAAGATAATTAATAGGATTGCGCACCTCTAAACAGAACTCAATAAGCGATTCTTACTAAGTCTCCCGGAACTTAATCCACTTTTTTACTTCTTCGCCAAGGAACTTCATCGCTCACACCTCACTTAGTTGACTCAAAACTTCCTTTCAAGAGTGTATAAAACCAAAATACCCTCACAAGTCCAAAAGCGCCTAAAAATTGTCAATAATTTGAAATTTTGCGAGTTAATTCATTCAAAATCATCCAAACACACAAGAGTCCAAGGTTCGAGTTGCAGGCTGGTCGAACCTTGGACTCCAAGAATTACTAACAAGCTCTTCAGAATCAGCAATATTCAGCCATTTATGTATTCTTTATCACAATAGTTTGTGCAACATCTTACTTGCAGGGGAGAATCAAGAAAGGCAAAGCGGTTGACTCTACTCGCGCTAAAATCTTCTAATACAGGCAAAAAGAGCGGAAATGCCCCTAGTTAAAACGAAATCATAAATGTATGTTATTGCGAGCAGGGCGACAAGGTGCAGCTCTCGGCAAGACTCTCGTACATGTCTACTTGCTGGGCGAATCGTCCAGCAAGTAGACATGTACTCTTCGTTGAGCTAGAAGTTAATTACACGTGATCGCCGAAATGGCACTCTCTGACCTCGTCCCAGTCGTTAAGGGTCCAGCCCTTGAAATAGAGATAGATCCTGGTATCACTGAAGGCCTTGAAGCTCCTCAAGTGGCGAAGATGCAAGATACGATATATAAGATCAAGTCAGGGAATGCTCGATTCATTGTCGAGAGTGCATTCCTTTTGCACGAACTAAGAAATGCAATAAAAGGAAGTAAAAAAAACGATCCTCGACAGTGGTCGAAGTTTAAAAGCAGCAACTTGGTTCCATTTAACAAGAGAGAGATTACTGATCTTGTTGCAGGGTGGGAAGGTTGGCTTAGTCATAGTCAGCTTCCCCCTGAAAAGTTCAATCTTGTTGGCATCAGAACCATCCAAAAAATTGGGGCCGCTTCAGCTGGTATTCAAAAAGAAGTTGAAGCTCAGTTGATGAAGAATGCGCGAGTAACCGAAAAGTATGTCAGGGAGTTAACTGGTGAGAAGGCGAAATCAACAAGAGCTCGCAGAACCTCTGCAAGTCAATCGATGACCATTGCTAAAGCAAAAAGAAGAATAATCGAGCTAGAAAACGAGAATAAGCAATTACGTAACTTGCTAGACAAGTACAAAATTGAATATTCACTAACTTCTGCCCTTAAGAAAAAAGCAAAGGTCTGAATATCAATGATAATGAACAAAAGAAAGCCATATTTCAACCCAGCTGCTGGGGAGATTGTCAACTTGAACATCGAATTTCAGATCTTAGAAAGAGAATTCAAGAAACAGCTGATAAGGACCCATGGAAAGGACAGGAAGAAATCAAAGCAGATCCAAACAGGCTTTCGACACCGTCAAAGTCCTCAGGTGAATACGAAAAAAACTATAGAGATCTTTATTCTTGGAATCTTGTTTTTATTCGCTGCTCTTGAAGAGGCTGAATGGCTTATCTGCTCAGCCAAAAGCAAAGATAAAGAAGCGATAGAAGATTTATCTTCCTGGAATGTCAACACATTATTTACACGTATTTAATCTGTAATAAGTCATAACCTTAAGGGGAACTTAAAGACTCAGAACAAAGGAATTCAGAGTCGCCAATTACCCTAAGAGAAGCTTTATAAATCAAATTAAAGGTCTATGTTATCTCTAGATTCTTCTAACTTCTCATCTAATATTTAAAAAGAGATAAGCTAAATAAATATCCTTCGGCTTTATTAAGCTTTGAAAATATTAAAGGTTTTTAATGTGAAGGAAAGAACAATGAAGGTATAGCAGATAATCCCAATGAAAGAAAGAAATGAGTTAACAACGAAGCTTGCTAAAAAAGCCATTGAACTATCTGGCTCTAGTAGCAGTGAATTAGAGCGAAGCTGCTGGATAGTTGTACATGAACATCGTCATGGAACACGGCCAGTTGAATATGACATTAGAGAGATAGACGAGAATCTTTATTTAGATGTCCTTAACTACGCTAAAAGTTACTTCAAATAAATTTCAAATAAACTTCAAAGAGCAAGCTTAAGCCCATTGTGATGATAGATAGTGCAACTGAGCCACTTGTAAGATAGAGCCACATCAGGCTTTAACGAAAATTACTGAACTGGAGTTTTATGCCTAGTAACACCACTTAGGGGAAGAGGCTAGGTTCTGCCAGGTAGTAATAATTTATGAGGTTTGGAGATCGGTTAATAGCAACAAGTTTATAAAGAGCACATTTTTGACTCAATGTTTAACAAGTTAACGAGGTTTACTGTATTCAGTTTCAGTTTTCTTGACACCTTTCCCAAATTCTTTTCTTTGTTTAACTGCAAAGCCTTTTCTCATCACTATAGTATCTTCTTGAACCTCTATGCCTTTAACAATAGAGATAGAGCCTTCCAACCCCCATGTAGCTAAGTCCTCACTCATTTGCTTGATGACTTGTGCTTCAACGATGCTCTTATCTATAGTCTCAAAGGGAGTTTTTCCAAATAACTTGTGAGTTTTAGATGCAACCATTTCGGTTGAATTCGTAATTTCAACAAGAAGCATTGGGTTAATCCTTTAAAGGTGAGCCTAACGGTTAAGGCAAGAAAACAAAGCAGGGACGTTAGAAGAATCTGAACGAGCTGTATCAAGCTACTTACAAGCCAAGCTGAATATATAAATCATGAGTTTTTTTACAATTGCATGATTCCAAGAATCTTCAGCATAAGAATCAAAAGAACATTCACAACACTTGAGCAACGCTGTGACTGTTCTTTTGACTCAAAATTAAATAGAAATGTAAGGGTTTTAACTTAGCCTGCTTTAATAGCGGGGCTTGTGCTGGACTTTATCAATCTATTAATTAGAAATCCCAATCGGACAAGAATGACAGTGATAGTTAACTGAAGCGCAACTTGCTGAATCATGTAGAGGAGTTTTTTGATTCTATACTGTTGTAACTACTACTAAGCAGCAGAGCAAGTCAGCACCAATAGGTTGCCATTAAATCGTGAGTAGCATGAACCCATTGATCATTTACTCTCTTGTTCCATTAAGATGGATATGCTGCTGGTATTTATGATCTCGACTACCTTCTAGCCAATAGCCTTTATCTAATAATTTTTGATAAGTCAGTCGAGCTTGAAATGATAGAAATGACTTTTTTTCCTCTGAATTCTTTTCTATATAGAAATAGTTAGGGTCCAGCTTGCTTTTAGAGAATGTAACCATATCTTCTCCATTGGTCATTCTCCAATAGTCATCATTAGACCTGGTTTGATCTGGCCCTGCATCCCATGGACACTTCTCAGGATATTTTTCCTTTCTTGGCATAACTCTAATGTTTCTCTAAATCTATCTGCAATTAGAGCTGAGTCAACAATCCAGACGGCAACTGAAGGCAAGCAATTTTCATTTGAAGAGTTAAATCCAACGAAAGGCGAATATCATTGCTATAGGTGATTAGTCTATTTAGCAAGAGACTATAAGCTCGTTGGGATAAATCGACTATTCGAATAAGAAGCAATCTTCAACCAATTAGAATCCAACTCTTTTCTTATCTCATATAATGAGTTATACCTTCTGTAGTCCTTTTTAAATTAAAGAAATTGAGTCAATCCAGAAGGGAAGAAGCAGCAAGCCATTTAAGGTTCCTAAGGCTAGAACTAAGGGAGATGGCTTTAATGTTAAAAGATGAAGACCTACTTCCTGAAGCTGGTGAAATTAGAGCTTTATATAGCCAGCTAGAAGCTCTTTTAAATGTAGTAAGCGGAGTAAAGAAGAAAAAGCATCCAGGTTTTAAAGATGATCCAAACACAGTAATGACGCAAAAGGTTGCTTAACCTTTTGTTCTGGATAGTCCAAGAAATTATCTATAAAAGCCTTCAAAGCCAAGCCGTATCTATGTATTGATTGCATTAATGGTTAGCAAATAGTTCATCAGATTGAGTCAGGTTAATGCAATATTGACTGGGCCCTTTCTAAGGGAAAATATTAAAATTAAATCTTTTCTTATTTTTATCGACCCTATTTGAAACTTTCTTTATATCTTTTGATGCTCTTGAGTCTCCAAAATACGAAGTTTATATTCCTGCAAGGTCTTAGATGCGAGCAAACAGCAATATACCTAGACTGGCTCATCTGGTTTCCCGACTTTTAGCCACTAGATTCAAGAATAATACAAAGATTTACACAGCTTTGACTATCAGCCAGGATAAACTGACGACACAAAATTTAGCCCAACAACCCCTGGAACGTATGTACTATAGGGATAGGTCGGCAGGTGATTGCCAATCCAGCACAGGATTTAAAGCCCTTCCAGTGCTTCCAATTCAAATAGTATGCGCGGGGGCCAAGAAAATGAATACCGCTCTTAGCTGGCTTTCCTTCCTAACCTGATTCAAGAGTTTTTAGCTAGGAACATACAAAAGAATTTAATCGGGTAGCACAAAACAATAAGAGGTGAATAAATCACTAACTAAATATTATGAGTTGAATTCGGCCAGCCAGAGAAGATTTTTTAACTATGAGCAACACCTAATCCCGCCAAAATAATTTTCTGGCAAGTTTCCAGTAAATCATTAGTCAACACAATCCAACTCCCTACAAAAAAATGGCCACTTCATAAAACTCGAAGTCTCTATACATAAAGTCTATTTAAAAGGTTTAATCATTACGACATTAATCATAAAAGTAGTCGGCATAAGTGTTTTCACGCCACCAGGATAATTCAACTCCCTCTCTTTATGAGTAAAAAGTTACCATCTCAACTATCAAACAATACAAGAACTGGTCTAGTGCGCCTAGATTTTCTAGTCAGCCTCAAGTAAATAATAAAAATCCTAATTTGTGTGAGGATTTTCAATGTCTTTAAAAAAGGGCTTGCTTAGCGCCAGCCTTGCGTTGTCTGCTTTTGCCGCACCAGCGGTGACAGGAATCTACTCCCCAGCTCAAGCAGAAGAAAAAACCGGCTATTACGGAGTGCTTTCCATAGGAAGTGACTCACTAGGTGATCCAAAGTGGGACACATCAGTTGGTGGAACAGCCTATGGGGGAAAGGCACAATTAAGTTCCGAAGGAGCTGCTTACGAACTAGGTGTTGGTTATGACTGGGGCAAATGGCGCACAGATGTCACTTATACCCAATCAGATCATGATTTAGACAGTTGCTCAGAGACTAAACAGAACGCTGCTTGTACAACTGGCAGTCAAGGTACTGGCGAATTAAAAACTTATATGTTGACTGGTTATTACGATTTTCCTACTAATTCAAAATTCACTCCTTATTTAGGAGCAGGAATTGGGAGTACAAGAATTTCTCCCAATAGCATCAATGTAGCCGGCACTAACTATGATTTAGATTCTGAAGACACTCTGACCTATCAATTAAAAGCAGGCGTAAGTTATGAGGTCGGTAAAAAAACAGACCTTTTGGCAGAAGCAAGTTATAGAAAGTACGACGACATAAATTCTGATACGCCTGTAGCTGGTGTCAAATTTGGCATTAACGATATTGATTCATGGGGCGTCCGCTTTGGGCTGCGCCAGAGGTTTTAATTAATATTCAAAGCTAAAACACATCAAAAAAGGCGATATTTTTGTATCGCCTTTTTTGATGTGTTTTAGCTTTGAAGTTAACATGCTAATAAAGACTAAAGATAAAATCTTGCATTTTCTATTCCTAGAGGTTCGACCAAAGAAAGTACTCAGTATGGAATTGTTCTAGTAGGCTTAAATCTTTCTTCATTCCTATCAAAAGCCATTAAAATGATAGTGGTCGCTATATCTCTTCACTAAAATATTACTCCGCTGAGAATTCTTTCATGCAATTAATAAGTCTAAGTATGCATTAGGCAGGCAAGCCAGCAAGGGCCATGATTTACATCAATGCTTTGCAAAAGAGGAAAGATTTATATCCAAACTGAAAAGCTAAAAAAGCAATCCGTCTTAATCATCTTAGGGTGTTTTTTTGTTCCTAAAAAGCAAATCAAGTCGTCATACTCAAAAGCTTGTAGCGCCAGTTTTAATGTACCTTGCAATGAGCTGGGCTGTCAGCAAAGTATCTTTGGATATCCAATCATGGCTCGCATAATGGGTGAAGTAACGTTTATGTCCTTCCTCCATTCCCAAGACCTGGTTCAAAAGGAAAGATTTGTTCGCTCCCAAAAATATCTTCCATACTCATTTCCTCCTTTGTTCCTGATAGGTCTTCGCTCTCATCGGATGGTTCAATAACAATTCCAAGAGAATTTTCTCCGTTATCACCTGTCCCACTCCTGTATATAGGTTGCTCCTTACTCATATAAGGAAGCATCTCATCGAAACCCAATGGCTTACCTGCTAAAGGATTCGAGAGAGCCTCAACACTCTTCCACCCTCCAAATAGGCAAGAAAAGATTAAACCAACCGATAAAGCGGCAAAAACCACGGCTTTTAAAAAGGCCGTTTCAAAGATGCGCATCTCTAACTCCATAAACTTCTTTTATGCTGCCACGACAGGCAACGATTAGAAAGCAATCTATGCTGTTAGCTAATCAATAGTTGTTCTTAATTTTAAGAAGAAGAATTAAAATCAATCGAAGAAGCGGATTAACTAACTCTTTTTAAAGAAACGAAGGGTCTAGAAGTGATGGTCTATAAGAAAGAAGAAAGGGGCTTTTATCACTCTTAATAGCGGTAATCACATCTTCTCCAGTATGCCAAATCCATTGTTGTTGAGGGTATCCTCCATCAACATCAAGGCTAGTACCTACTGGTGGGCCAAAACGCTTTCTTAAACCTGCCAAGACTTCAGTCATATTTTTATATTCCATTTCATAAGCAAGTTGTTGTAAACCATTTTTATCTTCGACACGAACACGAAGGCTTTTTACAGGTAGTCCGCTCATTTTGAAATCTCTAACTTCAAACAAATCATTATTTATCCCTCCTTGAATAGGTACTAAAGGCTGACCAATATGTCTCTCTACACTCAAAAGGTCCATTCCCCACGACAAACCCTCAACACATGCCATTGCAGGGCTAGGACTTAGTTGAAGTAAGAAGCAAAACAGCAATGCTGCAATATATCCGCAAATTTTGGTCATATAGCTGCTGATAATCCATAAATATCCAATAGTCTACTTAGTCACTTGTGAGAAAAATCTCTTGTGTTAGCGTCAGCCATCGAAATTTAAATAGTTGTTTTATTGATACTAATTTATTAAAGAAGCTATTGAGGCCTCTTAGGCCTTCTTAATTGCTACAGCTCTCTATTAGGAATAAAAGAAGTCAACAAATCTTTGTTGCAATTCTCTTATATGATTTTAACTCTAGTTTCATTTTTTCCAGAACTATCAAAGCTTCTATGACATGTTGGGGGCCATCTAGAAGGTCTTTAAAAACATGGCGAATGATCCCTTTTGAATCAATTATATAAGTCACTCTTCCATCAAGAAGTCCTAATATCTTTGGAACTCCAAATTGTTTTCTTAATAAATTCTCCTCATCGCATAATAATGGAAATGGAAGTTGATTTTTTTCTGCAAACTTACGATGACTCTCTTGATTATCGTTATTAACACCCCAAACCAAAGCTCCAAGGAGTTTAAATAGGTCATATTTATCACGAAACCCACAAGCTTGAGCTATGCATCCTGGGGTGTCATTCTTAGGATAAAAAAATAGTACCAATAATTTACCTATGCATTCCTTATTACTTCTATAGTTTCCTTCCTGATCAAACAACAAAAAATCAGGAATTGAATCACCGATCTGTAAAGTCATGGATAGATTGAAAAAAAATCTAGTGGTAATAGCTTTAAAAGTCTTAAACAACAGGAAGTATTTTCCCTCACTTATGGATCATCATAATCACGTACTTTGACAAAAGTTAAGAGCAGCCAGAGCTTCTGATTGGCCAAAGAAGTAAAGAATAGTTTCCCTGCCTGTGCAAATGCCTATAGTTGATTGAACTCCTCCCATGTTTTGTACTAAAGAGGTAGATACTAGCCAGCCAAGAGCGAAAGTGTGAATGATGCAAGATAGCAAGATTCCTCACCTACTAAAAGCAAGAAAATATAAGCATCAAATAATGCTTATATTTTGAAGAGTATTTATATTCTTATCGCTAATTATCCGAGAATAAGCAATATTTGATTAGCATGGTTTATATTGTTACCGAAACCAAAAGGCAATAAAAACCAGTCATATCAAATTAATCAAAAAAAAAAGGCCCTACTTTGAAGGCCCTTTTTCTTTCCCAGATTTTGACTAATTTAACGTAGATACTGCTTTCCACGATAAGTAAGGAGAACATGCTCCTTAACAGCGACTTCTTTCTGCTGGTTGTACTTTTTCCCTCTGTAAATAAGAGACATTGATCTTTCTCCGTTTTAGCTCAAGTCCCCGTTCCATGGCTTGAGTCGAGCTGCGGCTCTCGAAAGAGAGTCGAACGTTTTAGTAGCATTTGCTACTAAACCAGCATAACAAGAAAAGTTAATTAACTGTTAGTGGGTAGAGCAAAAAAAAAATTGGCTAGCTTTTTATTTCATTATTCTCCTTTTCGCTAGTAGATCATTGACATGTCATAAACACATCCTGTGCTAATGGAATACAGAAGTTAAATAATCTTATCTACGGAGGTGTTATTAAAATTAATACTTTATGTTGGCTCCAAGAAGTTTCCAAACCTGCTTAAACCCTCTATCAATTTGCAATCGTGCGATGTATATCAACAATCACTTAACTCAAATATCCAATGTCTTAGTAATTGGTTGTGGAGGAGCTGGGCTAAGAGCAGCTATAGAAGTCAAGTTGGCTGGGCTTGAAGTTTTAGTTTTGGGGAAGAGGGTGAAAACAGATTCACATACTGTTTTAGCTGCAGGTGGAATTAATGCTGCATTTGGGAATATAGATCCCGAAGATTCTTGGGAACACCATTTTGCAGATACCTATTTGGAAGGTTATGGAATTGGAGATCCACTACAAATTGAACTAATGGCAAAAGAGTCTCCGACTCTTGTAAAAGAAATAGATAGGTGGGGCGCAAATTTTGCGAAGTTAGAAAATGGAAGCCTAGATCAAAGATATTTTGGGGCACATACCTATAGACGAACATGTTACTCAGGTGATTACACTGGTCTATCAATATTAAAAGCACTCCTGAAGAAAGCCGATGCTCTAAATATTCCAATTGATGACAATCAATATGTTACTGACTTACTTATTAGAGATAAAGTTTGCTTTGGAGCTATGTCCTTCAATACCAGAACAAATGAAAGGACAGTCCACATAGCTAATGCTGTTATTCTTTGTACGGGTGGACATACGAAAATATGGAAAAGAAGTTCTTCAAGAAAAAATGAAAATACAGGGGATGGATATTACCTAAGCCTAAAAGCAGGTTGTGAGTTAACTGATATGGAAATGGTTCAATTTCATCCCTCAGGAATTCTTTTACCAGAAGAAATCGCAGGAACATTAGTCACAGAGGCAGTAAGAGGAGAAGGTGGAAAGCTTATAAATAGCAAAGGAGAGAGGTTCATGGCTAATTATGATAAGAAAAGAATGGAATTATCAACCAGAGATAGAGTTGCGATCGCGAATTATACAGAAATAGTGGAAGGGCGTGGAACACCTAACGGAGGTGTTTACCTGGACATTAGTCATAAAAGCAAAGAGTTCATAATGAAAAAATTGCCAAGTATTTATAAGCAGTTTTTAGACACACAAATGCTTGACATTTCAAAGCACCCAATGGAGGTAGCTCCAACTGCTCACTATTCCATGGGAGGAGTATTCATAAGCCCTGAAGATCATTGCACGTCAATAAGAGGTTTATATGCTGCTGGGGAAGTAGCAGGAGGCCTTCATGGGGCTAATCGCCTAGGAGGGAATTCACTTGCTGAAATCTTAATTTTCGGCAAAAGAGCTGGGTTAGCTAGTATTAGTTACTCTAAGCAAATAAATTCACACATCAAATCAGATAAGTCGATTAAAAAAGCCCATGAAAATATTAATAGGTTTCTAAGAAAAGGCACAGAGGCAGTAACACCATTACAACTTCATTTAAGTAATACTATGTGGAAATATTGTGGTGTTATAAAAGATAAAGAGTTGCTAGAAACAGGCTTAAAGAAAGTTCTAGAAATTAAAGATATGATTGAAAGCGTTAATATTCGAAGCAGTGATAGCAGTTATAAAGATCTTATTCAAATTTTTAATTTAGAGGCATCTGTAACTTCCGCGCAAGCAACAATACTCTCTGCTCTTCAAAGAAAAGAAAGCCGAGGAGCGCATCAAAGGAGTGATTATCCCAAATTAAATCCTTCTGAAAGATGCAATTATCATATAAAGCTTAATAAGCGTACTCTTGACCTAGATATATGCGTAAATCACATTGCTCCTTTACAAAAGAATCATCAAGACATTATTAGCAGTAGCGACCAAATAGTTAACTTCGAAGGCAAATTAATTGAATAAGCTTTAACCTAATAAAAGATCAATTACAGGAACAGAACCTGATCTAATTTTTAAAAGGATTAAAACGATCTATTTAAGATCTTGATCCCATATAAGATCAAAGGCTTTAAATCAAGCCTATTGGAGTTCAACCTATCATAGAAAATATCATCTTCCAGGCGAGATCTTTTTTCTGGCAATAATCTTTTCTTCGAAGCTTGCAGACTAATAGCACCTTAAAGCCAACCTCCTAGAGAATGTTGCCTAGGATTCAAGTCCAAGCAAACATTCATTGAAAACTCATTCGCAGTGTTGCTTAATAACCTCAAAGGGCTTCGGTAATCACAAGGAGGCACATTACTTTTAGAAGTGATCTACGGAGATATGCGCGACTTTGATGCTGACTGTAAAAGGCCGCCTTACTATGAAATCGTTGACACGATATTGATGCACCTACAAGCAAGCTACTTCCAGCTCTTTGCCATAGGTCTACTTGTTGCATCAACCTTGGCTGTTGCGCAAAAGGTATTCGAGCTATACAGCGAATCTCAGGAGCAAAGAACTAAAGAAAAAGATCAAAATGGAAATAGTTAACTTGACTCCTTCAGAACAAGAACGAGCTGTAATGGCTTCTCTTTAGGTGCAAGGCAAAGGGGCTTACGAGAAATGTAGTTGATAAGCCTAGCCCAAAATACTTTCTTAGGGAGATGTACTATTGCTCATTAAGAAAATGAGTAAAAAATCATCTTCATATGACAAGAATAAATCTAGTCAGCCCAAGTGAACTCTCTGATCAACATTTAGTGGCAGAGTATAGAGAGATTTTTATGGTTGGATCTGCGCTACAGCGGTCATTAAAATCTCCAAGCTGGAATCAAATAAAAGAACGATTACCTAAGGATTTTACATTAAATACTGGACACGTTAAATTCTTTTATAATAAAGGGAAATACCTTCATAAAAGATATTTAAAGCTTATAGCAGAAATGAAGAGGCGTGGAATGAGTCCTAATCCAGCTCGCAAATTTAAAAAAGAACAATGGCCTTATGAACTTTATCAAGATTGGGAACCAAAAGCGAAAGATATTGAACTTATAAGGATAAGAATCAATGAAAAGCTAACTCAAAAGCCAAAATGGTATCGCTGGACAAATAAATAATCAAAAAGAACCTTCTATCTAATCTCTCAATTTTAATTCTGATAATTGCTTTGAAATAGATTATTAGGTATCCTTATATTGCAATCCTTTAGTTCTAAATTTCAACTTTTACATCTCAATGTAAGCTATCGTTATTAACTCATTGTCTTTAAAGATTTAGTCATATCCTTTAAGGTTTTTTTGAAGGGGATAGGGTCCCAATCATAAAGTGAAATAGTTTCTGATGTATCTACACTATAGCAACCTCTTTTAATCATAGAAGCAGTATTTTTCATCCCTATATTGAATATCGCTAAAGAATTTATCAGTTGAGTTGGAATTCTATTTTGAGGAGATTTATTAAATCCAAGCTCTCTTAATATTTTTGAAATTTCTAAGAATGAAATAGCTTGTTGAGATGTAGCAATTATCCTTTTATGATCACTTTGTTTATTCGTTATGGATTCTACATGCAATTTTGCTATATCTCTTACATCAACAACAGTAAAGTAGATGTCTGGTAAGGCTAAAAATTTACCGCTAATCATTTTTGTAATTAGGCCTGCAGACATACCTTCTATAGCATTGCTAAGCAATGGTCCAAAGACCATTCCAGGATGAATCGTCGTCATTGTAAATGACGTATCAGATTGATTAGTCATAAAATCCCAGGCTGCTTTTTCAGCTATGGTTTTACTTTTTATATAAGCTCCAACATCTTTTGAGGTATCAGTCCAATCAGTAGGGTCACAGGTGCTTTTACTGTGGCCATAAGCTATTGCACCAATGGAAGAAGTTAACACTACTTTTTTTACATTAGATTTTTGAGCAGCCTTTAATGCACTCAATGTTCCTTTTAATGCAGGCTTAATCAGTTGCTTCTCATTTGTTGGCTCCTCGATAGAGCATGGAGAAGCAATATGAAGAAGATAATCACAATCAGAAGCAGCAGCTTCCCAGCCTTGATTATCTAGAAGATTCAGTTTGCAAAATTCAAGTTTTTCATATTCAGCTTCTAAAGCTAAAGATTTTCTCACTTCATCCTGTCGATTCAAATCTCTGAGAGATCCCTTTACCCTGTACCCTTTTTTTAATAACTCTGCAATGCAATGCAGAGCTATATATCCGGATGCACCAGTGACTAAAACTTTTTCTTGATTTATTTTCATATCATTATCATATATCTAAACAAGAAATGAACTATTGAAAATGTACTAGTTGATTTGATTGCTCTAATGGAATTTGAACGAATTGCAGAATTAATTTCACACATTTTTTATCCCCCATCAAAATCTAGTTTAAAACTTTTAATTTAAAAAAGATCACTCAATTATGTTCTCAAACCAATCGAAGATATTAGGGCGCCTAAAAGGTATTTAGTCAATTATCTCCACACTAAAAACAAATTCAGAAAGAAAACCCGCCAAAGGCGGGCTCTTGGAGATCATGAGCAAGTGTTGCCTTGTTTCCACTGCTCGGAGAATCTCATCTCCTCACTTCAGGTATTTTTACCTAATTAGTTAATTTTGGCAAGCCCTCTAGCTCATAAAAAAAGGCCCTTGCGAAACGCGCCGGACCTGGGTGATGGGGAACCTGTTTTCTAAGAGAGATTGAGCTCAAAATCAACCCCCACAAGTAGTGTTTTTTCTGATCGGTTGTATAAGTCACACTATAAATAGCGTGTATCTACCGATGACAAATCGCTTGACAGTGACTAGTGTCATCCAAGTGGCCGGGTGATGGGGATCAAACGGTCTTATGAAGCCTCTTCTGATCAAGAGGCTTTTTTAGTACTTATCAAATCTCTATGAGAGAAGGAGAGCTGCCAAAAAACTTCTCAATCAAGTCAATTAGCTGTTTAGCTGTAGACCTTTGCGCAAATAGGACCAGCCTCTTCGTCAGTTAGCACTGGAGTTGTGTCCCAATCCAGAAACTCAGCCCATTCAGCGGCATGCTCATAAAGAGCTTTTGGATCATCTGAGTCAACAACAATCCAACCTTCTAATGAACCTGGTGAATGATAACGAGAAAATGATTTAACGCCTGGATAAGGAGCGCCAGTCGCTAAAAACTTTTCTGCACTTTTCTGGT